>CAZSRU010000001.1:0-113814 GCA_964609395.1 uncultured Victivallales bacterium
ATGTTGCGCGAAGCGTTTCCTCGCTTTCCCGCAGAGCATCTTACGTTTGTGTCGCCTTGGCCATGGCGTCGACCGGAACCGTCCTTCCTGGCCGCGTCGATTCGGTATAGGCTTCGTCTGTCGTCATGAGGTATGGCTACTTGGTGTGGCAAGCACGTCACGCAGTTTCCCGGCGAGCGTGTCGCAGGAGACCGGCTTGCTTATGAAATTGACGCTATCCTGGAGAATGCCGCGATGGGCGATGATGTCGGCGGTATAGCCGGACATGTAGAGCACCTTCATCGCGGGATATTGCGCTAGCAGTTCATCGGCCAATTCGCGTCCGCTCATGCCTGGCATCACCACGTCGGTCAGCAGCAGGTCGATGCCGTCCGCGAATTCGGCTGCAAGGCGTAACGCCACCTCTGCCGAATCGGCTTCGTACACGGTATACCCGAGTTTCTTGAGCAGCACGCTCATGACGATGCGTACGCTTCGTTCGTCCTCGACCAGCATGATCGTCTCGGACCCGCCTCGCGGTTGGATTTTCTGCTGCTCGTGTTCCTGCACGGTGGCCGTTTCCCGTGCACACGGCAGGTAGATCCGGAACGTCGTGCCCACGCCGGGCTCGGTGTAGATGTTGAAGAAGCCGTTGTTCTGCTTGACGATGCCGTAGACCGTGGCCAGTCCGAGTCCCGTGCCTTTGCCTTGAGCCTTGGTGGTGAAGAAGGGCTCGAATATGTGTTGCCGCGTCTCGCTGTCCATGCCGCAGCCGTCATCGCTGACCGCCAGCATGGCATAGTCACCGGGGGTGGCTTCGGTTTGATCCGTGCAGATGGCGGCGTCGACAGACACGTTCCGGGTTTCGATGCTCAGCGTCCCCCCGCGGCCCCCGATCGCATCGCGTGCATTGACACAGAGGTTGGCGAGAATCTGGTCAAACTGGCCGGGGTCAATCTTCACCAGCCACGAGCCTGCGCCGGGCTGCCAGGATAGCTCGATATCCTCCCCGATCAGCCGCCGCAGCATCTTGAGCATGTTCCCGATCGCATCGTTGGGATCCAGCAGTTGCGGGACAACGGTCTGCTGGCGGGCAAAGGTCAGCAGTTGCCGGGTCAGATTGGCCGCGCGCTCGGTCTCGAGCTTCATCTCATCGAGCCACTCGCGCACCGGATGATCAGGTGCAAGATCCTCGCTGATCAGGTCGACATAGCCCATGACGCCCATCAGCATGTTGTTGAAATCATGCGCCACGCCGCCCGCCAGGCGTCCGATCGAATCCAGCTTCTGCGCCTGGTTAAGCTGGAGTTGGAGGTGTTCGTGCTCGGCTTCCGCTTGTTTTGCGTCGGTTACGTCCCGGGCGATACCAACAAAGCTCGAGAGGGTTCCGGATACGTCGTGGATGGGGCCCCCGTTGATGACGTGCCAGCGCCAGGAACCGTCACGGCGGACAATCCGGTATTCGACGTTATTCTGTCGTTCGCCGTTCAATAGCGCTTTTTCGAGGAACGAACGGTATTGCTGGCGGTCCTCGGGGTGGATATAGGGATAGAAGGCGTTGCCGATTGCGTGTTCGGCGGGTTCGCCCATGAAATCGTTCCAATTGGGCGAAACATAGGAAATGACGCCTTCCGGCGAGAGGGCATAAACGAGGTCATTGGCATTCTCGACGAAAGACCGGAACTGCTGCTCGCTACGGCGCAAGGACTCGCTGGTACGGGCCAGTTTGATTTGGCTGTAGGAGAGACGGTAAATCATGCTGATCATGTTGCAGTAGAAGACCATGGCCTTCTCGACCGTCTCCCGCGACCAGCGTGGAATGCGGCAGTAGGCTGCGAGATAAGCGGCCTCATCGAATCCATAACGATGTGCCTGCTCGCGGAACACATCCAGTTCCGGCTCTTCATCATCAAACAGGAACTGACCGAGAACGAGATTCCCCATATGCTTTTTGCCGATCATGACCGGGGTGGCGATATCCCGCATGTTGTTTTTGCACTTGTAAGCCTTGAACGTCCCCGGCTCAATGCCGGCGGAGAGACGCGTATCGCTTTCGATGCAGTTCCGGAGGGTGTCTGGATGACAGCGGTGAAATTTCGTGCAGATATCCTGCCAACCTGTCGCGATGATCACGTTGCCTTCCGTATCAACAATACCGACACCAATGCCTGTCAGGGCATGGAAGTCATTCATCAGCGATTGGAGTTGCGTGCAGTCAACAGCATCCGCCAGCGCCAGTGGTTCGAGTTCGTCTGCCGGATCGAGAAGCGCATTCAGTTTCGCCTGCACCCGGCCTTCGCTTGCTTCCAGCTCCCGGCTCAAATAGGCGAGCTGCGCTTCCGTCTTTTCATCCCCGGCGATGTCATGGACGTGATTCACTTGCTGTTCTCCGCTGGGCGTTCATCCCCCCCTGCAAGTGCTGAGCCCAGCACCTCGCGTATTTTCCCGGCGAGGGCCTCGCGGGTGACCGGTTTGCTGACGAAATTGACGCCCTCCTCGAGTATGCCGTGATGGGCGATGACGTCGGCACTGTAGCCGGACATATAGAGCACCTTCATCGCCGGATAGCGCGGCGTCAGTGTTTCGGCTAGCTCGCGACCGCTCATGCCTGGCATGATCACGTCGGTCAGCAGCAGGTCGATGCCGTCCGCGTGTTCGGTTACCAGGCGCAATGCCGCCTCGGGCGATTCCGCCACAAGCACGCTGTAACCGAGGCCTTTGAGAAGGATCTTCAGGGTAAAGCGAATGTTCTTCTCATCTTCAACCAGCATGACGGTCTCGTTTCCGCCGCGCGGAGGGTTGCCAGCGCTGGCAGGCGCTTGTCGTGTTTCTTCCGCGACGTCCTCATCCGCCACGACGTCTTCCGCTGCGACACGCGGCAGGTAGATGTGGAATGACGAGCCCTTGCCCGGTTCGCTATCGACGCTCAGGAAACCGTTGTTCTGCTTGACAATCCCGTAGACCGTGGCCAGGCCGAGACCGCAGCCCTCGTCCAGGCGCTTGTTGGTGAAAAACGGTTCGAAGATGTTGTCGAGCGTCTCGCGGTTCATGCCGCAGCCGTTGTCGCGGATCGCCAGCAAGACATGCTCGCCCGGATTGGCGTCGGCATGATCTGCACAGAAGGCGGCATCAAGAGGTGCGTTACGCGTCTCGAGCGTTATCCTCCCCGCGCGGGTACCGATGGCCTCACGCGCGTTGATGCAAAGGTTGGCGAGGATCTGGTCAAGCTGGCCGTGGTCCAGCCTGACGGCCCATAGGTCAGCCCCCGGCTGCCAATCCAGGTCGATATCCTCGCCAATCAGTCGCCGCAGCATCTTGAGCATGTTCCCGACGGCGTCATTGATGGCCATCACCTTCGGCGCAATCGGCTGCTGGCGGGCAAACGCCAGTAGTTGACGGGTCAGATCAGCGGCGTGCTCGACCCCCTGCGTGATCGCATCCACCCATTCGATCGCCGGATGCCCCGGGGGGATGGCCGTGCGACAAAGGTCGGCATATCCGCTAACCCCCATGAGCGTGTTATTGAAATCGTGGGCCACGCCGCCAGCCAATCGGCCGATGGCATCCAGCCTGCGGGCTTGCTGCACCTGCTGCTGCAGTTTTTCCTTCTCGGCCTCTGCCCGCTTGCGCTCGGTGATGTCGCGGAACGCCCAGACGCGCCCCACGATCTCGACACCGACTCTCTGCGGTTGTGAGTAACGCTCGAAAAGACGCCCGTCCTTGAATTCGATCGGGTCGAAACTGGATGTTTCCGGCTGGGCATGGAGTTGCTCTATTCTGGTCAGGAACCCTCGCGGATCGACAAGTTGATCCAGGATGGGGTTGAAGGCGGCGGCATCATCCCGGCAGTCAAGGACCTCCTGCGGAATACGCCACATCCTGGCGAAATTCGCGTTATAGCGCATGATGACGCCGTTGAGGTTAACGACCAGAATCCCTTCCGCCGTCGATTCCAGTGCGGCCGTCAGCAGGGAGTTGGACGATTGCAACGCTTCCTCCACTTGCTTGCGTTCGGTGATGTCCTGCGCGTGGATGGCTATATCCGCTCCGATCGGGATCACCGCAAGGCGCAGCCAGGTCGGTTTTGATGCGTCGTCCCCGATATGGAAATCTTCCATAATCCGCACGTTTCCGCTGTTCGCGACATAACGATAGGTCTCGAAAACGGATGTGCCTCGATTGGTAGGAAACCGCTCCAGCAGGCGTTTCCCGACGATGCGTTGCGGGTCGGTGCCATTCATGCGGGCGTTTTCCGGGTTCTCGTAGATCCAGGTGAAATCGATAATCGCACCGTTTTTGTTGCGCACCGGTTGCAGGATGCTGAATCCGTCAGGAGCGTGTTCCATCGCCAGCCGGAAACGCGCATCATCAGCCGCATCCGGGTTGGACGATTGGACGTTTTCGTTGTTGAACATCGCTCGACTCGCTTATTTACTTTTGAATCCGCGTAGGCGCTGGACAACGGATTGCGCATCCCTGGCGGCCGAAAGCACGGTGTCCAGTATCTCGATCTGCTCCTGCGAGCCGCCATCGGCTTTTATCTGCGTCAGCAGATAGTCGGTCAGGCCGAGAATCGGCATCAAGGCGTTATTCAAATCGTGTGCGATTCCGCTGGGCAGTTTCCCCAGGGCGTTCAGGCGTTCCTGCCGGTCGATTGTCGCCTGGGGCGTGCGTACGCTCTCAAGCGGGGCGGTCGACTGGTCGTTGCTCGCCTGCAGGGCCTTCGTGCGTGCGGCCACCAGGTCCTCCAGGTCGCGCTGCTGGAGTATCCGTAGGGCCTCTGCGGTGCTTTCCGCCGTTACCACCTGGTGGTTTTCCTTCTGGAGGCGTTTCTGCATCATCAGGCGCACCGACACTTCATCATCAACAACCATTATAAACGCCATATCACACTCCTGAGACAACCAGTATCCGCCGCTTGTCAACTTGACCCCATGATACCCTGAGTCAACAAGTGAATTCAGAGTAATACAGAAGTTGAAAGGGCGCAAGCCGGAACTCGTATGAGCGATTCGCGATTCTTACGATTGAGTCTTCCCGCGTACATCCTGCACGGTTGCGAGAATGGACTCGAACGCGATGGTCTTGGCGAGGATGATCTCGTCGGCATCGACCTGGTTGCGCCGCGAGGCTTCCTTGCTGCTGACCAAGGCTGTTTTGTCCGCCACAGCGATTATTATCACCGATTGTTGCCCACGACGTGGGAGGGGGAAGCGGGTTGAACCGATGACAGCATGTTCTTGTCAGCGAGGTAGACGGCGATGTCGCTGTGATTCCAGTCTTGTTCGCGCATGACGATATCCTGTGCATGCTTGATATCGCGGACATCCTGGTACTGGCCGTTGCTGGACATCCAGACGGTTCCGTTATGGCGGCCGATGACGATGGCGTGGGCCTCATTCTTGTTTTTGGCATTGAGGATATAAATGCTGGCGTCCAAGCCGCGAGCTAAGCAGATATCCCGGACTGTGGCTGCGAAATCCTCGCAATCGCCCAAGCGCCGGTTCCAGGTCTCCAGGCTGTCTTGCCAGTGATCGGTGGTGTCCGCGGCGTAACGGATGCGGGAACTGACGGCCTCGCAGATTGCCTGTGGCGTTGTTGCCGTTACGTTGAGGGCAACCCATGCCGTGACGGGGGGACGCGGGCCGTTGGATTTCGGTTCCGCCACCGCTGCAAAGGGAAACTCATGCAACGGCTGCTGCGGTGTTCTTGCCTCTGCATGGCTGGCTTTGTAGGCAGCCCAAGCCGCGCAGAATTCCGGGTCTTCGGCGATGGCCCGGTTGGAGGCGCTGGCGGGGATCGCGATCAGAATGACACTGGCGGCTATGATTCGAAAGGTTCGGCCAGGTCTTTGCATCGTTTTGACTCCGTGTTTGCGTGTTGCTTGACGGAATCTTCTATCGCAGTGATCGTGCCAATCTTTTAATTATTTCATAAGATGTTGATTTACAGTGTGATATGATTATTATCCTGGATGATCCTGGAAAATAGAGCACATCAGATGTGTCCGCAGGCGGACAGGTCAATGGTCATGTGTTCGAATCCGTTCAGGTTAGCTGGATCCGATATCGTGCGCGGCCATCATGCGGTAGAGCTTGGGTCGGCTAATGCCAAGGAGTCGGGCTGTGGCGGCAACGTTACTGTTGGCGGTGGCCAGCGCCCGCCGGATAAGGGTTGCTTCCGCCTCTTTGAGGTTAAGTGGCAAATCGCCGTCAGGGAACCGTGCGTCTGCGGCGGGAGGACTGCTGGCCTGCGGGCTCTCGGTAAGCGGGCCCTCGCAGTGGATATGGTTGGCGTAAATGGTTTCGCCGCGGCACTGAATCAGGGCGCGCTCAACGATGTTCTTTAATTCGCGGACATTTCCCGGAAAATCATGTTTCGCCAGCACTGCCAATGCCGTGTCGTCAAATTCAGAGGGTGGAATCCCCATTTCCGTGGATATCAGTTTGTTGAAGTGGCGCGCAAGAATCGGTATTTCCGTTCTCCGCTGCCGTAGCGGGGGCAGGGTGATGGTATAGCCAGCCAGCCGGTAATAGAGATCGGCGCGAAACTTGCGGTTGGTGATTTGGTCCGCGATATTGGCATTGGTGGCCGCCACAATGCGCACGTTAACCTGTCGAGCCTTTTGGGCGCCAACCGGCATGACGGCGCCATCTTCCAGGACTCGGAGGAGTTTTGTCTGCATTTCGAGGGGCATATCGCCCACCTCATCAAGAAACAGGGTCCCGCTGTCGGCAAGCTCGAAGCAGCCTTTGCGATCGGCAACCGCACCGGTAAAGGCCCCCTTGATATGCCCGAACAGGGTTGATTCAGCGAGTTCGGCCGGCACCGCCGAACAATTGATCGGCACGAATGGATTGCGTGCTCGTGCACTGCCGAAATGGATGGCACGCGCGATCAGTTCCTTGCCCGTGCCGCTTTCGCCTGTGATCAGGACCGAAGTGGCGGGCGACTTGCAGATGAGCTGGACATCATGCATCACTCGCTTCATGGCCGGTGACTGGCTGACCATGCCGGAAATCCCGCTGTGTTCGCGTTCCTGCCCGGATAAAAACGAGACTTGAGCCGCCAGCAGATCGCGTTCCTCTGCGACCTGCCGGTAACGCAAGGTCCGGCTGATTGTCTGGGCGATCATATCCTTATCAACGGGCTTCTCGAAAAAATCAAATGCGCCTAGTTTCAGTGCCTTGATGGCGTCCGCCTTGTCGGCGGTCCCGGTAATGACGATCACATCGGTCTGAGGGCTGATTTTCTTGGCTTTTTCCAGGACCTCATGACCGGACAACCCCGGCATGCAAAGGTCGGTGATCAGGATGTCAGCGGGCGTGTGCGCCAGGGACTCAAGGCAGGCGATCGGATCGGTATACACCGTTGAATCGCAGTCAAGCAATTTAAGATAGGATCGGATCGTAATGCCAATGCGCTGGTCATCATCCAGAATCACGACATGGACGTGGCGCGATAGGGATTTCGCTTCAAGTGCCATGGGAATCTCCGGGGTTGTTGCATCTGGCTGGCATTGAAAAACCGTTATTTCTCATCGGCGGCGGCGTTGAGTAAGGCGTCTCCGATACGTTCCAGTGGTAGCGATGCGCAAACGCCGCCACATTCGACCGCCTTTTTCGGCATCCCGTAGACCACCGATGTGCTTTCGTCCTGGGCAATTGTGTAGGCACCGGCGTTACGCATTTCGAGCATCCCTTCCGCCCCGTCATTGCCCATCCCAGTTAGAATGGCGGCGGCAATGTTTGCGCCTGCAAAGCGTGCCGCGGACTTGAAAAGGACATCCACGCTCGGCCGTTGCCGACAGACCAGCGGTCCCGTGCGCACATCCACATAATAGCGCGCCCCGCTGCGCTTCAGCAGCATATGGTAGTTTCCGGGAGCCAGCAGTGCCACCCCGGGAATAACCGAATCCCCATTTCGTGCCTCGCGCACTTCGATGGCGCAGAGTTCATTTAAACGGTCGGCGAACGTCTTTGTAAAGTAAGCCGGCATGTGTTGCACGATAACGGTACCCGGTGCATTGGCAGGAAACCGTTCAAGCACGGTGCGAATGGCCTCTGTTCCGCCGGTTGAGGCTCCGATGACAATGATTTTATTTGTT
This sequence comes from uncultured Victivallales bacterium, assembly GCA_964609395.1. GTDB lineage: Bacteria > Verrucomicrobiota > Kiritimatiellia > UBA8416 > UBA8416 > UBA8416. The sequence goes on from CAZSRU010000001.1 coordinate 8,087, forward strand.
GTTCGGCCAATCGACAGGCGCGGCGGGGGGAGGTTTGCCTCCTGCGTCGTCGCGGGGCTGGTCGCGGACCGAATACGCGCCCAGCGTGCCGCCCGGATGCGCTCGACCAGTTGTTCTGTCATCTCGGCCACACTGTAGGCGGAGCCCGGCTTACACATGACATCAACCGCCCCTGACTCCATTGCTTCGAGTGCCATGGCGCTGCCCTTGGCTGTCAACGACGAGACAATGATCACCGGCATCGGCTTGTGCCGCATCAGTTTCTTGAGAAAGGTGACGCCGTCCATGCGGGGCATTTCAATATCCAGGAGCAGGACGTCGGGTTTCAACTGGACGATCTTGTCGCGGGCAACGTAGGGGTCCGGGGCCGTACCGACAAGATCGATATCCGGGTAACGGGCCAGTTCGCGTGCCAGCACCTGGCGCACAATGGCCGAATCATCAACCGCCAGAACGCGAATACAATTGCCGTCTTTCATGCAATAGTCTCCATGTGCGGCGGCAGAAAACGCGCTACAGTTTTCCTAAGCATCTTTGCATCAACGGGTTTCATCAGAATAAAACTGGGTTTGATGACATCAAGCCGTTTCCCAACATCCGATTCCGAATACCCGCTGATCAAGATTACACGAATTTTCGGGTTCAACTGGAAAATAGTGCGGAATACGTCGCAGCCGTTTATATCCGGCAGCAACACGTCCAGCAGCACCAAGTCAATGGTGCCGCCGTCTGCGCGGACACATTCGATGGCCTCCTGTCCGGTACTGGCGGTGATAACCGTTACGCCCGTCCGCCGTAAAATCCTGGCGCTAACCCGGCGCAACTGCTCGTCGTCGTCGCAAATCAGAACGGTGCCCACCAGCCGAAACGCGTTTCCTTCATTTTCACTATGGGCGCTGCCGCCTGAAGGCGGAAACACAAACACATCAGTGGTTGGCGGTTGGGTTGACATACGGGGGTCTCTAATTGAATTTGAGCAGCGCAACCAGCGGATAGCCATCTGTAAGCAGCGTTACCGCCCCCGGTAACTGCTGGAAGCGCAGCACGTCATCCGGCTTGATCGCGGTTGCTGAAGGAGCCGAAAGCGAAAACGTGGTTTCCACCCCGAAGAGGGTTGCCGTCAGTGCCCCGGCCACGATATTAGCCCATTCCTTGATGGCGTCTATCGTGTCCGTATCGCCAACGTCCCCAAGCTCGAGGCCAAGTACATTTGCCGCGATTTCCTTTCCCTGTGCAACCGGCACGGCAACCTGCAATTCACCGCACTGGGCGCTGCCGGTGAATGCCACCACGGCTGATATGTAATCATCGGCGGGGAGGGTGGGGGGGGCATCACCACTGTCGATTTCGGCAAAAACAAAGGCGAAATTCTCCAGCGTGGCAACCAGTGCCTGTTTTAGCGAATCGAGGATCGCGTCATCCTGTACGGTTTTCATCTCCATGCTTGGCTCCTGGCTGGGGGTCTGCGGGACGCTGCGTTTGGTGGGGTTCACCCGTTAAATGAGTGACATCAGGATGTCCGACTTGGTCGATTCCTCGTGGATTTCATCCACGATAAGGGATATATCCGATACGGATAAGCCAAGGCGCTTCCAGACGGTTTGCACACATGCCGGATCAGCAAGATCGCCACCGTTGCCGATCTGTTCGCGATTGCAGATATAGTTAGCCATGTGGCACAGCGCTGTCGCTTCCCAATACTCGGGGGGCGCTGAATCGGGATCGTGGTGCCAGAGGATCGGCAGCATCAGGTCTTCGGCCATGTTCCATTTGCCGCAAAGCCATCCGCCGAGTGCTGCATGATCGATTCCCGCCGCCTCCAGCTCTGCGCTGTAAAGGCTCATTGGCCTCGAACTGGCCAACGCAAGCGCGGCATGGAACTCATCGGCCATGAATTGATCCATGATCAGCTTGCCGATATCGTGGAGCAGGCCGACAAGCCGCAAGGTCTCGTTGGTATGTCTTTTCTTCAAATTCGGCTTCGCATGCTTATTCACGACACAAGCCGCAATTCCCACGCTGATGGAATGCCGCCAGAACTCATCGCGGTTGAAATTGCCGCCTTGCTGATGACCGAATGCAGAGAAAATGGACGTGGATAGGGCAATGTTATTGGTGGCGGTCAACCCCAGTCTCGCCACCGCTTGTTGCACGGACTGTATTTCTACCCCGCCTGCATAAAGGGATGAGTTAACCACTTTGAGAATTCGTGCCGTAATCGCCGGGTCGTCCTCGATCAGCCGCGCAATCGAGTTGGCGTTTGAATTGGGGTCGCGCACGGCTGCCGACAGCTTGTTCATAACGAGTGGTAGTGTCGGCAGGTTGCGTACGCCGTTCAGGATATCGATGATTTCATTAATGTTTTTCATTAACAGCCGCAGCCTTTCTGACGGGATTGCGTATGAGTTGTCAATTAATCTGTTGTGGTCTTCTCGGGAGTCCTGCCAAGTAGGCGCGTCATGATATCGCGAATGCCTTCGGGCGTAAAGGGTTTGTTTAGATATTCACGCACACCCCGGGCCTTGAGTTCGCGCATGCGCATCTCGCTGCGGTCGGTACTGACGATGACGACCGGCGTTTCCTTTAATTTACCCTGTCGTTCCATCTCCTCGACCATCTCGACCCCGTTCATCACCGGCATGTTAAGGTCGGCAAACATCAGGTCAACCCATTGGGCATCGAGTATATCAATGGCTTCGCGCCCGTTGGCCGCCTCGAAGATCTCACCGATATCCTCGCCGGTCATGCGTACCGCACGTCCGACGACTTTGCGTACAATTGCGGAATCATCAACAATTAAAATATTATAAGCCATCGGATGTGCTCCTGTCTTCTCTCAAGTATTTATGTCTTGTCGACTTCGGGTTGGATGATCGAATTCCATTCATTCATTTTCTCAAGCGTGATGCTGGCAACCTGCTCAATATCCTGGGAGCGTAGCCCCAGCCTGACCGCCCCATCTTCGGTAACGATATACCGGAATCCGTCAATCCCGTCACCCACGCCAAGACTATATACCAGCGTATCGGCTAAATGCACCATTAAAGCGGTTTCCCGGTACTCCGTGGCTAGATTCGGGTGGTGGTGGTGGTTCACAATGGCGATCAACTCCTCTGGGAAGGCCCACTTTTCCATCAACCATGCGCCCGCCTGTGGGTGACTGACGCCTAGAATGTTGATTTCAATCTGATCAAAGGCCGCGTCGGAATCACGCAATTGGGCGTCAAATTCACGGCGGTTCTCCTGTACGAACGGGTCTAGCACGATTTTTCCCATATCATGCACGAGCCCTGCCGTGAAAAGCATTTCCTTCGGGTGACGTCCAAGGCTTAAAGCCAGCGTTTCGGCGGTCAGGGCCACGCCGATCGAATGTTTGAGCAGCATATGCGGTTCCAGGTCGTAGCCGTCGAGTTTCATGGCCAGGTGTGTGGCAAGCCCCTGTGCCATGATTATGCGAAACAGCCGTTTCGAACCCAGTCGCACAAACGCCTGTTGCAGCGAATCGATCCGTTGTGCTCCTGAAAACGCAGCGGAATTGACGACTTTGAGGATATTCATGGTAATGCCGGGATCGTAGCGTACGCTGTCGGCAAGCTGCTTGAAATCAAGATGCGGATCGGTTGCATGCGCCATCAGGTCGCGGAACATGGCTGGCATCGGTGGATGTGCGTCAACGGCATGGCGAATACGTTCAATCGTATCGTCTTGGCGGTTGTGGCTGTCGTTGCGTTTGTTGATCATGCTCTAGAACTCACTTTCCACGCCGGATGACCGAAGAGTGCAGCGCCCACTGCCGATTTCGAGTTTCAAGGTTCGTGATAAAGAACCGCCGACCTGTTCGGCCTTGATCATCAATCCGTTTTTCCAAAGGATTTTGCGAAGCACGGTGTGGTTACGCTCCCCGATCCGGAAAAGGTTGCTGTTATCGAGTATCCGTGCGCAGCCAGCCACTTTTATAATGGCCCGCGAGCGGTTTACACCGAGTTCAAAGAGCATGGTAAGGAATTTCATCATGCCCGAGTCAACAAACATAAACGGCTTCACTTCGGCCTTCTGTGGATCAACACTGGCGATCGGCAGCATGCAGTGAATGATCCCGCCGACCTGGACCCCGGGATCATAGATGGCAATGCCCACGCATGAGCCCAGTGAGTAGGTGACGAGCGTATCATCGGGATTATTCGAAACCTTGCCGTCGGCTATATCAATTATTATCTGACTCATTTTATGTATACCGACGGTTTAACGCTACGGAAATTACCCAGCATACCCGATAAGCTTTCCGCGTGACCGACCATCAGGATGCCGCCGGGTTTCAAAAGGCGCCAGATTTCATCGAGTAGCCCTTTCCTGACTTTGTTGTCGAAATATATCATGACATTTCGGCAGAATACAATATCGAAAGGCCCCGCCATCGGATATGGCGGTTGCGCGAGATTAAGTCGGGCAAACGAAAGCATGCGGCGCAGTTCATCGTTCACGACATAGCAGCGGTTGGCAACGTCTGCCGGTTCCTTTCTGAAGAACCGGCGGGTCATTGATTCTGGAACCTTTTCGAGGTGCCTTGGTTCGTAGCGACCGGCCTTGGCAACATCAAGAGCGCGCGTGGAAATGTCGGTGGCCAGAATCTTGAAGTCGCTGACGTCGGGAATCGCGGCTCTGGCCGTCATCGCGATCGTGTAGGGTTCCTCTCCTGTCGATGAGGCGGCGCACCAAATGCGAAACGAGCGCTGGCCGCCGCCGTGCCATTGCTGAAGCAGCTCGGTGAGCAGTTGGAAGTGATGTTCCTCACGAAAGAAGTAGGTGACGTTGGTGGAAATGGCATTAAGCATTTCGACAAGCTCGTCGCCGTCCTTATCGTCCTTTACCAGACGATAATACTCCTCGTAACGGTCAATTCCGAGCGCTCGCATGCGTTTTCCCATGCGCGAGGCCACCAGTGCTTCCTTTTGCGGCCCCAGATGGATGCCTGCCTTGTCGTAGACAAGCTCGCAAAACCGGCTGAACATTTCGGCACTTAACTCTTCATTCTTATTCATGCGGGGTTCAGACTATGTGTAAACCGGTTCGCAATCAATCACAAAAGAACTAAAAAATTGAAAACATACAGGGTTGCGTTATTTGATTTATGACGTTATGTTTACCCCTGATGTCGGACTTGTGTTTGTCTTTCGGCAGGCAAGTTCGCCGAGTCAGGGCTAATGTTACAACAGGGAGTTCGGGCAGTATGAACGATACGAATGATGCCGCGAGCATGGCTCCGTTGGGGCGCGACGGTGTGGGGCGCTGTGCTGTTGCGTGCCCGATGTGCGGGCATGAGCACACGCAGTACCGGTTGAATCCACGCATGTACTGGAATAACGATCTTGATCTGGATCGCAAGCCTTCAGGTTTCCAATGCTTGAAGGGGCTTGCGGGGCTGTATCCTCCGCTTTACGATTTGTGGCATTGCCCGAAATGCCATTTCACGACGCATAACCGGACGTTTCCCGATCCTCTGAAAAATGTGTTCATCGAAAAAGGGCTTGTACAGCGGCACTTGGCGGATGCGGCCAAGCCGGGAACGGCATTTTCGCGTGTTTGTGAGGTCCTCGGGGCGGATCAGAATATCGATAAGGTCGATTTTCAATCCGCTATCCGCTGTGCGTTACTGGCCATTTATTTCGACGCCTTCATCGTCGGCCTTTTGAGACAAGGATATGCGTCGTTGGCGCGAAGCTGCTTAAGGCTGGCGTGGTTGCACCGGGATTGGACGTCAATGGATGCTGATTACGATTCCAAGAGTACAGCATTAAGTGCAAAAATCGACAAGCTTGCCGTCGATTGGCCGGATATTCCCCGATCAGAGAATGATGCCTTGAAGTTGGCCTGCGTTCACTATGAGGCCGCCCTGAACGAAGCGTCCGTTGAAAATGATCCCATGGAAACGGCTACGATTCTCATGCATTTGGCGCGAATTTGCCTGCAGATGGGGGATACAAGCTCGCCCGCCAAGCATCTGGAGGCATGTCGCCGCGGTGCGATGGAAGAGCAAAACCGACTGGCTGCGGTCATGCACGAGGATGATCGGCGCCGAGAAATGCCTGAAGATGAACGAGGTCAACTGGTTTCCGCCAGCCGGCGCATCAAGACGATGATTGATGACTGCGGCGACCTTCAGACGGAAATCCGCCGTTTGCAGTCAGCGGCCAAGGCACCGGTTGCGTCGCGTCAGGTGAAATCCCCTGAACCGAAGAAAGGGTTGCTTAAAGGGTTTTTCGGTGGGTGATCTGGTTGCCTGTGGCATGTCGGGTGCTTATAGCTCCGGCATGAGACAGAACTTTTCTCGATATTGTCGCTCAGCGCTTCTTCTTTCTGTGATATTGCTTTCTATGCGAACGGCGCTTGCCGCCGATCAAACGAATGCAAATGGACAAGCCATGCCGTCGCGGGATGTGCCCGCTTGGGTCTCGCAGTCATCCGGCGGTTCCGCAGATACGCTGGCCCGGCCAGGCCGTTATGGTGCTTTCCGCTCGATGGCGGCTCTGCTGGTTGTGCTTGGCGGGTTATTCGGGGTGCATGTGCTTCTGCGCCGGCGTGGTGCACTTTGGACTAGCCCCGATCTTCTGTCGTTGCGCGTTGTGGCCCGCAAGCGTTTCGGTGCACGACAGGAACTGATTGTAGTCGAATGGGAGGGGCAGCGCCTGCTCCTAGGGGCGGGGCCCGGTTTTATTACCCGACTTAGCCGCATGGCGTCGGCAACAAAGCCGCAGGGTGCAGAGGAGCAGGATTCATGAACGTCTTCTGGCGTAACTGTGCGACTTCCGTTGTGCGCCGTATTCCTGTGCTTGCGATCGCGCTGGTCGTGCTGACGTCAGGTGCGCCGCGTGCTTTCTCGCAGGATGCGGGTATTCCTACGACGCCTGCCTCAAGCGGAATGTCCAGTCCGGCGGGGCCGCTAGGGGTCCAGATTCGCTTTGACGGGGGCGAATCCCCGGAGACGCTCTCGACTAGCATTCGGATCCTGATCTTGATGACTGTGCTTTCCCTGGCGCCATCGGGTATGATCATGCTGACGGGGTTTACGCGTATAATGATTGTGCTGAGCATCGTCAGGCGCGCGATCGGCCTCCAGTCTGCCCCACCGAATCAGCTTATTGCCGGCTTGGCCATGTTCCTGACGTTTTTCGTCATGCGTCCCGTATTCGAAGAAATTCATAAGAATGCCTGGGAGCCGTTGCGTGCCGGTGCGATTAGCGACATGGAGGCATGGGATCGGGCGGCGGCACCGCTGCGGACTTTCATGCTGCGGCAGAGCGGTGAGTCGGAGTTGCGCTTGTTTCATGAATTGGCCAACGAGCCGATCCCCGAACGGCCTGAAGAGGTTAAGCTAGGTGTGCTGGTGCCAGCTTTCATGGTCAGCGAATTGAAAACGGCCTTTCAGATGGGGTTCTTGGTCTGGTTGCCTTTTTTGGTCATTGATCTTGTCCTGGCGTCCTCGTTGATGGCATTGGGGATGATGATGCTGCCGCCGATGATGATCTCGTTGCCCATTAAAGTCTTGTTCTTCGTGCTGGCGGACGGATGGACGATTGTGATTCATGGGTTGGTGAAAAGCTTCTTGTGATTGATGCGTGAAAGGTGAGCGACTATGACACCACAAATGGCATTGGAATTGTCTAACCGCGCGATGATGATCGCGCTGCAACTATCCTTGCCGATGCTCTTGACCGCCATGATTGTCGGCGTTGTGGTCAACATCTTTCAAACGGTAACCTCGATTAAGGACCAGAGTTTGGCGTTTGTTCCCAAGATCCTGGCCGCGGCGGCGGTAACGGGGTTGGCGATGCCCTGGGGTATCCAGATGATGAGCGCCTATTTCCGCGATATGTACCAGCTCCTGGGCGGGTTGTAGTCATGACCGTGCTGCTGGGGGATTATCCGGTTGTCCTGTTGATGGTGTTCTTCCGGGTGAGTGGTGTCCTGCTGGTTCTGCCGTTCTTCGGCATCCCGGCGGACAGCGGGTGGTTGCTGGCGGGAGCGTCGCTGCCGTTGACGCTTCTCTTCGCCAGCGTCATTTCACCATCCTGGAGTGCCGCCGCAGCCGCCCTGACCACAACGGGCGACTTGGTGCTGGCTATTTTTGGCGAAACCATGCTTGGCTCGGCGATCGGCTTGGTTTGCGGGATTTTTATCAACGCTTACGTGGTTGCCGGCACCCTTGCCAGCAGCGGATGTTCGCTGTCAATGGCCGAGGAACTGGATCCGATAACCGGCGAGTCCTCGGATGTGCTGACGCAGGTTTGGCGCATGCTTTTCCTGTTGACGGTGCTGTCAACGGACGCGCACCTGATGGTTTTCCGCATCCTGGCGCGCACGTTCGAGCAACTGCCAGTGCCGTGGGTCGGTTGGGTGCATGGCGGACGCGACCTGGCATTGCTCGGGGGCACCGCATTCCGTGCCGGAATGTCGATCGCACTGCCGATTATTCTGGTTTCATTACTGGTCAGTATAGGTATGGCCTTGATCGCCCGAATGGCCTCCGGCTTTGATGTCATGTTTCTCTCGCTGCCTTTCCGCTTGCTACTCGGGTTGAGTGTTTTTGCTCTTGCCTTGCTGTTGGGCGGCGGACTCCTGCGCACTATGGCATATCAGATGCTATCATCCTTGTCTCAGTTCCTAGGATGGTATTAATCATCGTGATGCATGTGGGATTTTCCCCATGAAAAGCAGGGGTTATGGAAGGCAAAGACGGCAAAAGCGAGAAAGCGACCAGTAAGCGGCGCTCTGAGCAGCGTGATAAAGGCAATCTGGCCGTATCGCAGGAAATCATCACTGTGGCTGTATTGTTCCTAACGGTGATCCTGCTCCGCCAGGGATTCCCTTCCTATCTGGCTGGAACACGCCGTATGCTTGAAGTCAGTTGCCTGGCGATGAGTGCCGATGACGCGTGGAGCGGAATTTGGTTGCAACAGCAATACTGGCACGGGCTCGGAGCTGTCTTGCGTGTTATCGCGCCACTCGTGGGCGGAATCCTGCTGGCGGGGATTATCGGCAGCGTCGGCCAGACGGGCCCCTTTTTCAGTTGGGAGGCCTTTCAGGCTGGCGGCCTCAAGGCGCTTGACCCGATCAAGGGGGCCAAGCGATTATTCTCGTTCAAATCGGTGACCAAACTGCTGATGACGCTGGCGAAAATCGGATTGATTGCGGGCGTCATGACCCTTATGTGGCGACGCAAGTGGAATACCGTTGCCCAGTTGCACGATTTTGACTTGAGTTCGGCTGTCGGCTGGGTGGGACATAACCTCTATACGACGGTCATGGTGATTATCGTGTTGGCGATCTGCATTGCCGTCGTGGATTTCGTGATCACCTACCGTCGGCATGAGAAAAGCATGATGATGTCCAAGCAGGAGGTCAAGGACGAGCGCAAACAGTACGAAATGAAGCCCGAGGTCAAACGGGCGCAATTTCGTAAGATGCGGTCATTGACCATTTCCAGGATGGTGGCGGAAGTACCTAAAGCGACCGTGATCATTACAAACCCGACTCGGGTGGCGGTGGCGATCAAGTATAATCCCGCCGAGATGGAGGCGCCACAGGTTGTCGCCAAAGGCCTGCGCATCCGGGCCAAGCGCATTCGCGAACTGGCGGCAAAGCACGGGATCCCGATCGTGGAGCGCCCGCCGCTGGCACGCGCCTTGTATCGGTCTGTGCCGACGGGACGCTCTATCCCCGCCGGGCTGTTCGAGGGCGTTGCGGAAGTGCTTGCGTATCTGCATCGGTTAGGGTACCGGCTGGAAGGGATTGCGGGTCAGAAGGTGTCGACGGGAAATGCCGTCGAGCAGGAAGGATATAGGGCGCCATGGCTTTAAAGGATTTTAGGCATTCCGATTTGCTGGTGGCCGCGGCGATGATCCTGATCTTGTCCGTGCTGATTCTCCCGATTCCGACACCACTGCTGGATGTGATGCTCGTGCTGAGTATCGCCATGGGGGCGCTCGTTCTATTTATCACGCTTCAGTTGAAGGATGCCCTTCAGCTTTCCTCATTCCCTTCCATGCTGCTGATGCTGACGCTTTTCCGGCTGGCTCTCAATGTTGCCACCACACGCCAGATTCTGCTCACGGGTTTTGCTGGCAACGTGATCCAGTCGTTTGGCGATTTCGTGGTGGGTGGCAACTATGTTGTCGGTGTGGTTATCTTCCTGATCCTGGTGCTTGTGAATTTCATGGTGATCACCAAGGGAGCGGGGCGCATCGCCGAGGTGGCAGCCCGGTTTACGCTGGATGCTATGCCAGGCAAGCAAATGAGTATCGATGCCGATCTGAATGCCGGGCTGATTGATGAAGCGACAGCCCTGCGTCGTCGCGAGGGGCTTTCCAGCGAGGCTGATTTCTACGGGGCGATGGATGGTGCCAGCAAGTTTGTCAAAGGCGATGCGGTGGCCGGCCTCGTCATTACCGCCATCAATATCGCTGGCGGTTTTGCGATCGGCATGATGCAGCAGGGTATGGGTGCGATCGAGGCCTTGCAGAAATATACACTCCTGACGGTGGGTGATGGCCTTGTCTCGCAGATTCCCGCGTTGGTGATCTCGACGGCAGCCGGCATGCTGGTGACACGCGCCGCTTCGGATCAAAGCCTGGGCGAGGACATCAAATCGCAGCTTTTCATGCGCCCCAAGCCTCTGTATGCGACGGCGGGAATGCTCGGTGCCATGGCGCTGGTGCCGGGGCTGCCGTTCATGCCGTTTATGCTGCTGGCGATGACGATGGGCGGCATCGGGTATTCGCTACGCAAGTTGCCGCCGCCGTCGGAAACCACATCTGCGCCGGGGGGGGCAAAGAAAAAGGCGCTGCCGGGGAGTGACGAGGCGAAAGCATTGCCCATGAGTCGCCCGGCGGATATCCCGGATGTAAGCGCGATGGATGTTGAAATCGGCTTTGGTCTGGTTCCTCTGGTTGACCGCGGCCAGGGAGGCACGTTGCTGGATCGGATTACCACGATCCGGCATCAGATGGCCGAAGACCTCGGGTTCATTCTCCCTCCCGTGAATGTGCATGATAACGCCAGGTTGCGCAATACGGAGTATGCGATCCGTGTCCGTGGTCTGGAGGTTGCGCGTGGTATCCTGCAGCCGCAGCAGTGGTTGGCAGTCGATGCCACTGGCGATGTGCATTTTGAAGGCCCGGCACCGGTTAAGGAACCGACCTTCGGATTCCGGGCGTGGTGGGTGAGCGCCGCGCAACGCGAACTGGCCGAGGCTCGAGGAATGACGGTTGTGGATGCCAGCGGTGTGCTCAGTACGCATCTGGCTGAGACGATTCGCCGCCATGCCGGGGAGCTGCTGGGGCGGCAGGATGTCAGCGAGATGATTGATAATGTCAAACAGAAGCATGCGTCGGTTGTGCAGGAGTTGATCCCGGCCCGACTCAGTATCGGTGTCGTACATCGCGTGCTTCAGTATTTGCTGCGTGAACGCGTTTCGGTTCGCGATCTTGCCTTGATCCTGGAAACCCTTTCTGATCATGCTGCCAAAACGCAGGATCCGGTGATTCTTGGCGAACTGTGCCGCCGCTCCCTTGGTGGTCATATTGTGGGGGCCTATCTTGAGGCTGGCAACCGACTTCCCGCCATCGCGCTGCACCCGGAGCTTGAATCCGCGATGCAAAGCGCGATTCATCGCGAGAACGGTGACTTGGGCGTATTGGCTTTACCTCCGGTGCAGGTGCAGGCTATTCTGAAAAGCGTTGAAACCATTCTTCAGGCGGCTCGCAAAAAGAATCGCCATCCGGTAATGGTGGCACTTCCGGTTTTACGGCGGCATATCCGTCGATTAATCGAAGCGCAGGAGCGAGATCTGGCTGTGCTTTCATTTGTGGAAATACCGGATTTTGTTGATATTGATGTTATCGGGTTGATCAAGACGCCTTCGGGGCAAGCAGGCAAGGGAGATGCGTGAGATGAAGATCCGCCGTTATAAAGGCTCGAGTCGCGAAGAACTCTACCAGTTGATTAACAAGGAGATGGGGCCGAACGCAGTCGTTGTGGCTCCTGAGACCTCGGGTGGGGGACTATTGACGCGCGGTAAGAAATATGAATTGATCGCGATTCTGGAGGATGCGGAAGAGTCGGGGGCGTCAACCGCAAAGGCGGCCCCTGCGGGGGGGGCGGCCGACCCTGCGGTCGCAGACGATATGAACCGGTGGCAGCGTATACATACCAGGCAGTGGCGCGAACTGCAAACGAAGATGAGTCAAATCCAGAAGACCGTGGATACGTTGCAGGCTGGGCATCATGCCCCCCGCGGCGTTGCGCCGGATTCACTGCCTGTGCACGCGGCACTGTGGGACTCGCGTTTTGTTCAATGGGCAAGGCGGGAAAAAATGGAGCTGCTGGATGCCGATGCGCAACAAGTACGCGCTATTCTGGGCGATTCCCTGCCGATCGAAGGGCATTTCCAGTTCAAGGGACAGCAAAAGAAACCGCATATTATTGTCCTGACCGGTCCTACCGGATCCGGCAAGACCACGACATTGGCCAAGATGGCGGCAATCTGTGCGCATCAGGAGCGCTTGCGTGTCGGTATTGTCAGTATCGATACCTACCGGGTGGCGGCGGTCGATCAGATCCGCGAGTATGCCTCGCTGCTGGACATGGAGTTACGCGTTGCGTTCTCGGCGGACGAGGCGCGTTCCGCGATTGCAGAGCTCGCCGATAATGATGTGATTCTGGTGGATACGCCCGGCCGCACCCATTTTGATGAGATGGGGCTTGCCGTCAGTCACAAGGTTCTGCGGGGAATGGGGGAAATGACGGTCCTGTTAACGATCCCGGCGACCTTGAGTATCAACGATCTGGCCGATACGCTGCAGGGGTTCAAGCGCTTTCAGCCGCGTTATCTGGTCGTGACGAAAGTGGATGAGACGCGCCAACCGGTTCTTTTTACGGCCTTGCCTTTCGAAACGGATTTGAAGGTTGCGTTTGTGACCAATGGGCAGCGGGTCCCGCAGGATATTTTTCCCGGTGACGCCGAGCGGATTGGCGCACTACTGATGCCGACGCGAGGGAGCGTTGAGTCCTCACCCAAGCCGTTCAGTTCGGTTTTGCAAGACCGCGTTGACAGTGTTCACGCAACGCGTGCCCGTGCCGCGGATGATGCCGGAGGCAGGCAATGAATGTCGGTAGTAATCTTAATGAGCACACCGGGGATCAGGCCGCCGCCTTGCGTCCGTCAACACCCTTGAGTAAAAAGATGGCACCACCCCCTGTCGGTGCGCGTTGTATCGCGATCGGGAGCGGCAAAGGCGGTGTCGGCAAAACCGTGGTTTCGGTCGGATTGGCACTGTCGTTATGCGAGCGCGGTCAGCGTGTCCTTCTGTTTGACGGGGATATGGGGCTGGCAAACGTGGACTTGCAGATGGGGTTGGTGCCTGCCTTTACAATACAGGATGTGATCTTCGGGCATTGTTCGCTTGAAAAGGCCTGTATGCGCATCGAAGGAGGGCCGGATGTGCTGGTGTCTGCCTCGGGTGCTCCCGAACTGGCTGATCTGAGCCCGGCAAGACGTCAGCTTTTTATTGAGGATCTATTCCGTTTTTCGTCCAATTATGATTATTTCCTGATTGATACCGGTGCCGGTATCGGGCGTGGCAGCACCGATTTCCTGGCTGCCTGCCCGGAGGTGCTGGTTGTGCTGACGAACGAACCGACCTCGCTGATGGATGCGTATGCCTTGATCAAGACACTGCATCTGCGGGGTGAGGTACACGGGCTCGGGGTGATCGTGAATATGGTGGATTCGCTTGACGAAGGCGAGCGGGTTTTCTCTCGACTCAATGCGATTGCACGGCAGTTTCTCGGTGTGTCGTTGGCTCTGGCTGGGGTTCTGGTTTATGATCGGCAGGTCTCGGATGCGATTCGTCAACAGCAAAGCATTGTCCGCTATGCCAGCGGGGGGGCGGTTGCGCATTGCTTGCGTGATCTGGCCCGCCATATCGAAACCCGCCCTCGGCAACAGGTGGTGCCGCTGAGCTTGGCGCAGTGGGGAAAACAGTGGGAAGTGACGGCGTTTCTTTCGGCCGAAGGGGATAAGGCATTATGAAGGCGCTCTTATGTCAGATTGCATTGATTGTAGGCGGGATCGTGGCAGCCCTGTCGCTTGGGGTTAACTTGTTGCGGCATATGGAGCTGTTCACGGCGGTTTTCCGCGCCATCCTTGTTTTTATCGGTACAGTCACCATCATCTTTCTCTTCCTGCATCTTTTCTCTGTGATCCTGGTCCGTTTTGTTGCCGAGCAGGTGGTCCAGCAACGTAGTCATGCCGATGACGAACAGAATAAGACAAAGCAAGCTGGTACCTTTGTGCGTACACGCGCAGGAACGGCACCAAAAGCGATTGAACCGAAATGAGTACGCAAACAACCGATATCAAGGATGAGGAATGTGTAGCCCTGTGGGCGACGCATGTCGCGGCCCCATCGGAGGATTCGGTTGCTCGCCTTGTCGAGTTTTACCTGCCGATGGTGCGCCAGACGGTTGCGCTGATGTCGGTTTATTGCCGCCCGGACCTTGACCGGGACGACTTGATCCAGCACGCCATGATGGGACTGTGGCAGTGCATCGAGAAGTTTGATCCTCAACGCCAGATCCGGTTTCGCAGCTTTGCGATGCCGCGGATTCGCGGGGCGGTGCTGGATGCGCTGCGACGGCATGACCCGTTGAGCCGGAATGACCGCGCACTACTGAAAACATTGCAGGATTCGGTGGCACTTTTCAGTCATCAGCACCAGGCGGTTCCGGATGAGGAAACGCTGGCAGCGCTGGCCGATATCGATGTCGACCGGTTGCATGATTTAACTGCGCGTGCCCAGCCTGTGCTCTCGTTGGATGGAATCGGGCTCGAGGACATGGAAGGCAATGGGCAGAGTCTTGGAGACCGGTTGATTGATGAAAATGCACCGGATCCACGCCTGGAAACAGTGCGCAACGAGCAGGGTGCCATTTTCAGGAAAGCCTTCAAGCAATTACCGTCACGACAGCAGAAGATCCTCTATTTGTACTATTATGAAGACTTGACTTTAAAGGATATCGGCGCAATTCTGGATCTTACAGAGGCGCGTATATGCCAGTTGCATGCAACGGCACTGCTTTTTTTGAAAGCATTGATGAGAAGCGCGTAAGCCTGAACGTGTAGTAGACGAAGGATGCGATGAGTAGTTCATTAAGCGCAAGTGATGGTGGAGGCTTGGTGGGGAAGGATGGGCTTGCCCCTTCGGAGTCTTTGCACCGCGTTTCATCAATCGATCAGAACGGATCGAGAAAGGATGACGGAGCGTCCCGGAACCAGGAGAATCCGCGTCGTCGTCCGCCGGTCGAGGACCGTATCGAGCTCAGTGAGGATGCGCTCCGTGAGGCCCTGTTGAATCCCGGGCAGTTGCCGGAAGTCCCCGACCCCGCGCCGGAAGTTCCCGATTTACCGCCGGTTTCCTTCCGTGCGCAAGTCTAATGGTTTTTATGACACGCTGATCTGCGTGTAAAACACGTCGGCGTTGAGCGTGACCGGCGCGACCATGGTGAGCTTGACACCCGATGGGGTACAGAGATGGTGGTTGACGCCAACCGCGATCGTCGGCAGCGAGAGTGACAGCAGGAATCCTTTCTCGGAAAGTCGTGTCTTGGCTCCTCCGGCAGCCATGTTGGCCAGTTCACCCACGACGTCATTCAGTTCATCCGAGGCTACTTCAGCATCACTCTCCATCATCATCATGCTTCTGAAAATCAGCTTTGCCAACTCTTCGGGGAAAATCAGCGAGAGTTGAGCGCGTACTTCGATGCCGCTTTCAGGATGTGTGCCTGAAAGACTGATGGTTCCTGAGACATTTCCGGTGGGGGATCCAGCTTCCTTTGATGCAATTTCCCCAACCGAAACGGGCAGCATGACCATTTGGGTAAACGTATCTTCAAGGCTCGCGAAAACGGCCGGGGGGATCTGCATCAATAATTCCGTTGTATTGCTCATGATTCGGTCCTTGCTGTCTTCGTTGGTGTTAGTTGCCCAGGAGTTCCGCCATTTTAGCCTTGAGGGTTTCGGGGGTGAACGGTTTGACAATGTAAGCATTTGCCCCGCAAGTCAATGCCTCGATGACGTCGTCCTTCGCCCCTTCTGTCGTTACCATCATGATGGGAACCTTGCCGTAGGACGGCAGGCTGCGAAGTCTCTTGATCAGCTCCAAACCGTCCATGTTCGGCATATTCCAGTCAGTCAGCACGCAGTCAAACTGCGCATTCTCGCAAAGCTGGATCGCTTCCTGTCCGTCGGCGGCTTCGGTGACATCGTTGAAGCCGCAGCGGGCAAGCGTCATCTTGAGGATGCGACGCATGGTCGAGGAATCATCGGCTACCAGTATTTTTGGATCTGATGCGCTCATAGGCTTTCCATCTGTGCAGGTTTTATGAAACTATCTTGATCGGCGAAAAAGAACGAATTGGTGACGTTTAATAGCCTATGTTCGAGCAGAATTCAATCATTAAAACATATGTTATAAACAATCCTGTGGTGTTTTTTGCCGGTTTGCCGGTGGCACTGGATCTGCTAACAGTCAAGGCATGCGAATTACTCCAGATATGAATATGCGAATGATGTCAGGTGCCATGATGCGGCATCAACAAACGTTGTTTGATGTGCGGCGGCAAATGTCTTCTGGACGAAAAGTCAATCTGGCCTCCGATGATCCTGGTGCTTACGAGGCGATCCAGGGCTTGAAATCGGATTTGTCGCAGTTGTCGCAGTTTGAGCGGAATTCCAATATGGCCCGGCATTATCTAACGATGCTGGATAGCAGCCTGGACAAGACCGTGAACCTGGTGCATCAGGCCAGTGAGTTAGCCGTGCGCGCGAGCGATGCCACATTGGATCCCGGCACGCGCGAGGCCATGGCACAACAGGCGGAGCAATTGTTGCAGTCGCTTCTGGCCGTGGCCAACAGTTCCGAGGGCGGCCGCTATAATTTTGCCGGCCTGAGGGCGAGTGAGAAACCGTATGTCGAGCAGGTTGATCCGGTAACCGGTCGGATTACCGCTGTGGTATATGCGGGAAGCGAAGAAACCCGGATGATCAAGATCGGCCCGGAACAATACGCGGCGACCAATATTGCAGGGAGTCAGTCGGTAGGTGAGGGAGGCATATTCCAGACGTCGACACGAGATTTATTTGATAGTGTGATTCGTTTGCGCGATTCGCTGTCGGCTGGTGTGAATGGTGCGGAAACCGATAACCTTGAACGGCTGAACGACGACTTGAACCATGTTCTGGGTCAAGTGAGCTTGAACGGAGCCCGGCACGAGCAGGTCAATATGAATGTGTCCTATCTGCGTGAGATGCAATTAACCAACCAGCAATCGCTTGCGACGCTGGATTCCGTTGATATGGCGGAAGCAGCCATGCAGCTTTCACAGGCGCAAACGGCCTATCAAGCGGCCCTTCACGGTACTTCAACCCTGATGCAGCAAGTGTCCTTGCTGAATTACATGTAAGCCCGCCCCCCGGGCTGCTCAGAGCGAATTGATCCGGTCCTCTGGTTTTACCAGTTTGGTGATTCGGATCCCGTAACTCTCGTCGACAACCACGACGTCGCCCTGGCCGACGGCGGTTCCATTGACGATTAGATCGGCGGGGCTTCCAGCCGTGCGGTCCAGTTCGATGATGGAACCGGGTGCCAGGTTCAGGACCTCACGGATCGTCAATCGGGAATTGCCGACTTCGACTTTGATCTCGACGGGAATATCCATGATGAGTTTCAAATTGCCGTCTCGATCCGGAGTTCCGCGTGGACTCTCCTTGAGGCTGTCGATATCTACGGGATGTACCGCGACTGTGGCCTGTTGAGGCGCTGCTTGCGCGGGCTCTTGATTCTGATCGAGCATTCGCATCATTTCGCGTTCTTCCTCTGTCATGTTTTCCATCTCGTTTGTGTCGCTCATAGAGGCCTCTTTGGTCTTATGTTTTCGGTTTTGTTGCGGGAGGGGCAGGTGTGGTGGCGGACGTTGGGGCCGGGCGCGTTGAGAACAGTTGCTGTACGGACACCGCCATCTGGCCGTGACGGGCACCCGCCCGGACGAGGCCGATGTCGCGGTCGCCGACTTGGATGACGAGCGGGTCGCCAGCTCGGCGTCCAAGCTTGATGATGTCGCCAATCTGGAGATCGCCGAGTTCCCGTGCGCTGACCTGTGCGCGTCCCAGTTCAACATGGGTGCTCAAGGGGGCCAGTTCGATAGCCTGTAGCGCGTTCTGACGGATTTCTGCCAGCCGGCCGACAGCCGTGGTGTTTGTATGTGCCTCGGCGCGCTGGAAGATGGCCTGTAGCGTGCTGAATGGGTAGCAGATCTGCAGGCGACCTTCCGCTTCGTTGAGTTTCAGTTTGAGTACCCCGCAAAGGCAGGGGGTGTCCAGCGGGGCGACTTGTGCCTGTTCGGGGTCGACGCCCTGCGAGAAGACGGAGAACTGTAACGGCTGTACGCCGCTCCAAGCCAACACCAGTTCATCCATGATGCGGTCAACCCACGTGCGCAGGATATCCAGTTCCAAAGCGCTGAATTCCCTGGTCGGTTCGGTAGCGCTGGCGACACCGTCGCCACCCAGTAGCATATCGAGGATGATCTGCCCCAAGGGCGGGGCCACTTCGATGGCGATTGGGCCGGCGTCTATAATGGAGACCCCCAGCAGGTATGTCGGGCTTTCCAGTGCCAGCATGAACTCCCCGTAACTGACTTGGTCGAGGGCGCTCAGCGTTGTTTCTCCAGAGATCTTAAACATGGAAAACATCAGGCTTTGCAGGTTCTTGGATAAGCCCTGATGCAAGGACTGGAGCTGCTGGAGGTGTTCTGCCGACAGCAACTGAGGCTTCCTGAAATCATAGGCTACCACCTTGATGTCGGCCGCCGGTCGGGCGCGCGGTTCCTTCGCCACCTCCTCGATTCGCCCCGTGCGGACCGCATCTCGCAGCGCATCAATTTCAGCTTGGGTCAACGTTTCGGCCATGATCCGCCTTATTGGATTAGAAATTCACTGAAGACCACTTCCAGCACCGTCCCAATGGCTCGGTCGCTTAACATCGCGTTTATCTCGGTCGCGATATCGCGTTTCAGCGTTTCTCGGTCTTCCTGCGATTCAAGTTGTTCAAGGGTGCGCCGCCCGGCAGCGGAAATGACGCGATCCTGGACGACCGGTTCGATAGACCTCAGGTATTCCTCGACCTTTGTATCGCTCAGGACCAGGTGTGCCTCCAGGCGAAGCACCCGCGTCATCCGTGTCCCGGCTACATTCACGGTAATCGACTTGACGGGCAGTCTTACGGGGGTAGCCGCCGCCTCCCGATCTGCCTTTGGCACTTTTGGCTCGCGTGGCGCCAGTGTTGTGCGCACAACCATGTAACTGGCTGCCGGGGCGATCAGCATGACTGCCAGCCCAAAGATCACGACAAACAGATTGCTGTTTTTTCGCCTAGCTTTGGTGCCCTCGGCTTGATCTGCAACATCATCGTTAGTCTCAGCCATGATCATTTTCTCCCGTACTACTGGGGCGAGGTAAGTCGCCCTCCTTGTTTCTGGCACGCTTCAGCAAGAATGTCACTTGCGGAGGGGGGCCATCGTGTCCATCGTCAAGCATTCGGCAAAACCCAACAGCACGTATCCGATCGGTAGGAATAGGCCCTTTTACAATCAGATGTCTAGACAACCAGGCGGCACGCTGTGCTGCCAGTTTGCGATCGGCGGCAGGATTCCCCGTGTCGCCCCGGACTTCGATTACGATCCGATACTTTTTCATTGAATACAGCAGTGTCGCTGCCTGGTCAAGCGCGAATTGCGTATCACGGGTTACGCTCACGCGTCCGGGGTCAAACCGGATCTTTGAATAGATGCGTAAAGACTGTCTCGCATCCTCGAAATCGAAGCTCTTCACGTCGGCATCACTGAGCGTGAAACCATCGCGTTCACCATGTTTGTAGCCGACAAGCATGGCATCCTTGTTGTCTTCATTTGTATCCATGGTGCTTGCCGGCAGGGCTCTTATCGATCGCCAGAACTCCAATACGCCCGTGCCGCCGGCAATGCCGCCAAGGTTGCGGATCTTGCCTACGCCTTTCTTGTACTGGGATGAGCGATTCTGCCCAAGGGATAGCATGATGATAAAAAAGGCCAGCAGAATCGTCATTAAAGAGGCAAATTGCCCCATATAGGCAGGAGCCTCAACGACCTTTGGGGGTTCTGGCGGATTTCTTTTCATTGCCATATCCCGGTCGGCCATTTATCGATGGTTCGCAGATCCGTCACCTTTCTCTCTCCCAGAATGGTGATGAGTACTGCCTCCGTATTGGCCGTGCCATCCGTGCCGGCGATCTGCACACCCGTTCCGAAACGCTGTATATCGGCCTTCATGGCCGTTTGCATGGCGCCGGCCACGCTCTCGGCGCGTTCCACGCCCAGCCCCCATACTGAGCGAGATGTTTCGGAGTTGACGACCGTCTGCTGTGCAAGGACCGCCGTGATGAGAATGTCGTTGTCGTGACCGGCGAGCAATTTTGCAATGCCCTCCCATAGTCGATTTTCTTTCGGGTTCTCCCAATCTGCCGTTCCTTGAATGAACAGCGATTTGGTTTGCAGGATGATGGTGAGACCGTCTTCAATCATGCGGATGAGCACCCGGTCTGGCAAACCGTCGGGGTTGGTATTGCTGCTGGCACGGATTTCGACGATCATCTGCGGCACCATTTCTGCCATTTCCTCGAGCGTCAGGAATCGGAGCGTCTGCTCTTCCCCCGGGGTTTGAGACAAGCCGTCGGCGTCCACTATCGGTGTGTCCTCCCTGATTAGAAACGGCTCTAATTGCTCGACCCCGCCGAGTGCGCCGCGCATGGCTCCGATCATGGGAGACAGTTTCTCGCTCTCCATGTCAGAAAAGGCAATCAGCATGACAAAGAAACAAACCAGAAGGGACATGCAGTCCCCGAAAGTCATCATCCATGCAGGACATCCCTTGGGCTTCGAAGAAGGTGGTGCTGCGCTACGTTTCATTCCGTTTCCGTAAGGGCGCGCAGGGCAGGCGGCATGTAGCTGCGCAACTTCTCTTGTGCCACACGCGGGCTGTCTCCCTGCTGGATCGAGAGGATTCCCTGCAGGACCATGCGCCGGATCGCGGCTTCCTCTTTTGTACGCTGTTCCAGTTTTCCCGCAATCGGCAAGGCGATCATATTCGCGACCATGGCGCCGTACATCGTAGTGAGCAGGGCAACGGACATTCCCATTCCGATACTGCTCGGGTCATCAAGGTTGCGCAGCATTTGGATCAGGCCGATCAACGTGCCGATCATGCCAAATGCTGGCGCATAGGACGCGATCGCCTGAAAAATGGCGTGACCAACCGCGTGACGCTCAAGCATCGAATCAATGTCTTGCGCGAGAACGGCCTCAATGATTTCCGCCGAGTTTCCGTCCACCCCCATCTGCAAGCCTTTTTTCAAGAACGGGTCAGTCAATGTCTCGACATCGCTTTCCAAGCCAAGTATGCCATCTCGCCGTGCCCGGACCGCGAAATCGGATAGCTGCTTGAACAGAGCTAATGAGTCCTTCTGGCTATTCATGAATGCTTTACGGACGACGCCAAAAGTACCGATGATTTTCTTGGCAGGGAAATTCATGAGCGTGGCCGCGAATGCTCCGCCGACGGTGAGCATGATCGACGGAACGTCAATGAACCCCGATCCACCTCCCATAAGGATTGCACTGATCACCAGTACAAGTCCGAGTATGATTCCGATGATTGTTCCGATGTCCATGGTTCCTATTCCTTCTCATCCGCGGGCGGGGGCTCGGTTAACCATGCCGTTGGCCGCGAACAACCTGTACGTATACGGAATGCCACAATACGTTCGACCACCTCATCCGGGGTCTCCGAGACAAACAACCGGTGGCCGTTAATGAAAACGAGCTGTGTATCCGGCGTGATCTCGATCCGTTCAAGTAGGTCGGGATTCACGTAACAAACGCGCCCATGCAGGTCCGAACAGGTTATCATCGTTGTTGCCTCCGTATCCTTGCTGCCTAAGCCAAGGTGCCTCTGTGGATAATCAATTCGGCATTATTCTAGCCAGTCGGACTAACGTTTCAATGTTAATAATTCCTGCAGCATTTCGTCCGAAGTGGATATGGTTCGCGAATTGGCCTGGAATCCACGCTGCGTGACGATCATGTCGGTGAATTCCTGTGCCAAGTCGACGTTGGAATTCTCGATATAACCCTGAAGGATCTGGCCGATTCCGTCGCCGCCCGGATTGGCAAATGGGCGGATCGTTGCAGCATCAGTGGCTGTGTAAAGATTGCTGCCGACGGCCTGCAATCCATTCGGGTTGTCAAACTCGGCTACGGCAACGCGTCCTGCCACCTGTGCCTCCGCTCCGGCGACCGATACGTACAAGGTACCGTCCAGGGCGATGTTGAATGAGGACGTGTTGGGTGGCAGAACGATGTCCCCGAGAGCAGCCTGTGTCAGCCCGGTCATGTCGGGCGCGGGGTCGCCAAGATTTGCCGTCATGACGCCTTGCAGCCGTTTGCCGTCGGGATTGACGAGAAAGGACTGACCGGCATCGACATCAAGCGTAAAATCGCCAGCACGCGTGAAACGCTGCTGATTCGCCGCGCCGCCAACATCATTGACAACAAAGAACCCATTGCCGGATAGGCCGAGATTTGTTGAAATACCCGTTTGCATCAGAGCTCCACCACCGAAGTCACGGCTGATGGCGCTGAGCTGGGTCCCGAGGCCAACCTGCATGCCCGGCGATCCCGGCGATGCCCCCCGCAGGGTGGTCACATATGCTTCCTTGAATGTGACGTTGCTTTGCTTGTAGCCGGTGGTGTTGACATTAGCTATATCGTTGCCAATCACGTTCATGCGAATCTGATGGGTTTTCAACCCTGAAATGCCACTGGACATTGACGGGATCATAACGTTTACTCCTTGGTTTGTGTGTTAGTGCTGTCTCGGAAAACGGGCGGCGGTCATCGATCAATACGGGATGAGGGAATTGTACCATGACGGTGTGTCGCTGTCGGTGCTATCCGCCGGCCAAAGGCTTGGGTTTTCATCCGGTACGGTTACGGCATTCTGTACATCTCCTGCAAGCAGGCGCATGCCGCTCAAGTTTGCCGTCGGGTATGTCTGGCCATTGATCTGCAGGATCATATCGCCATCCTGCCAGGTCATGCTCTCTACAACCCCTTTCACCTGCGTGCCGTTATTCAAGGTGAGTTCCACGTTCTGATCCTGTAGTAGCATGGCATCCACAAGTCCGCTGGATTTGCGCATGGCTTCGATCTGTCCGTTTAAATTCTGCATTTGTTCCAGTGCGCTGAATTGGGCCAGTTGTGCAATGCTTTCCGAGCTGTCCATGGGATTGAGCGGATCTTGTGAGGATAGTTGCGTGACCAGCAGATTCAAGAACTCGTTTTTCCCCAGGCTGCCGCCCGGGGTTGCGTCTTGCTTGCCGACCGCGCTCAAGGCGGCTTCGATCGCCGTGGCGTCTGATCCAGCAGGAGCCCAGTCCGCAGATGCTACTCCTTCGATTGCATTCATTGTGTTTCTCCTTTTTTAGGCTACCCAGCGATTACGTTCCCAGGATGCCAGGCGTCTTGCCGGTGCCGGGGATGCTGCGAGTTGTGGTGGCTGGACATGCAGTCGTCCAAATGTGTTGGGTGTGTCAGCGTTTTGCTGGTCGGTTGGCCGCCCGTCCCTGTCCTGGCAGGAAACGGAAAACTGCCCTACCTGCACACCTTGTGATGCGAGGGATGCCCGAAGATCGGCTTCTTGCCCCACGAGTAGGGCGTGAACGGCCTCGCCTTGCACGGAAAGTTCAATTGACAGGCCTCCGGGCGTCTCCTTGCATTGAAGGACGAGTTTGCCCAATGCCGCCGGTTCGAGCTCAATCCGTAGCCGCTGGTCGTCGGAGCGCATCGTTCGTAGCGTCAGATGATCGAACTGTTCGATAAAACGCTTGATGTCCATCGTCGCGGCCGGTGACTCCAGCGCGGTTGGTGTGGGGGATGGGGATACGCGAGCGGCGCTATCCGTTTGCAGCGTGTTCGCCGCAGCCGTCAATGAATTTGTCGCGTCGCCTTCAGGGATGCCGGGTTGAGGCCTAAGTGCCGCGTGTTTCCCGGGCGACTGTTGGTTGTTGTCTCGCTCTTCGCGTTGCGGGTCGTCTGGCATGCCGGCAGGTAGTGACGCCACCAGCTCTGCCCGTGCGTCAGGGGCTTCTGTTGCCACGGGGGGCGCGGATGGTGGCAGTGGCTGCGCTTTCGTCTCGTCTTGGCTAGGCTCCGTTGCCGCCTGTGATGGCGGTATGGAAACAGGCGGGGCGTCTGTGGCAATGCCGATCGGATCGATTGGCGTGGTGTCCGTCTGATCGGTCTGATCCGTCCGATCCGTCTGATCGGCCTGCTCCGTCTGCCCGGTCAGATCCGTCTGATCGGCCTGTTCCGTCTGCCCGGTCTGATCCGTCCGATCCGTCAGATTGGTCTGCCCCGGCTGGCCTGGTTCCGTCATCACGAGCGTTTCCGGGAGTGCTGGCCCCGTTGGCTGCCCCACCGTTGCCGAGGGCGCATCCGCTATGCGCTCAGTCTCGCCAGCATCTGTCGGCGTATGGCCGGTATAGGCAAAGAAAGCGACCGATACCCAATCGATATGTGCCTCGTCAATCCCGGGATGTGCCTCGTCAATCTCGTGAACCGTATCTGCCGTCTCTGTTTCGGGTGCTATTGCCGGCAATCCGCTCCGCGCTGATTCCTCGGTCTGGTCTTGCGTTTCAGTCTGGGTATATGCTTCGAGCTGCGCTGCAAAGCAGCCACTTTCAAATGCCGATTGGCGCGTCCTGTCATTCCCTTCCCGTCTTGTGGCAGGCTGGCTTTGGCTGTCTGGCGCGTCCTCTCGCCATACACATTCGTGTTCCTTTGACTGGCGGGAGTCGCGTGCTTTTGAAGCCAGGATGATATCGATGGTGTTCATTGTTGTCTTGCCTGATTACTGCTGGTGCCAGCCTTCTCGTCTTTCTGTTTACGAATGAGATCACTCCAGGCTACAGCATGTTCGATGCCATTGTCGCCCAGCGCGACGGCGGCATCCATAATGGCCCCCGCCTGGCGGTCTGCCAGATTGTATAGAATGCGTGCCGCCTGATCATTTTCCATTTCAGTAAGCAGTCTGGCGGCATTCTGTGCATCCATTTTGGCGTAGAATTCAGCCAGTTTCCGGGTATTTATCTTCTCTGCTTCATCAAAGGCCTTGAAATGCTTCTCCAGCGCTTGCTCAGCCGATGTAAGCTCATCGCGCATCCGCTGTAATAGAATTTCCTCCTGGCGGACACGGGCCTCACGATTGTCGAGTTGCTCTTTTTGCCGATTCATTGCCTCCTGACGGGCACGAATTTCCTCCAGCAGAACGTCGACCGCCTGGCTTTGTTCGGAAAATATGCTTGATCGCGAGTCGCGAGATTGAGCCTTTGCGGCCTCTTCCACGTCGGGGTCGGTTTTCGAGGAATCCGCGTCAGCGCTCAGGCGTCCTGTTGCGTAGATGGTTGCGAGCATGCTTAGGGCGGCGGCGCAGAGCATGCAAACAAAAACAAACAGACCTTTCATATGTGTATCTCCTGATGCGTCACGCGACCGTCTCTAGAGATGACGGCGTGGGAATCCTTCCGTCTTGAATAGGCAATGCACGCCTGTTCATCCTGGATGTTCTGCTCGAGCTTGCCGATTTTCTCAAGCCAGGCCTGGCGTTCACGCTTGGAGAGGCTCTCCATAACCTTTTTCTCGATCAGTGCTTTTTTCAGATCCTCGCGTCGCTTGGTAACGGTTACGATCTGTCTGCTGACTGCATGTATCGCGTGATCGAGACGATCCGTGAGATGATGTTTCCACGCCAGTTGCAAGCGGTGTTCGCCGGCTGAAAGGGTTGTCTTTGTCGTGACTTCCAATTGCGCCGATGTGCATTGGTGAAGTACCTGCTGGCAGTTCTCCTGCTCGCCACGGAATGCGGCCAGTTCACGCTCTGACTGCGCCAGTTGGGTCTCGCAGCGGCTCGTCGCGGCTTCGCGTGCATCAAGGACACGTTGTAAACGATAGGTGAACGCCTTCATCGCAGCGCCTCCTCAAGTCGGGTCAGCATCGTTTCCGGTGTCGATAGCTCCTCCGGACGCTGGCGCAGGAATGCATTGATCGAGTCAATCTTTTTCAACGACTCGTCAATCTTGGGGTTTGATCCGGATACGTAGGCGCCGACATTAACCAGGTCCTCCGCCTTGCGGTAGACAGACAGTAATTCGCGCAGGCGTCCAGCCAGTTCTGCTTGCCGGGGGGGCACAACATCGCTCATCAGGCGGCTGATGCTTTTTAGCACATCGATAGCCGGGTAATGGTTCATTTCGGCGATTTCGCGGGACAGCACAATGTGGCCGTCAAGAATCGAGCGAACGCTGTCGGCAATCGGGTCGTTCATGTCATCGCCTTCAACCAGTACGGAAAAGAATGCCGTGATGGTTCCCTTTGGCGACGTGCCTGGACGCTCCAGCAGGCGAGCCAGCAGCCCGAAAACGCTGGGCGGGTAGCCCCGCGTGGCTGGCGGCTCGCCAACCGCCAGTCCGATTTCCCGCTGTGCCATGGCGTAGCGTGTGACCGAATCCATCATCAACAGCACATCGTCACCGCGATCGCGGAAGTACTCCGCGATCGCCATCGCCGTCGCGGCCCCCGTCCTTCTTAGCAGCGGCGACTGATCGGATGTCACCGCCACGACGACCGATTTCTGTAGGCCATCCCCCAGGTTTTTTTCGATGAAGTCGCGCACTTCACGCCCGCGTTCGCCAATCAACGCAATGACATTAACCGATGCGCACGAATGCCTGGCCAGCGATCCGAGCAGGACGCTTTTCCCAACGCCACTGCCGGCAAAGATACCGATGCGTTGTCCTTTCGCGCACGTAAGGGTGCTGTCAATCGCGCGGACTCCCGTATGAAAAATCTTGTTTATGCGGGTGCGTTCGAGAGGGGATGGCGGGAGACGATCAATTTCAATGCTGCTGGTGTTCACTGGAGGAGGCAGTCCATCGAGAGGATTACCCAAACCGTCGACGACGCGGCCCAGCAGGCTGGGGCCAGCCGCGATGCGCATGGCACCCGCCGGTAGCACGCGGTCACCGGGGCGGATTCCGGCGACATATTCGATCGGCATCAGGATGACTGACCGTTCATGGAAGCCGACGACTTCGGACGGAATTCGCGTGCGTGCTTCCGGCGGCCCAGTCTCGATCCACGCCAGATCGCCAACCGAAACACGGGGACCGGTGGATTCAACGGTTAACCCGATGACGCGCGTGACCCGTCCTTCGGATCGCGTCCAACTGCGCTTCGGCAGCCGATCCATGCGCGAGAGCAGATCAATCTGGATATCGGTCTTCACTTGCTTTTATCCGTGCCGGTACTATTGGTTTGAAGATGCTTCTCGGGGGAGGAAAGTGTTTCGCGCAGGACTTCAAGCCGTTCGCGCAGGCGACCGTCGAAAATGCCGTTGCGACTTTCGATCACCACGTCACCGGGACTAAGCGTGCTGTCGCACACCCACTCGATAGGCCCTTTGCGCGCTGGGGAAAGCTCACCGGTCTGTCCGAACTGGACATCCCCGGACGCCAGTCGTATTCGCATTCCCTGAAGGTCAGAGATGGGGGCCAGCGTTTCTTCGATCACGTCGCGCAGCATGGCTCTGTCGGGCAATTGGTGTTGCAGGATGATTTCGGCGACCCGGATGGACATGTCGATCAAGTGTTTCTGGATATCGGCCTGAAGGGCGCTGATGGCTTTACCCCATTTTTGCTCCAAAAGTTCCCAACGCTTCCGTTCTGCTTCCTTGATGACCTGGATTTCCTGCCGTACCATTTCGCCAGCAAGCTTCTTCGCCTGCTGTTCGATCCTGTCTTTATCTGGAATCGCCGGGGCTTGCTCGCGATGCTCTGTGACGACACAACCGCGGGAACGGATGCCCGGAGCGTAGGCGTGAGGAATGCTTGAGCTAAACGTATTCATTTGCCGCTCCCTCTTGAATGCTGATCTCGCCCTGTCCATCCAGTTCCCGGATCAGATTGATGATTTCCTTCTGCTTGGCCTCGACATCGGAAAGTTTGGTTTTGGGGGCAAACTGCATGTCTTCCTTTAAACCTTCCACGGCGCGCTTGGACATATTGGAGAAGAATTTCTCGCGGACGTCGATCGGCGCGTTGCGCAAGGCGAGAGCCAGTGCTCCCATATCGATCTCCTGCATGATGCGCCGCATGTCGGCATCACTGAGTCTGACAATGTCCTCAAAGCTGAATAGCCGATCGCGCAGATCGGTGCCAAGCTGTGGCGACTGTTCGTCAATCGTCTGTAGAATCGCTTCGACCAACCCATGGTCGAGTGCCTGTAGTATGCTTGATGCCCGCTCAATGATGTCGCCGGTATTGGCTTTTTCGGTCTTCTTGCTTTTTCCGATGCGGGTTTCAATGTATTCGGCCGCGCGTGCGACGACCGCTTCCGATGGCGGTTTGCCGGTACACAGGATAAACATTACTTTTTTGCTGACTTCGTGGGGGATGAGGTTTAGCACCTCTGCCGCTAATTCCGGTTCCAGGTAGCGCATCACCATGGCGATTATATTGGGTTGTTCACGGCCAAGAATGGAAAGAATCTGGTCGGCTCCCATTTCTGACAGCTTTGCGAAGGCATTGGTACCGACCGGGGCGTCCTGCAGCAGGGCGGTGGCCCGCTTTTCGCCGATGGCCCGGGTCAGGAGGCTTGTCGCCATTTGTTCATCCCCGCGGATGGTGCCGTTCGAACTGGTGATGCCATGCAGGCAATCGGCCACCACGCGCTGGCGTACTTCATTCGGAACAACGCCCAGTTGGCGGATGGCTTCCGCAACGCGCGTGAGCGTCCCCGGGTTCAACTGCTGTAGAATGGTCGCGGCAGAAGCCTCGTTCAAGCTAGCCAGCAGGATGGCCACTTTCTGCTCTTCGCTTAAATGCGTGTCAAGGGTGATTGTACCGCTCATAACCGTCTCTCTTATTGCTTAATAACGATCTTTGGCCTCGGTCAGTTCTTGCCGCGCACGGTGTGGTCAATCCAGGTGGCGACAACTGAAGGGCTTTGCTCGGCGAGGCGCGAAACCACGTCGAATTCCGACTGGTTATCATCGAGTGCCGTTAGATTCCCCGCGCCCAGCGCATGTGTGGATCCGTCAGCCCCTGCCAGCATGGATACCGGGACCCCGACGTTTTCGCGTTCGATGGACAGGCTTCTGAATGTGCGGCGGCTGAAGCTTATCAGGATCGCCAGCATCACGATTCCCGCCAGTGTGCGGAGGGCCGCCGTCGGCGAGAAGGGGAGCTGCGTCCACCAGAGCGGCAGTGCTGGTTTTGGTGTCGTATCCGGTGATGAGTGGAACGCCATTTCGATCACCTCGATCGAATCCTGGCGTTGAGCGCTGGAAACGGCACCTACCGCAGATCGTACCATCCGCTCAATATTCTTCAACTCCTCTGCGCTGCGCGCGGTTTCCCCTTGGGCGACGGAGACTGAAACGGAGAGCCGCTCGATACGCCCACCCTGGTCCAGTATGCTTTCCCGTCCTGACGGGATCCGGTATTCGGATTCGACATCTTCGCGCTTCTTCTTGCTCGTGGCCTGTTCCATAGTGACGGTTGACTTCGGATCGCCGACCGCCACGCGGGCGACACCATCCTGAGGCGTGCCGACCGGATCGCTCGAGTTTTCCGAACTGATCGTCTCCTTGAATAGAACACGCCCTTCGGCATCATAGGTTTCGCTGTGGCGTTCAATGCGACGGAAATCGATATCGGCGCTGACACGCACCATCGCCTTGCCTGCACCGATCGCAAGGTCCAGCATGTCTTGTGCTTTGCGTGCCAGGCTGTCCTCGACGTTGCGCCGCATGTCCATCTGGCGCTGGCTTGATCCCACAATCGGATCCTTGCTGCCGCTGTCGTCGGTGAGCATTCGTCCCATCTGGTCGGTAATCGTGATATGCCCGTCTCCCATGCCGGGGACGGCCGCGCTGACAAGCTGGCTGATGCTGCTGATCTGTTCGCCGCTGAGACGTACCCCCCGGTTCAGCGTGAGCATGATGGACGCACTGGCCGCCTTGTCCCGCTCGGAGGCAAACAGCTTGTCTTTAGGCATGACCAGCATGACGCGGGCAGACTGGACGCCATTGACAGCCATGATCGTACGTTCCAGCTCGCCTTGCAGCGCCCGCTGGAAGTTGACTTGTTGCGCAAACTCCGTCAGGCCGAACTTGGGTTGCTCGAAGATCTCGAAACCGGTGGAACTGTCCTTCGGCAACCCGTTGGCGGCGAGCATCAAACGGGCGCGGTAGACGTCTGCGGCGGGGACGTAGATGGCTTGGCCGTGGGAACGGAGCTGAACGGTGATTTTCGCGTCTTCCAGTTGTTCCTGGGCTCTGGCGGCATCCTCAAGGCTCATTCCCGTGTAGAGAAGCCGGAAATCCGGCTGGCTCGACCAGTAGAGCGTACCCCCGATGGCAAGTGCCGTGACCATCAATGCCAGGATGATACTGACTTTCTGATTGATGCCGAAATGTTTCCACAAAATACCGATTTGATGTCCAAGTAAGGATATGCTGCCAGGCATGGTTGAATCCCTTTCTTCGGTTAGCTACGATCAGGCCTGCATACGAGCAATCTGCTGGTAAGCGTCGAGCAGTTTGTTGCGAACTTCCATCATCAGGTCAAACGCGATTCCTGCCTCTGTCATTCGCGTCGTGACGTCATGTATGTTGGTGGTTTCGCCGGTGATCAGGCCTTCGATCGAACGATCGGCATCCTGCTGCAAGCCGTTGACCTCGCGTACGAGGTCGCCGAGCACGGATTGAAACGAGGGGGCTCCCCCCTTTTCGGGTTTCGAACTGCTGCCAGACTCTGGCCGCATCGGGTCCGCTGATTCCAGACCGTTAATGGGACGATAAGCATCAATAGGTGTCATTTGCCGATCTCCAGTGCTTTGAGTGCCATTGTTTTTGCTGATTTGATGGCGGCAACATTTGCCTCGTAAGCACGGGTCGCGACCATCATGTCAACCATTTCTTCCATCGGATTCACATTCGGGAGGGTAACGTAGCCTTCCGGATCCGCATCCGGGTGACCGGGGCGGTAGGCGCGTTGCAGTGAGCTCTGGTCAACGACTGTGCGATCAATCCGAACTCCGTTGGCTGCTTCATTCTGCGGTCCGCGCCGACCGCCGAGCGTACGGTTTAATTGTTCGGCAAAGACCACATCACGCCGACGATACACATTACCGTTGACATCCTTGGTGGTGTCGGCATTTGCCAGATTGCCCGCGATAACACGCATCCGGTACGATTGCGCGTCCATGGCGCTAGCCGAGATACCGAGTGTCGGGAATATGCTTTGATCACTCATAAGAGTCGTCCCTTAAACCGTTTAGTTACCTTTTATTGCCTTTCGAATTCCTGCATATTTGCGCGATAAAAGGTCGGCGGATGTCACATAAAGCAACTGGTTTTCAGACATCGCGGCAAATTCACGTTCCAAGCTGACCGGGGAGGCGGAGGAGTCCTTCTTTATGGTAGGGTTGAATGGCCCGGCCTCGGGGGTGCGCTTTTGGACGGCAGACTTAAGCTCGTCGATAAAACTGACGTCACTGCGCTGGTAGCCCGGTGTGTTTACGTTCGCAATATTGCTGGCCAGCGCCTGGCCTCGCAGTGCTGTCGCGTCTAGGATGCGGTTCAGAAGTAATGTCACATCGTTCATGCTTGCCAGTATAAGCACCCTGCGTGCCATAGGCAAGTTACAGACCAGCCGGCAGGGAGCCTTCCTCGCGGTAGCGATTGAGCTTGTTTCGCAGCGTGCGGATGCTCACACCGAGCAGATCGGCCGCCTGGTTGCGCTGCCCATCGGTTTTTTCCATGGCGCGCAGGATGGTTTGCCGTTCCAGCGCATCCAGGCATAGCGTCGTGTTGGCTGGGGAGGGGACCGCGCTGTCCGGGGCACATTCGCTCGCTGGCTTGCTTTCGGCGGGAGGCGTATGGGGGGGACTCTGCGTGGCCGGTTCCAGGATGGCCGAGTTCGCTCGTGTGCAGGTGCTGCCGTGCACTTCTGGCGGTAGCATCGCTGGCGTCAGTTCCGGCCCCTTTTCCATGACGCAGAGACGCTCAATCAGATGTTCCAGTTCGCGTACATTACCCGGCCAGGTGTAGCGGCACAGGATGTCGAGTGTGTCCTGGCGGAACCGCAAACCGTCGGTTTTGCCAGTCAGATTTCGAAGGTGCCGTTTGAGAAAGTTGTCTGCCAGCATCGGGATGTCCTCTGGCCGCTCGCGCAAGGGTGGCACATGGATGGGGACGACATTGAGCCGGTAGTATAGATCCTGCCGGAAGCCGCCCTCGCGCACATAGCTTTGCAGATCGCGGTTCGTGGTGGCAATGATCCGGCATTCCGCGCGCAGCGTTCGGCTTCCGCCAACACGTTCGAACTCACGCTCCTGAATCACGCGCAGCAGCTTCGCCTGCAGACCGAGCGGCATCTCGCTGATCTCGTCCAGCAGCAACGTCCCGTTGCCCGCGAGTTCGAAGCGTCCCGGGCGCCGGTTGATTGCCCCTGTAAAGGCCCCCTTCTCATGCCCGAAAAGTTCACTGTCGGCCAGCGATTCCGGTACGGCCGCGCAGTTCATACGCACAAAAGGACGTTTGCGGTATTCCCCGAGTCCGTGGATGGCCTGGGCTACTAATTCCTTACCCGTACCGCTTTCGCCTGAGATCAGTACCGTCGAGGAAGAAGCGGCGACGCGTTCAATCTGCTCGATCAGCTTTTGCATGGCGACGGTTTGGCCGAGCAGGCGTTTTCCCTTTGGCATCGACCAGCCGAGCTCTTCCTTGAGATAGTCGTTTTGCGCATTGAGCCGCACCCACTCCTTTGCCCGGTTCAGGACGACTTCCACCTGCTCCGGTGAGAAGGGCTTCATGAGGAAGTCGATCGCTCCCAGTTTCATCGCTTCCACGGCTTGCTCCACGGTGCCGAAGGCGGTGACCATGACCGTCAGGGTCTCGATACCCGCCTCCTGCTTCCAGCGCAGCAGGTCCATGCCGCCTAGAACCGGCATTTTGATGTCGACGAAGGCCATGTCGAAGTCGCGTTCTTCCATCAGTTTCTGTGCCTGTGCCCCATTACCAGCCTGCACCACCTCAATTCCAGCACGTGTGAGGGTTTCCACCACAAATTCGCGCATCAGTATGTCATCATCAACCACAAGCACGGTTTCAATACTGGAGATCATGCTTCCACTCCTGTTTTGGGTAATTCAACACTAAATAGACTGCCTCTGCCGGGTTCGCTGGAGATGTTGATCTCGCCACCGTGGATATCGATGATTTTGCGGGTGAGCGATAAGCCTAGGCCGGTGCCGCCTTCCTTGGATGTAAAGAAAGGATCAAACACTTTGGACACAAGCAACGCATCCATGCCGCACCCGTTGTCGCGCACATGCAAGGCGACCGTGTTGTGGCTATCGGTGGCCGATATATGGACGGTGCCGGAGGCGTCGCAGGCCTCAATGGCGTTGATTCCCAGATTGAGCAGCGCTTGGGTTATCTGGCGGTAGTCACCGCGGAACTGTATGTCTGGCTCGGGCGGTGTCATGACGAGACAAACGCGGGTGCGTGTGGCCCGGTCTTCCAGTGTTTCCCGGCAGGATTCGAATACGGCCGCAACGGATACCTGTGATATCTGCAGACGCATCGGGCGTGCATAGGTCAGTAGGTTGGTGATGACATAATTCAGGTTCTGAGCGCCCTCGACGATCCGTTCCGCCAGGCGCAATGGGCCGGGCATGGTTTCCAGATCCCGTCGCAGCAGCCGTGCAAACCCTTCGATCGTACCCAGGGGATTGCGAATCTCGTGAGCCACGCTGGCTGCCATCTCGCCAAGGGCGGCAAGCCTCTCCTGGCTTTGGAGGCGCTTTTCCATGCGGCGGAATTCGGTGACATCACGCAGATTGCATATCGCACCCAGAATCTTGCCGTCGGGTGCGGTTACCGGGGCAAGACTCAGCAGTATTCGTCGCGTTTCGCCCTGCCCATGGCTCGTGGTCCAGGGATGGTCAAGCAATGGCGTGTCGCCGTGGAGTACCCGCCCCAGGTGTGATTCTGATTCCGGCGCCTGCACGATATGCGAGAACAAGGCATTCTCGATTTCCGGACGCGTTACCTGCAGCAGGCGGCATGCGGCTGAATTACACCGTTCAATACGCCCGTCCTGGCCGACGACCAACAACCCGTCGGTCAGGCTTTCAACCACGCTTTCCAACCGACTGGAGACCTGCCGGAGCGCTTGGTTCGTGGCCGTCAACTCGCTGTTACGCTCCTGCAGGGTCTTGTTGGAGCTGGCAAGGTCAGCTTCCAGTGAGCGGTAAGCCTTCTCCAGTTGGCGGCTTTGGCGCTCGAAGATTTCAAATGCCGACTGCACGGCCGCCAAGGTTCCGTCGTTTTGATTTGAAACCGGAACCGTCGCGGAAGGGGCTAGGGTATGGATGGGAAGGTGAGGGGCCTGCATGATTAATGCTCCTGGGGTACCGGGGTGTCATCGCCGCCGGCACTGATGCGGTATTCACGTTCCTGCACCATCAGCTCTTCCATCGTCACTCCCAGTTCCTGCAGGGCGCAAAGGGTTGCCGCATTCAGCGGGATTCCGCCGGTGCTTTCGGCCACCTGCCGCAAATGACCAGTGAGCGCATCGGCGTATTGCTCGGCCTGGCGCAATAACGTTGTCCGATTGCTGCCGCCGGCAATCGATCGGAGCTGTACGTAGATGTCGCGAATGGCTGCTGCCTGTGTCTTTGCGTTTCTGATTTCAGTCATTAGTTCCATGCTGGGTTCCAATCATAAGGCGGCTGCCCGTGCCCGCATCGAAAGTTGGTCTGTCTTTTGGATCCAGTCGCGAAGGGCATCGGCAGAAAGGAGGGTGTCGCCAGCCGGTGTCTGCTTATCGGAGATGGCTTGCCGCCCCATCCACGCCATGACGGTTGCCGCTGGTTCCTTCGCGATCAGTCGCGTAAGCGTCTGTATCCGGTATTGTTCCAGTGGCAACTGCGCTCGCCAGTACGAATCACTTTCCATTTGCGAAAGCAGTTGGTCAATACGCCCGTAGGCCTCGTTTTGTATCAACCGGTCCATCACGGCATCTGCCGTGGCCAGCATCAGTGCTTTCGGCGGCTTGGCTGGCGCTGGGCGAGGGTGGACTGTCGGTTGTGTCGCCAGTGCCGTTAAATCGGGAACCAGAATTTCAAATAGCGTTGTCAGCAAGGCGTCGCCAGAAGGTCCGCAGGTTTGCCGCCAGCGCCTGATGGCTTCCTTGTGCTGGCCTTGCCGCATGGCAATCGCGGCCCACAACGGTGTCGATTCAGGCCAGATGCCGGCCCACTCGGAATGGGTGTTCAGCGTCCGTAGTATCTGATCGGCATCGCGGTCGCGCTCCATGCTTAAGAGCACTCGCGCTTGCCCCAGCATGGCTTGAGCCAGGGTTGAACTCTTGTCGCCCGCCTTCTGTGAATGTAAGCTTGCCAACAGGATTGCATGCCTGTAATACGTTTCAGCCGCGGCTGGCAGCGAAAGTTCCTCAAGCCGTTGGGCGGTGATCAGAAGGCCCTCGGAGCTGCGCTCATCCTGCGGGAATCGCATCGTGGCGTCGATCGCACTTCCAACCAGGCCGGCGGTGGCGTTCGGATCCTTGGCCAGTGCTTTTAAAAGGCTGTGGCGGGCATGGGTGTCCAATGGTTTGTCTGTGTTTAGCGATATCAGTTTGTAGAGATACCGGACCTGTGCATCGAGATTACCGCGTCTGGCTGCTAGATCGGCTTGCACTTCAAATTCCTTGGCTGGATTCGTCGCCTTGCTGGCTTGCGCCTGCGCTGCTGCCAGATAGCGTTCGGCTCGATCCAGTTCATCACGTCCTATTGCCGTTCTGGCGGCACGAACCAGGATGTTGTAGGGCTCTGCTTGCCCAGGCTTCAGCATGCCTAGCTGTCGATCAAGCGTTGAGAGGAGTTGGCCTACCCGCGCGGTATCGGTTGTGGACGCGAGTTCATGGCCCAGATCGATCAGAGCCGTTTCCTGTAGATGCGTGTCGGCGAACATCAGCAGTCTGGCAGCGGCGACATCCTCGATGGATCGTTCCTGCCGCAGCAAGGCAAGCAGACGCTGCGCGGCCTGCCGGCGGCCGGGTGCAGAGGTGTTGTAGGCCGCTCGCTGAAGAGCGGTAATGGCTTGACTCGTGTTGTTGCTTCTGATGGCGATTTGGGCGAGAATGATCTGCGATTCCTGCATTATCTGCGAGTTGTTGCTTTGCGCCAATGTGTTGGCGTTCTCGGTCAGTTGCTGTTTTATCTGATCCCGTTTCTCACTGGGTGTTGCCCCTTCGAAATGTGAACTGAGCGCATCGAACCATTTCTGGTTTGTGTATATCCGCCAAAGCACTCTGGTCTCACCGTGCAATGCCTTGGTTTGCTGTTCCCCGATCTCGGCAGTTGGCTTGAGCGCACGAAGGCTTGCATAGGCCGGGGCGGCGTACCCAAAGTCAAATAAGACCTGGAATTCGAGCAGGTTCAAGTCAAATGGCAGTTTGCCTTGGTCGCGAACCCTCGCGAGAATGCGATTCGCATGCTGTAGGGATTGCTGGTCGCGCAGTTTGCTGGCCAGTTGCAGGAAAACCGTTGCCAAATCGACCGCGATGCAATCATCGATATCCTGTTTTACAAGCACGTCCGCGTAATTGGCCGCCATGCGATAACGCTGCCAAGCGGGGCGCCAGTTGTCATCTTTTAGCAGGAATTTCGTCATGGCCATAATGGCGGTGTTCTTCTGTTTGGGCGTTTCTGCAATCTCAATGGCATCGCTAAAGAAGATGAAGGCCATGAGCGGATCATTCGCCTTGTCGCGTTTTTCTGCCCACTGTAGCATCAGAACGTCGGCGGGAGGCAGCTCTTGGATGATATAACGATGGACCATCACTCCGGTCATCGAGGTTGTAAACGCCAGGCCGATGCCCATCATGGCCAGTGTAAGAAAAAGTGCGGAGCCTTGCTTCGCGCGAGAATGTCTATTGTGTGCTGTCATGCAAATCCAATCCTTCCCGTCGGCTGGAAACCTGAATGACGCTTAAAAGTTGCGATCGCTCGGCATTCCCTGTCAGGCGCTGACTTTGAATGCGTAGCGTGTCCGGGCTGTCGAGAACATCGACAAATGTGCCTGCGCCCGCTTCGAAATGCCTCCTGATCGCCGGCGTCTGCGCCAGGATGCAGAGTCGGCCGCCTTGCGCCGAGAGCCATCCTGCCCATGCGCACAGGCTGCGCATGGCCGTCATGTCGGCCTGCGTCGCGGGGGTCGTTTCAAGCGCAATCCATTTCTCATCGCGGGCGGCACGCAACAAGCGGGCGGCGTTGCGGGCCGTCAGCGTCCCGCGAAGACGGACGCGACGGAAGCGCCCGATTCGCCGCTCGTTGCCGC
Source organism: uncultured Victivallales bacterium (assembly GCA_964609395.1). Lineage (GTDB taxonomy): Bacteria > Verrucomicrobiota > Kiritimatiellia > UBA8416 > UBA8416 > UBA8416. The sequence continues at coordinate 45,699 of CAZSRU010000001.1, forward strand.
TGCCAGATGCTGGCGGATGGGCGGCTGCCTTTAAAAACATTTTCAGGGTACTTTGCAATTGCTCGGCCTGTACCGGTTTTTGAAGAACGCTGCTGATTGCCAGTGCTTGACGGCGTTCCTCGGAGATGCATTCGGTTTCGGCCGTCATGCATACGACTGTGGTTTGATGGCCATTGCTGCGCATTTTCGCGATCACGTCGGTACCGTAGCCATCGGGAAGCCGATAATCCATCAGTACCATTTGCGGCCCGAGACGTTCCCAGCTCGCTTCGGCCTCGCTGGCGCACTCGGCAACGTTAACGCTGCATGCCCCAGGAAACCGTTCCAGGGTTCTGCGCAAGGTGGCGGCCAGCAGTGGGTCGTCCTCCACCAGCAGGATGACGATACCGCACGCATCAGAAGTCATAACTGGCTCCTTCTGTGTAGCGTGGTATAATCAGCACGATACCGGCGGACAGTACGGCAGAGGGGCTTAGGCCATTGATTTGCTGTATCCATTTGGCCCGGTCCTTGTTGCCGTAGACCATCGGGTTGGCGGCAATGCTCTCAAGGGTGTCGCCAGTCTGAACCTCGTAATATTCGAATGCTCCGCTACGCAAAAGACTCAATAAATGGTCTTTTCTCTTGATTTCTTTCCGACTTTCCTCCAGTTGCTTGTCGAGGCTCTCGATCTGCGCCTTCTGTTCATCTAGTCGGGTGTTCTGGATAGCGACTTCCGTCTGGCTTTGGCTTAACTGTGCGGTTGTGGCCTGTAGTTGCGTGGTCAGGCGTGTGACCTCTTCAAGCAGGGCTTGCGCTTGAAGGGCTCGCCGCTCCAGTGCGTTAAGACTGCTGGTGTCTGGCGCATTGGCCGAGGCCCAAAGCGCGACAGAGAGACTCAGGATTACAACGCTGGGTACGATCCATTGACGGTTACATTTTCCGGTGCCATTCATATCGATATTCCTTACCATGTCCGAGCGGAGTCAATCGTGGTCTCGATTTGCTAGCAGGGTCTGTGCCGCAAATCGTGTGTGATTGCAGTGTTTGCGAGGCAAAGCTATATCAATCAGATAGTTATGCTGTGATCCTTGATTTTTCTTAGCAAGGAACTGCGATGGATTTTTAGAATTTCGGCCGCTTGGCCGCGATGTCCGCTCACGTCGCGCAAAACACGCATAATCAACTGTCGTTCGCATTCGGCAAGGCTCATGGATGGAATCTCAGAGGTCTGACCGGTGGGGGGCTGTGTTTTGGCCGGTGTTGCTTGTTTGCCGTTTGGAATGGCAAGATCCTTGGCATCAATCTCGTTGCCTGTACACAGAATGACGCCGCGTTCGATCGAATGGCGCAGCTCACGGACGTTCCCTGGCCAGTCATAAGCGCAAAGTGCTTCCATGGCCGCCGTCGTGAATCCACTAAGGTGGCTGCCTGCTGTTTTTTTGTGATGATTGAGGCACTGTTCCGCAAGCTTTGGAATACTTTCCGGGTGCTCACGCAGCGGCGGCAGGGTCAGGGGGAAGACCGACAAACGGTAATAGAGATCCTCGCGGAACGTACCATCCTTTACCATTTCCTGTAGATTGCGGCAGGTGGCGGCGACGATGCGCACATCCACCTGAATGACTCGGCTCCCGCCTAAACGGCGGAATTGCTTGTCCTCGATCACCTTTAGCAGTTTCGCCTGCAGAGCGGGGGCCATATCGCCGATCTCATCGAGGAAAACCGTGCCGCCATCGGCGATTTCAAGCAAACCGGGTTTGCTGACCTTGGCATCAGTGAAGGCACCTTTCTCATAACCGAAAACCTCGCTTTCCATCAACGGCCCCGGAATCGCCGAGCAATTGATGTCGACAAACGGCTTCGCGGCACGTGCGCTGAGGCGATGCACGGCAGACGCCATCATTCCTTTTCCAGTTCCGCTTTCCCCTAAAAGCAGCACCGTCGTGTCGGGGAAGGCGGCAATGCGCTGTACTTTTGTAAAGAGATCACGCAGGGCTCCGCCGCCAATCATCTCGTCGAGCTGCCAGACGTCGCCGCCGGAACCGGTCGATAGCCGCGCGAGTCCCTCCACGCGCTCTTCCATGTTGACCGCTTTCTCAACATTACGGATGATTTTCTCAAGTTGCTCGTTTTCGTACGGTTTAGGTAAGTAGTCGTAGGCCCCGCTGCGAATGGCTTGAATGGCTGATCTGACATCGCTGTGGCCGGTTACAAAAACAACGTAAGCTCCCTTTGATAAGCCGTTGATCTCTTCAAGGAAATGGAAACTGTCGCCGTCGGGTAATCGCCGGTCAAGAAAGATCAGCTTGAATTGATTATCCTTCAGTCGGCTGCGTGCTTCGCTTAACGAATCGCAGGCTTTGACGTCGTGGCCTTTGCGCTTTAAAAGGTCAAACATGACCTTGCGCTGGATTTCGTCATCTTCAACGATTAGAATATCCATTATGGTGTTGCCCTTTCTGCGGCATCAGACGGCGGCATCGGCATGGTCGGGCAAGATAACGTCACGGTCCATTCGTTTGCTCGGCATGGCGCCAGTTCCGCTGTGCAATCACCGCCGGTGAGGCGGGCCAGGCGTTGCGCCAACGCAAGCCCCAGGCCGAGGTGGCGTGGTCGTGTTGTGTAAAAAGGTAGAAAAGCCTGATCTCGCAGGGCGGCGTCGATGCCAGGCCCCGAATCGGACACGGTCCATGCGATGCCGTCTTCGTTCGCCTGTAGGTGCAGGCCGACAATACCGCGCGGCACAGCCTCGCAGGCGTTGGTCAGGAGTTCCTGCAAGGCGATTCGCATGATCGACGGCGCGGCTGTTGCCGCGTCACCCTGTTGGCGGATCTCTACATTCGGGAAACGGCGGGCTACGGCCGCCATGGCTTCTGCGGTTATGTCGGATACGAACTCTGGCCGAATCGCGGGGTCGCGTTCCCAGTACAGGCTGAATCGATTGGCCATATCGGTTAGCGAATCACACTCCCGGAGCATTAAGGGAAAGTACTCGCGAAGATCGGGAGCAAGGGCGCTTCCTGCATCGGATTCGATGAGGTTCACGGCCCCGCTGATGCCTGAGGCGATGTTCCGCAGACGGTGCCGCAGCACATGCGACATGCGCTCTAAGTCGTCGGTGCTTAAATGGGGTGGAGTAACTGAAATCATTGTTTTTCTTATACAACTCGTGTCGGGCGGTGTCAAGAAAGTCATTTTTCGTGATCACAGCGTGGCGTGCCACAGGCACAAGTTCACGATCGGCCATAGTTTCATGGGGTGGACCGTCATGCTGCCGTTCAGCCAGGCATCAACCGCGATCGGGTTGAATAGCGTGTGCCGAAGGGGCGATGTCGCAATTGCCTCCCTGATCATGGGATTCATCCACGTGTCCATCCAGTCGAAAACAGGCACGGGGAAGCTCATCTTCGGGCGCTGCAGGATCGACGTCGGGACCGAATCGGTATAGGCGTGGCGTAGCAGCCGTTTGGATTCGATCAGATCCTGTTGTACAATCTCCATCACGTTCAGCCCCTGCGCGGCAATCGCACCAGCCGGTTGCCGCCAGTCCAGGCGGTAGGTGTCCGGCAGCGAGAATGCAAAATCAACCAGCCGGTGATCGGTAAACGGGACGCGCGCCTCGACGGATGCGGCCATGGAACTGGAGTCCACCCGCAGGAGCAAGCCTTCGAGGTTGACGCGCAGGTGGGCAAGCATGATGCGGTCCAGGGTGGATGCATCCGGGTGGCGGCTGTAGAGTTGCTGATAGAAGGCTCGGATGGCATGGTCGTTGTGCAGGCTGGCCGTGATATCCGGATGCATCCAGAGTTGCTTCTCCGGCGTGGACATCCAGGTGTTCAGCAGCAGGTGCTGGGTGGCCAGATCCGGCAGGTGCGCTTGTCCATAGCCGCGCAGTAGCGCCTGATCGGTCGCATTCATACCTGACTCAGGCTTTGGTGAGCGCGAAGCCCGGTCGAAGTCATGGGCCGCGAAATAGGCAATCGTGTAACCGCCGAAGATCTCGTCGGCACCTTCGCCGCTCAAGGCCACCGTGTATTCCTCGCGCAGTGCTTTTGAAAGCATGTAGATCGGCACTTCGTTAGGGGTGGTGAGAGGGAGACCGTTCTGGCGTATCAAAAAATCCCACAATGCGGGGTAATCGGCCGAGTCAAGCGTGATTTTGCGGCACTTCATACGGTAGGCGTCAGCCGCCTCTTTCACATACGGGAATTCGTTGAACCCGGGTTGCGCGTAGCCCACGTTATAGGCGTGAAAGTGGTTGTCCGTGAGGGTGCTGGCCTGTTCTGCAATAATGGTTGAATCCAGGCCGCCGCTGAGAAAACCGCCCAGCGGAACGTCGCTGATCAGGCGCAGCCGTACCGCCTCCTTGATCAAGTCGCGCGTTTCTTCGGCCGCCGCTTCCAGTGAGAGCCGTGATTTGTCCTGCGGTGCAGGGCAGGATGGTGCCCAATAGCAGCCGCCATGCTGCCCGCCGCTCGCGTCGATGCGCATCCAGTGGCCGGGTTCCAGCAAGTGCACGCCGCTGAGCAGGGTATCCTGCCCGAGATTAACCCGTATGGTGGATAGGTAGTGGGAGGCGGCCGAAGCGTCAAGTGCGGGTTTTTCCGGCAGCAGGGCCAGCAATGCGCGCATCGACGAGGCAAAACAGAACGTCTTGCGTTGCTGTGCCCAGAATAGCGGCTTTACGCCCAGTCGGTCGCGGGCCAGGAAGAGTGCGCGGTGGCGGGGGTCATAAATGGCGAAGGCAAACATGCCGAGGAGTCGGTAAATGCAGGCCGTGTCCCACTCCAGAAAGGCGTGCAGCAGCACTTCGGTGTCCGAATGGGTTTGAAATGCGTGTCCCGCGGCTTGCAGCTCGGTGCGCAATTCCCGGTAATTGTAAATCTCTCCATTAAAGACGATTACCGATCCGGTTTGCGGATCCACCAGCGGCTGGTGCCCGCCGTCGATGTCGATAATGGCCAGGCGTCGGTGCGCAAGCCCTATGCGGTCTGTGTGGAATTGCCCCTGATCGTCCGGGCCGCGCAAGGCCATGCAATCGGCCGCATCCTGAAGCCGCGGCAGCCACTGCTCGCAAGGAAGTGCGGTGGGGGAGGCGTAGCCGGCAATACCGCACATGGGGACGCTCCTGCCGTTACTTGCTGCCGTTGAGCTGGCCCAACAGGAATTCGAACCCCGACTGCATTTTGCCGATGGCCTCATCCATGGCACCGAACTGACGCCAGAGCATCGCTTCTTTCATCTCCAGTTCCCGCGTCATGCGGTCAATCCGTTCGTCCTGGCGAGTGATCTCATCATTGATATTCTCAATGCCGACATCAATCCATCCGTCGAGCTCCGAGGCGTAATTCTTGGTTTCCGTATAAATGGAAAGGGCGATGCCGCCTTCGCGTACGCCGGCCTGTGTTTCGGAGGGAACGCCCCGGAAAAGATTTTCAACCTCAGTGGGATATTGCTCCAACATGGCATCGAGGCGTTCTTCGTCGATAATGGCCAAGCGGTTCTGTTCTCCCTGGGTCCAGATACCGATGTGTTGGAGAGAATCCATGACTCCCTGTGCCCCGTTGAACGAATACCCTGCATTATCAGCCGTGTGGGTACTGTTCATCAGTTGCCCGGCCAACCCACGCAATTTATAGGTGATTTCGCGCATCATACTGTTGTCTTGCAGCATGCCAGGTAAAGGGTTCGATGGATCGCTGCGATCCCAGGTCCCGTAGAACTCATTGACTTCCGCAGCCGTGTTGTAGGCTTCTATGAAGGTGTTGATCGACTCCTTGATCGCGGCATTATCCCGCCCCACCTTGATTTCGCTGTATCCGGTGTCGTACAAGTTCAGCGTGACGCCGTCGACAATATCGGATAGACCGGTGTTGGACGAGCGGGTAACCGTGGCACCATTCACCTTGAATTCGGCATTCTGGGCGGATAGCAATTCGTTGGTGACCGTGCCAAAGGCGTCCAGGACGCCGAGGCTGAGCAGAGGGGTTCCGGCCGTGTCGGAGATGGAAATGGTATCCGAGCCAGTGTTGACACGCTGAAGGACGAGCCGATTATCAAGGATCGATGCGGTCACTTGGTCGGCTTCCGGCATAAGCTCGGTGGCCGCATTGATTTTGTCGCGTAGCGAGGACAGGGTTTCCGTATTACTGATGGTAAAGGTCTGGCCGCCGATGGCGAACTGGTCTCCGAGGCTGACGCCGGCAATGGTGGTCAGGAGCGTGGAGGAGGTCACGGGGGCCCCCCCCGAGTCGGTCAGTCCGGTAGCGGAGGCAATCGTTTGTGCGCGAGCCAGTTGCGTGACTTCTATCGTATAGGTATTGGCGGCGGCATTGGCGGCGGCGGTGGCGGTCGCCACTGAGGAATCGGTGCTAGTGGACGCCATTTTACGCCAGACATCCATCCAGCGCAGGCTGTCGGAGGCGCGCGTCAGGGCGCTAAGGTTGTCCTTTACATCAATCCATGCCGTGACCTTATCATTGCGCAAGGACTGTTCGTCCTGCACTTTTTTAACGCGGCTGCCTTCCATCTCCATGATTTTGGCGATGGTGGCACCTACATCGAACCCGGAAGCGAGTCCGCTGATACGAAAATCGGGTGTAACACTCATGGTGCTGATGTGGCTAGCAGGGTTAATGCCATGGAGGATTATGGAAAAAAAAACGGGACGCCGTTCAGAGCGTCCCGCTTATGCCACTTATAAGGAGTTGGAGCCACCTCGCCGCTGCGCGAGGTGGCTCGTTGTCCGTTATAATTAACCGATCAACTGCAGCACGCTCTGCGGCAAGGCGTTTGCCTGTGCCAGCATAGCGGTACCGACCTGCGTCAGGATCTGCTGCTTCATGAAGTTCGTGGATTCCAAGGCCATATCCGTGTCGCGGATCTGGCTCTCAGCACCCATGATGTTCTCCTGATAGCTGCGGATACCTTCCAGCGAATGGCCAAGCCGACTGGCCTCGGCACCCAGCGTCGCCCGCGCCTTGCTGAGGTGGTCGACCGCCAGTTTCAGCACGGCGGTTGCGCGCTGCGCACCTGCCATGGTCGAAATCTGGATGCCGCCACCGATGTCCGAGATTCCGCGTGCAAGCACCATCGACCAGTGGATTTCCTGCTGAGTCGTTACCGCGCCGACACCCGCGAACTGACCGCACGAGAACGTGATGAACGTTTCGCCGAGAACGGCCGTGCTGTTGGCATGCAGTGCCAGCGACGTTCCGCAGAACAACTGTCCCGGATCCGCGCCGACCTGAGTGACCAAACCATTGCTACCCTGGAACAAATTGGCTGTGTTGAATTTACCGCGCGCCAAACTGCCGGTTGTGATTCGTGTGATTTCCGCCTGCATCTGCTCAAATTCCACCTGCAGATTGTCGCGGTCCGTCTGTGTTTTCGTTCCATCGGCCGATGCCACGGCGAGTTCGTTCATCCGGTGCACCATATCGTGGATCTTCTGCATCCAGGAATCCGCCGTACGCATGTAAGCCTGGGCATTCTGGATGTTCTGAGCCGCCATGCTCGAATTGCGGATCTGCGAACGCATACGTTCGCTCATCGCCAAGCCAGCCGGATCATCCGACGCCGTCGTGATGCGCAAACCGCTGGACAGCTTGCTCATCGATGAGCGCATGCTATTCACGCTGGACGCATAGTTAACCCACACACCGAACGCGGGAACGTTATTGTATACTTGCATGATCTTCCTCCGTGATTTTGTCTTCACTTTTGAATTTTCACCTTAAGAGTTAGCATCCTTGCTTTCTCTGACTTATGCCGCTATCCGTTTTCTTTGGGTCGCTTATGCCGGAGGATTGCGAGCTCTATGCCGGTTTCCTCGACCCCTCGCGATGTTGTAATCTATTTCCGAGTTCCATTCCCCCCTTTTCTTTTGACTGACGCTTAATCTGGACGGCCGACACCGCATCGGCCTCCCCGCACAGTCGTAGATTCGGTATCCAGACCCCGGTGCTTAAACAAGGCATCATATTTTCCAGCGATCTGCGGTGGCGTCGGCAGAAGTTGCCCATCGCGGTAGGGGTGCCGCCCGCGGTGATGGCAGTATTTTCCGTTTCAAGGGCTCTGATCATGCAGTTTCCGTGTGGCATCCGTGGTGCTTTAGAGAAGCAGCCAAGTCGAGAGGCAACGCGAACACGGAGGCGGTAAAACAAACGAGGGACGCAGCTATGAACACGAAGTCGATATACGAAGACGCGATTGTTGTTAAACCTTATTCGAGGCTGGTCTCCTTGACGATCCGGCCGGAGCATGTATTCCATCTCCCGCAAGGCCTGCCTGCCTTTGAGGGATTCAAGAATTACATTTTCACGATCAAGCCGGATACCAGTCCATTTATTTTCATGCAATCAATTGAGCCCGCCGGCCTTTCGTTTGTCTGTATTGACCCCTTCCTGGTGTATCCGGATTATGCGCCCCGTATCGGGACCGCCGACCAGGATCTTCTTCGTCTTGCCCGCCCGGAAGCGCTGATGTTGTTAAGCATCGTGACCGTGCGCGCCGATGAACGCGAAACAACGGCGAATCTACAGGGACCCCTGGCGATCAATATTGAAAACTCGATCGGCAAGCAGATTCTCTGCGATGGGCAGACTTATCCGGTGCGGTATAGGATCTGGGATGCCATCAGCCAGGACGAAACGACGCTCGATCAGGCTTCCGTGCGGTACGGCATTGAGTATGCTAGCGCATAGATGGAACGGGGCATGATGAGAATGGCAGCTAATGGTTTATTGAAAACGCGACAGGCCAAGGAGGGCCGCTATGCTAGTACTGACAAGGAAGTTGGAAGAGAGCGTGATGATCGGCACGGACATCGAGGTGCGCGTACTGGGGGTACATGGCGATCAGGTGCGATTGGGTTTTTCGGCACCTAAAACGGTTTCGGTTTTCCGCAAGGAAGTGTTCGATGCGATTCAGGAGGAAAATCGGCAGGCGGCCAGTCCGGACAAGGTTGGACTGGCGGCGTTTGCCGAATCGTTTAAACGACGGGGTTAATCCAAGGTCCGTTCCAGGGCTGGATTATGGAAAGGAGGTGACGGGAGTCAGTCGGGGTTGGAATGCACTGCCGCCGGTGCAGTGCACAGGGCGCCATGGGCGGTCTGGAGTGATGCCGGTGTTGTAAATGAGGATTCAATGCTAACAAGAAGGGGCAAGGACGCCCCAGATTAAAAATCAAGGAGGAGAGAGAAAATGCAAGTATATAATAACGTTCCCGCATTTGGTGTCTGGGTGAATTATTCGGCTAGCGTGGAGAACATGCGCAACTCGATGGGTAAACTGTCCAGCGGTATGCGTATTAACACGGCTGCGGATGATCCGGCTGGTTTGGCGATGAGTGAGCGTATGCGTTCACAGATCCGCAATTCCGGTATGGCGGCCCAGAATATCCAGAACAACATTGCGTACATGCGGACGGCGGATTCATGGATGCAGAAGATTCATGACCTGCTGCATCGGATGAACGAGATGGCGGTGGCGGCTAACGACGGCACCAAGACGCAGACGGATCGCGACAACCTGCAGGTTGAGTTTGAGCAGATGCAGCAGGAAATCGTCCGGATTACCACCGGGAGCCTGGCTCGCGGTAAGTTCAACACGGCGAATCTGTTTGCCGGTTCCGGCAATGGCCTGGTCACGCAGGTCGGTGCCGATCCAGGGCAGTTGTTCTGCGGAAGCTCGATGGCTCTGCATGCAGGCAGCACCGTGGGGATTGGGTCGACGTTCGTCACGTTCTCGTGCGGGCAGTTCGCGGGTGTAGGTGCGGTTCCGAATGAGCAGGAAATCCGCTGGTCGATGGTGCTGGCGCGGGGTAATACGGACATTGGCGGTGGGATTCACATCTCGACGCTACATGGTGCCGCCCGTGCCACAGCCGTGCTGAAGTTGGCGGTTGACCACCTGAGCAAGCAGCGGGCGACCATGGGGGCGGAGTCAAGTCGGTTGAACCACTCCCTGGAAGGGATCCGGAGCTATCAGGAAAACATCATGGGTGCCGAAAGCCAGATCCGCGACGTGGATATGGCCATGGAGTCCACGCTGTTCATGAAGTACCAGATCCTGACGCAGGTCGGCACCGCGATGCTGGCGCAGGCAAACGCCTTGCCGCAGAGCGTCATGCAGTTGATCGGCTAGGAACGGGGCCGAACCGATGGCCGGTCATCGCCGCTTAGGTGGCGATGACCGGCCGGAAGTTCGCTGGAAAGGACGGTATCATGACAGGTCAAGCTCAGTCGGTGTCTAAAGAGGTCGAATCGTTTGAAGCCTATACGATCTATGCATTGCGGCAGTCTGCCTCGGCATTGCTTGGCATGATGGATCGAAGCAAGCGCATTGCGAGCGCTTGGCCGGATGTGATGGCTCTGGCGCAGTCTGCCGGGTTGTGCAAGGAGGTCGCGGGGCTGGCCTGCTTCCAAAATTCACTGGCGGAATCGCTCGGGGATGTCGAGGGGGTTGCTGGCGAACGGTTCGATCTGGCGCGCACGGGGCTGCAGGGCGTGATGGAGTCACTCGAGGATTCGCTGAATTTCAATGATCCGGATATTGCACGGTTGCTTTTTAGCACACAGCTTCCTAATGCATTGAACAATTTTGCGTTGGCGATACCACCGTTGGAGGAGTATATCCGCAGAGTTTATCTTGGCACTGCGGATCCTGGCGAGGTTGCTGCACGTCATGAGGATGCCTGATGGAATCTAGTTGGCTAAGCGCATTGAAGGAGGTTGACCCCGGCACGGCGGGGCAGCTGGCTCCGCATGTGGCCATAGTCCCCCTTGTGGTGGAGGCGGTAGCGGATCAGGATGCGGCATCACTGGCGCAAGCGTGGTTGCGGTCCCAGGTGCCATGTCCCAATGTGATTATCATTGGCGGCATCTCGCAGATGCACTTGATCGAACCGTTGCTTTTGTTGAAAGACGGCATCAGTCTGATTCTTCTGGATAAGGATGTTTGTCGTCTGGCGGCTGGGCTGAATGGTATTGATAGCGAGACGATTCGCACGGCGATCCGATCCCGGCATTTGATTGTCGATACGGGAGAGAATCAGGGTGCCTCCATTGACAGGTTCCTTGAGGCTGTCGATTTTTCCAGGGTACCGCGAATCCGCCTACTGGATGCCATCCCGATTGCGGAGCCCGATTACCAGATGATTGAAGAGATGACAAAAGTCTCGCGGGATCTGATTCGTTTGCAAGCCTGTGACTTGGCGACGCGACTGCGTTTTGGCAAAGCCTGGCAATCCCAGACCGTTCGTAATATCCCGGCCATCGTGCAGCATGCTGGCGTGAAAACCCTTTTTGGTCTCTTCAAGGGAAAACCCGCGCTTGTGGTGGCGGCAGGCCCCTCGCTGGTCGAGGCGCTCCCGTATATCGCCAGCAATCGCCATCGCCTATTGGTCATCTGTGTAGGACGCGTTTTGGCCTATTTAGTGAATCAGGCTGGAATCGTGCCGGATTTGGTGGTGACCGGTGATGGGCAGGAGATCGTCCTAAACCATTTCAAGCACAAGCCGCCTCTGGTTCCCGTGGTGGCAAGCTGCTTTTCAGATCCAGAGTTGGTGGAAGGCCTTGACCGGCTGTTTTTTATGGAATTGGAGTCGATGCGCCTTCCCAACTGGCTGCGCGGCAAGTTTGGTGAATTGGGGGAGATTTACGCGGGCGGAAATGTGGCGACCGCTGCGCTGGCGGTGGCGGAGGCGCTGGGATGTACCCCGATCATGACGGCAGGGCTTGACTTGAGTTATCCGGAGAGCGGGAAAACGCATGTTACGGGACGAACGTTAAAAGAACTTGCCGCGGATCCTGAACACACGGCACCCAAAATCTACAAGGTGAGTGGGAATTACCAACCCGAGGTCGAGACCAACCGGCAGATGTTGCATTACATCGATTTCACACGGCAATTTGTGCAGGCCCATCCCGAGACGAAATTTGTTAATCTAAACACGGCAGGTGCCAGGATCGAGGGGATGCAGTTGGCTCGCCCTGAAGCGATGGCAACGTACCTCGGTGCGCCGCTTAACGCGGCTTGTCGCATAGCAAATTGCTATGCTGCCGCTGTGGGCGAGGCCGATAAGGTGGGTAAGTGCCGTGTGGCGCTGGAAGCGGAGATTCCGCAACTACAGTCTCTCTGCAAGGAGTGTATGGATGCGGCGATGCTGTGTAACCAGCTGATTATGCTAGTCCGGCGACCAGGAAACGTTGCCGATCCGGAGCAGACGTTGCGTGACTATCTGGAGCAGCTCAAACCGTTGGATCAGCGGATCCGCGTCGATCCGGTGGTGGATCTGATTGAGGCGCGTATCGAGGAGGCCTCGCACCGGCTTTCCGAACGCATGATGACTACAGAAGAACGCGCGATGAATCCGGCGGTGCGCAGTCATCTGCGGTGGCGTAACTTCTACACGGCGATTGCCGATGCATGCCAGACCACCGAGAAACTTTTAAAGGGTGTAATCAATACGTTCGATTCAGTGTCGCATATTACGGCGAAGCAGGGAAATTAACGAAGGAGTCAAAATGATCATGACACAGCAGTATGAAAGGCAGAAAGTGCTTTCGGCGTCGCCGATGGAATTGATTCTGATGCTTTACGATGGAGGGGTGCGCAGTCTCACGGGTGCAATCGAGGCCTTTGATATCGCGGATGGTATCGAGCAGCGAAATGGCATGCACAAGCACTTGCTGCAAGCGCAGAGTTTCATAACGGAATTGGCCTGTTCGCTGGATGTGGAGCAGGGTGGGGCAATGGCAAGGCAGATTGAGCGACTTTATGATTTCATGCTTAACCATCTGGTGGAGGCTAATAAGTCGGGCCGCCGTCAACCTGTCGAAGAGGTGCGGACCATGTTGTCAGAACTGCGCGATGGTTGGGCTCAGGCGATGGAATCCATGCCCCGCGACCAGGTGCCGGAACCCGTGGCGGTTGAGCGAACGAGCAGTTTCAACTTTTCCGGCTAGGATACTGCCATGCAACGAATGCTTGAACTTGATTATGCGATTCGGGAGGCACTTGGTGCTCGCGATAGCGAGGCGGTGTTGCGGCTTGCCGCTGAGCATTATCAGGCGATTCAAGCCATGCTTGATAAGCAAAACGGCGTGGTGCGTGAGCGTCTTGTCCGCCAGGCGGCCGACCTGCTGGCGGAAACGCTCAGGATTGCACGGCAGGTGCGCGAGCATTTGCGGGAGGAATTGAACATGACGGTTCGCCAGCGGCAGTTGGCAGGAAACCATCTGGATTCCGCACCCACCCGGTCGTATTGGGTGTGAACACTGGAGTCCGCCGCCTGTGGCACGGAGGCTGCTTCATTTCCGCGTCATGACAGCGTTAGAAAAAAACACAAATCAGTTATATCGACAGAAGTATTTTGTTGAAGAAAGTAACGTGATTCGCTACCGACCACCGTCGGCGGCCCCTGGCTGTAACAAGGTCTCAACGGTGATATCGAGGCAATCTGCTCGTGTGTCCGAGATCCGGGTTCCGTTAAACGGCCCCGCGCCAAGTTCCGATGCCCAGATCGCGGTGCAGTTGCTCCATAGTGGGGCGGCGCTAAGCGGTATCCGTATCAAATGCCCGTGTGGACGGCATGCGGAATTGGATCTGGACACCCCTGCCGGTTTGAAAAAGGGGGGGGGATGAGCGCCTTGTGTGTTAGCGGTTTACTCCGTGGTGGGCTGATCGTCGGCCTGGCCATTTACATGTGCGGGTGTGCGACGCGGCAGGGGCGCGATTACGGGCATGTGCTCCTTCCCCCGGCAAACTATTTCCAGGTTCAGGTGGTGACGCCTGGCGCTTCGTCGGCTACTCCGATTACGATTGCGGATCTGCTGCTACTGCCGCCCGTTGGTGATGTTCCCGAAAATCTGACGGATGGGTTGCAGCTTACGCTATGGCAGGAACTACAGCAGATCCTGCCGGGAGCGGTTCGAGTCCCGAGGCCTCGCGGGCGCTATGTGCCGTATATGCAAACTTCAAATATACTCATGGACGACGGGCGCCCGGCCATCGAGGAACTGGTTCGCATCGGGAAGCTGGCGCAGGCATCGCATGTGCTGCTGCCAAGGATTATCGACTACCGGGCCTATCATCCGCAGCGGATTGTGATGGAATGGCTGATCGTGGATGTAAATCGCGGCAGGACGCTTTTGCTGCTTGTCGGGGGGCTCGATGTCTCTGAACAGCGGGTTCTGATCAGTGCGGATTCGTACTTGCGCGAACGCAAGGCAAAGCCCTATAATACGGCGAATCTGGAATTACTGTTGCGTTCACCGCGCGAGTTCAACGGTTTTGCCGTGGCGCAAGCGGTGGATGCTTTGAGGGGACGTCTCACACCTGATAAGAGTGATCCATTTAAGCACGCCATGGAAAGTGCCGAAATAAGAGAGTATCTGAAGGATCTGCAATGAATATAATAACGAATAACATGGCTGATAACGTAAAACCTGATCTTGCCCTCCGCAAATCAGGGCGCGTTGCCCAGAGGTCCTTGCGCCAAAGCGAGGTTGTGAAACGAGGGGTGAGGCATGATCAGGACGGAACCTCTGTGATGGGGCGCCTTGTATCCCAGGAAATGCTTCGTGCCAAGCGTGAATACAGCGAGGCACCTGTATCAGCGGATCTGTTGCAGCAGGTTGGCGCAGATCAGTTTGCTCCGCCTTCGGATGCCGCCATCGATGTCATTTTCTCCCGCATGACCGGGTTTTACGCCATCGGGTGATCGGGTCAGATAATCTATGCTCCCTAACGCATCGGCAATTATTGCCGGTGCGTTTTTTTTTGTTCCGCCTTCTCATGGCATCCAGGCTGCTACCATTTTGTGGCAGAGCTTTGAGACGGAGGCAGAAAATGGACGATATGGCGTGTGGACTTCGCGACGTGTATGGCCGCTCGACGCGGCGGCTGCAGATGATTGCAGAAAACCTTGCAAATGCAAGTACGCCAGGGTATCGGGCGGGCGAAGTAACGGCGCAACCGGTTCGCTCTTTTGAGCGTGTCCTGGATGGTCATGTCTCGGCCAATCGGGAACGCGATGCGACGGATCTGACGCAGGGGGCAATCCGCGCGACAGACCGTCCGCTTGATTTCGCCCTTGTGGGCGACGGCTTCTTTGTTGTCCGTGATGGCCGAAACGAGTACCTAACGCGCAATGGGGCATTTGAGGCCGCCACCGATGGATCGTTGCTGACCGCTGCCGGTCATGCCGTGATTGATGCGAATGGCGCCCCCCTATCGATCCCGGCTGGTGTCGCGCTTGAATCCGTGCATGTCGGCGAGGATGGCGTGTTGCGCCAGAAAGACGGCAAGGAAATCGGCCGGTTCCTGCTCGAACGTGTTGCCGACGAGCAGGATCTGTCGCGCGTGGGCACGACGCTTTTCCAGGCACCACTCTCCCGGCGTCAGCCAGCGGAGTCGGTTCGCGTACTCGGGCGTACACTTGAGTCGAGCAACACGGTTGTGTTCCAGGAACTGAGCAGCATGATGCTGCTTACCCGCACGGTGGAGGCGCTGCAGCGCGCCCAAGGCAATGAAATACAGGCGCAACGGAAAATGATGGATGCGCTTTCGGGTTAAAACGAGGGTGATAAGCTAGAGGAGGTAGTTATGCAACGTGCACTATGGTCTGCCGTTACCGGCATGCGGGCACAGGAAATGTCGTTGGATGTGGTCGCGAATAATCTGGCCAATGTTAATACG
Source organism: uncultured Victivallales bacterium (assembly GCA_964609395.1). Taxonomy (GTDB): domain Bacteria; phylum Verrucomicrobiota; class Kiritimatiellia; order UBA8416; family UBA8416; genus UBA8416. The sequence continues at coordinate 61,383 of CAZSRU010000001.1, forward strand.
ACCGGCTTCAAGAATAGCCGGATTCGCTTTCAGGACATGCTGTACGCGTCCATCGTGATTCCAGGCGCCTCCGGAGCCGATGGCGAGATTGGTGGTGTGCAGGTCGGGCACGGTACGCGTGTGGCCGGCGCGGCGCGTTCCTTTACGCAGGGTGCCCTGATCGAGACCGGTAATGCTCTCGATTTTGCAATTGAGGGGGACGGCTTCTTTGAAGTAACCCTGCCCGATGGCCAGAGTGCCTATACCCGCGACGGTGCCTTTATCCTCAACGGCGCGGGTGAGGTTGTGACCTCGGATGGTTTCCGTGTGGCCGGGTTTGACACCGTGGATGCCGGGACGACCGATATGACGATTGCGCGTGATGGGTCGTTCACCGCGATCGTCAATGGGACTCAGGTCACGAAAGGACGTGTGACGATTTCGCGCTTCCTGAATCCGGAAGGCCTGCATTCCATGGGCCGAAACCTCTATCTGCAAACAGAAGCGAGCGGGGCGGCGGAGAGCGGACAGGTGCCCGGTAATAACGGTGTCGGCGGTCTGGCACAGCGGTACCTGGAAAAGTCGAATGTCAATACGGCGACCGAACTGGTGAATATGATAACGACTCAGCGCGCCTACGAGGCAACGTCGAAGGCGATCCGGGCCAGTGACGACATGCTGAGTACGGCGAACAACCTGGCTCGGTAGGTGTGAAGCAGGAAAGGATCGGCGATGAAAGAAATGACTGGACCGGTAGGCAGGGTGCTATTGCTGGGGGCCTTGTACACGGTTGCTTGCCTGCCGTCGCAGGCGCAGGTGGTGTACATGGTGTCAGCCGCGACGATTGAGGGTTCCATTATCCATTTGCGTGATGTTGTGGCTAAGGCGGATGCGCTCCCGGAGGGGTGGGGTGGGCGGGTTGTTGGCAATGCGCCCCAGCCAGGCGGTGGCAGAACGCTTGGGTTGGGTTCGATTGCCGCCGCGCTGCATAGCTATGATGATATGCAGAATATGGAGTTGCGTGGCCAGCCGGAGATTCGTCTTACGGTTCGTGCGAAATCCGTTGACGCGGATATGCTTGACCGTGTGATTGCGGAATACCTGGATCAGCGTCCGGAATTGGGTGGGCGCCGGTTGCGCGTTGCGCGTGAACAATTGCCCGTCGTGCAGGGCGGGGAAACGGTCACGAATGCCGTTGTCGTGGGTATTCGCGAGGACAGCCAGCGCGTCGCGTTGATACGACTCGAAGGACCAGACGTCCGGATGCCGGCAGAAGGTGTTGTGGCGTTCCCCTTGAATGAGATGCAAGCCTACTGGATGGTTGTACGCCCGCTGCTGCGTGGCACCACGCTGGCGGACGGCGATATCGCGGAAAAGTGGATTCCGGCCGAGGAGGGGGCTCGCTACTATCCGGTGTCGGATCGGATTACCGGGATGGAGGTGCGACGAAATCTGCAAACCGGACAGCTTCTGCAGATGGGGGCGCTGGCGGATCCCGTTTTTGTGAAACGCGGTGAGATCGTGAGTGTGCTCTTTGACCAAGGCGGGTTGTCGGTAACGTTGCGGGCCCGCGCGTTATCGGATGGCCGCCGGGCGGAACGGATTGCATGTGTGAATGAACGTTCAGGACGACGGATGTATGTGCGTCTGGTCGACGTGCGCGAGGCGGTATTCGAATCTGAAGGAACAGGGGGGTAAGTATGTCTGGTGTAATCGGACGAGAGGGTAGCGTGGCGGTTTGGTTGGTCGTGCTCTTCCTGGGGGGGGGCGGGGCTGTGACGCTCAAGGCGAATGAAGCGGTTCCGGAATGGAGCCTGGCCACGCGGATGTATGGCGACGAGAAGGCGCGCCGCGTCGGCGATTTCGTGACGGTGGTGATCGAGGAGAAATCCAGCGCGAACAAGGCGGCGCAAAGCAGTTCGTCGAAAACGACAACCGGGGGAGGAAGTGCTTCGGTCGGAACCCCGTACTATACGAAAGAGACCAAGGAAGGCGAAGAGGCCGTCCGTGGCCCTTGGACTCGGGCGACGCTCCCGTCATTTGAGTGGCAAATGGCGCGTGATTTCTCGGGAGGTGGCAAGACCAGTAGTGAGGAGGATCTCTCCTCGACGCTGACGGCCCGTGTATTGGATGTGCTGCCCAATGGCAATCTGCTGCTGGAGGGGCGCCGTGTCGTGCAGTTGCAGGAAGAAAAGGTGGAGGTGGTCCTGACCGGGATGGTGCGACCGCGCGATATTGCCTCCGATAACTCGGTTTCATCCTCCCGTCTGGCGGATGCGTCGATTCGCTATGAAACCGCCGGTCCGCTGAGCCGCGACCAGAAGCGCGGTTTGCTTACCCGCATGGTCAATTGGCTGAATCCGTTTTAGCGGCCTGTCTCGGTCACTGGCATGAGGGCTGCTTAAAGCGAGCAAGAGGAAGACGATCATGACAAGTAAACAGCATTCAGCAGTGAGTGTGGCCGCGGCCGGGGGGAGTTTAAAAATGCATGTGTTGCGTGTGTCCTTCATGTCACTGCTGCTGGTGGTCTCGCTGGTTCCGTTGAATGTGCAGGGGACGTCACTTTCGCGCATCAAGGATATTGCCCGCATTGTCGGTCTCGATGATCTTGAACTGGTGGGCTACGGTCTGGTGATTGGGCTAGGTGCCAGTGGTGATCGGGATTTGACGATGACGCAGCAGACGATGGCGAATCTGCTCAATCAGTTTCAGATCACGGTTCCGCCTTCGGAAATCAATGGGCAGAATGTGGCGGCAGTCATTGTTACCGCCCGTGTAAAACCGTTTTTTCACGAGGGTGACCGTGTGGATATCCAGGTGATGTCGATCGGCGATGCCGCCTCACTTGCTGGCGGTACGCTTCTGATGACCCCGCTTCTGGCACCGGATGGAAAAGTTTCCGCGCTGGCTCAAGGCTCGCTGACGGTGGGGGGGTTTAGCGTTGGGGCCGATACGCCGGGGGGGCAGCAACTCAGCCGTAATACGCCTACATCCGGGCGTGTCCCGGGGGGGGCGTCGTTACGTTTCGCTGATCGCCGTGCGTGGGCTCGCGATGGGGTGCTGACGCTGTCATTGCGGCATCCTGATTTCAGTACCGCCACGCGTGTCGCGTCGGCAATTAATGCCGTGCACCCTGGCGTTGCCGGTGCCCGTGATGCCGCCACCGTTGATGTCCGTGTGCCTGAGAATGCCCTCGAGATGGGGCGTGTTGCCGTGTTTGTCGCCAGTATTGAGAATGCACGAGTGCAGACCGATATGCAGGCGAAGCTGCTGCTGAATGAACGCACCGGTACGATTGTCATCGGCGGCGATATCTATATTCACCCGGCCGTGGTGGCGCACGGTAATCTGACCGTTTCAATCAAGTCACGCCTCGCGGTCTCGCAGCCGGAACCCTTTTCGGAGGGACAGACGGTCGTGACTGAAGATATGCAGGTTGGCGTCAAGCAGGATGATGCCCGCGTCATGATGTTGCCGGAAGTGACCACGGTAAAGAGGTTGGCCGACACGTTGACTCAAATGGGTGGGACGCCGCAGGACTTGATCTCGATTCTCCAGGCATTGCATCGCCTTGGAGCGCTACAGGTTGAAATCGAGACAATGTGAGCGATTTTGGGGGCGCAGATGGATATTCAAATCAATGCCGTGAGCGAAGACGTACCTCGAAACCGCTCGGAAAACAAGGCTCCTGCGGATTTGCGGGCGGCCTGCCAGCAGTTCGAAGGTCTGTTGGTGGGGATGATTTTGAAGGAAAGTTTGCGTGTATCATTCAGTGAGCCGGATGAAGATACCGCAACCGGTTTGGACGGATTCCGTGATTTCTGCATCGAACAGGTGGCGTCGTCATTGGCCGAGACCTCATCGCTGGGTATTGCCGACCAGTTGTTGGAACAAGTTGATGTTCGAGTGAAGCGGGAGGGGATATGAGTATGTTGGAAGCACGTGAACGGGCCTTGGCTGTTCTTGAACGGCTCTTCGAGGTTTCCAGCGATTTGCGGGATGCCATGCTTGCCCGGGATACGGAGCGGATCCAGCAGGTGGTGGCTCGACAAGACGAGCTTCGTTTGCTTGCCCTGCCGTCACCCGCCCTCTCGGAAGATCAGTTGAAGGCGGATCCGGAGGTGGCCTCCTTGGCCAATCGCCTGCATCGGCTTCAGGAATCCAATCGCCTATTGGCTGCCGCATTTCTGGGTATCTATCGCAATACCTTTAACGCGCTTGCGGGGAAAGCGTCGGATACCGGTCTTTATGGACGCAGCGGGAATCTGTTGTCAATCCCCCGTGCCTCCATGTTGGTACAGCAGACAGGATAACCCATTATGACACAACCTATCCATGATAGCTGGACCATTGCCCGAAGTGCGATCCTGACGCATCAGCACCGACTGGCTGTGACGGCTAACAATATCGCGAATGTTGATACCCCCGGCTATTCCCGCCGGACGGTAAGGCTCGGGACCGCACCGGAAACCCTGAGTGCGCTGACGCAGACGCGAACCTGGTCTAACGGGGCTGGCGTTCAGGTGTTGGATATTGTTCGTGCATCGAATCAAATGAAAAGCAATATGCTGCGCCAGCAGTTGTCCGATACGTCAGGGCACCATACCCGCGCCGATGCCCTGGGCAGTCTGGAGTCGCTGATGCGGGAGGATGGCGACAGCGCACTCGGGGTTCGTCTGGATGCCTTCTGGAATGCGTGGTCTGATCTATCGAATCAGGCGGATAATGTCGGTTTCCGGAGTGTGGTGATCCAGCGAGGCAACGAGTTGGCCAGTCATTTGCGTTCGCTTAGTAGTCGTATCGACCGATTTGAGGGCCAGATTATCGGAGGCGCTCCCGGCAATTATACCGGGCAGTTGGCAAGTGATGTAGACTCATTCAACCGGATGACGACAGAGCTACAGGATTTGAACCGGCAGATCAGTTACGCCTCATCGAGCTTCGACCCCAACTCGCTGATTGACCGTCGCGACGTGCTGTTGCGCGAAATCAGTGCGTTTGCAAATGTCACTGTGGGTTCTGACTTTTCCGTGACGCTCGATGGTCAGGCGGTTGTTTCCGGCGATGGTACGGTTCGTTCCGAACTCGAAATCACCGACGCGGGTCCGCCGCCTCTCTTTGCCCTCGATGGGACGGCGGTCACGCTTTCCTCCGGTCATATCGGTGCCTGGGTTGATGTGTTGGGAATCTCGACGGTGATGAGCGATCGGCTTGACCTGCTTGCTGTTGATCTGGCCGATGCAGTCAACCGTATCCATAATAGTGATCTCAATCCTGCTGGCGACAGTTACGATCTTACCGGGCAGCGGTGCGATTGGAATTTCTTTACGGCGACATCGGCTGCCGATATCGCGGTCAACACGATCATTTACGATCCGGCAAACCCGATGCAGATGAACCCCGGGTTAATAGCCGCCGCCGGTAGCTTTTATGATGATGGGCTAGGGGTGACAGGGCCGAATACGGGCGACGGTGCTCGTGCACTCCAGATTGCCGAACTTGCCGATGCCACCCGTAGCGCACTCAATGAGCAGGGTTTTGGTGCCTTTCATGTCACGGGGCTGACGCTGCTCGGCAGCATTATTTCCACCGAACGAACGCTGGGGGATAACGGCGATGCCATTATCGGGGCCATTGAGGATGACCTTCAGTCCGAGATTGGCGTCAATCTTGATGAAGAGCTAATGGATATGATGTCGGCGCAGCGGGCGTTCCAGGCGGGGGCCAGGCTGCTGCAAACGGTGGATGAAATGCTGCAGACCATTTTGAAATTTTAACAGAACGTAAACTCGAATCAGGAGGAAAGAATGAAAGCATTCGTTAAGCGGGAAGAGAATTTGAAATCCAAGGTGACGGTCAAGAAAAGCACGGTGGCTACCGACTGCTTGCAACAGGCAGCCGATTGGCTGGGGCTTTACAGTCGTATTCTTGAGAACCTACAGGTGGCGAGGGCCGCCCGGTGAAGACCCCCGGCGAGAATGCAGCTTTGCATGCATCCCGCTCAGCATCTCCAACGGTCATTTGCTGGCTGGATGATGTGCTTTATCCCGCGCGCATGTATCATGAAGGTGCCTGTCGCGCCGGGGCGGGATTGCTGCGTCACCTGATCGGTGTCGATATGCATGACGCCCTTTCGGTCTGCTACGTTCCGGGACGAGAAGAGGATACGGTACGCAAGGTCCTTTCAGGCGTCGGCACGAAAACCGATGAACGGCTCGTCCGCAAGGTTGCCGAGGCCATGGCTGTGCATACACCGCAGGTTTCCCCCTATGCGGATGCGCTTGAGACCTTTGGGATTCTACAGGCGCTCGGGGTTTCGCTCTGGTTGCTTGGCGAAGGACCGCCACGCGCACAGCGCTTGGTTGCTGATCGACTGGGGCTTGGCCGCGTGTTTCAGGGGGTGGCTTATTCGGATCCTCACCAGAGTAAATACGAATGGCAGGATTCTCTGATGCTACTGGAGCTCGCCGCCGGCGTGGAGGCCGATCAGTCCGTGCTGGTGTGTGCCGATCCGGTCCGCGTGGCCGCCATCGCGAAGCAGGGCAGGCGTGTCTATTACCTTGATCGAAAGGCGGATCCGATCGCCCGCCGCCCGCCGGTTCCTAACGTGATCCCGATGCTGAACCTATACGACCTGCCGGAGGCGCTGGGGTTAGTGGCCTGGGATCGGAATTGACGCGCTCCGTATGTCGCAATAAGCGACAGGAATCAACTGGACCGATGTGTGCGCCTTTTTTGGTTAAAACGTAATATGTTTATAATTAGATAGTTGCGCTAATATTCTGACATTGTTAAAGGTTGGCACGCATATTGCATTGGTAATCATCAACGAAGTGTTGTTAACTACTCTTTGATTGGTGGGAACCATGAATATAAATTTCAACTTGTCCGGTAACGTCTCCCAGCAGCAGCAGCTTAATCTGGCCCCACAACTGCTGCAATGGCTGCGCCTTCTCCAGGTGCCGGCGCAGCATTTGGAACAGATGGTTCGGAGTGAGATTGAAACCAATCCCGCGCTGGAAGTCGATGAGAGTGCCCCCGCCGCACCGGATGATGCCGACCTTTACGCCGAGCCATCGGCGGATGTGCGTGACGCGGATTCCGAGCGTGAAGGCAGGGAATTGGAGGAGCGTTTTGAAATCCTTGCTGAAATCGATTCGCAATGGGCGGATGAAAACCGCAATATGGCGGGCGAGGATCTCGGTCGTACGCAGGACCGGATCGACTATCAGTTGCAGTCACTGGTGTCTGCCTCTTCCCTTCAGGAACATCTTCTTCGCCAGTTGGCGGTGATGAATAAGCCGGATGTCCTGAAGGTCAATGCGGGATTGATTGTTGGAATGCTGGATGAGCGCGGCTATCTGGACGTCTCGCTGGATGAATTGGCCGAAGAACTCGCACTTGCCGTTGAGGTGGTGGAGGATGCCCTCGCGGTGGTTCAGGAATGTGATCCGATAGGCGTTGGTGCCCGTGATTTGCGTGAATGCCTTCTCTTGCAGTTATCGCCGACGGACGACGCCCATGCGGTTGCCCGGCGAATCGTATCCCGCTATATCGAGGCGCTGGCGCGTGGGCAGCTTGAGGGCATCGCCCGTCAGTTGGGGGTGTCTTTGGCCGAGGTTGAGTCGGCAGTAAAGCTGATCCGCACACTCAACCCGACTCCCGGCAAGACGTTTGAAGAGCAGAAGATGGTTACGCAGACGGTGACGCCCGATATTTCCATCCGGCGCAACGCGGAAGGGGGCTTTGATATTGAAATGGTTGAACAGTCGCTGCCGCGACTGCGCATCAGCCCCTATTGCCGACGCATGATCGAGCAAGGCGGCTTGTCAAAAACGGATTTGGCCTATATTCGTTCCCGTATCCGTGCCGCCTCTTTCCTGATAGAGGGACTTGAAAAACGCGGGTCGACATTGCGGCGCATTGCAGAGGAGATTATCCGCGGCCAGCACCGCTTCCTGCGGGGGGAGGAAAGCGAGATCCGGCCCCTGACCATGGCCAAGGTGGCGAGCTTTATCGGGGTGCATGACACCACCGTCAGCCGTGCCCTGGCTGACAAGTATGTCTCCACGCCGGTTGGCGTGTTGCCCATGAAAGCGTTTTTCTGCACCGGATATCGGTGCGATGATGGCAGTGCCATGACACCGGAAATGGTGCGCCGGCGCATCGAGCAGATGATTCTCGATGAAGAACCCGGAAAACCGATCAAGGACGAATGTATTGCCGCTCAGTTGCGTGAGAGTGGTGTTGTGGTAGCCCGTCGTACGGTTGCCAAATATAGAGGCGAATTGGGATTGCCATCATCGAAGGAACGTGCGCAGGCACGCCGCCAGGGCCTACGGGTTATCCATGGCTCCGGCAATCCTGCTGCAAGCATCGAACCGGTGGCAGTGGCTTTTGGATAAGCATTTGGAGAACGCTGGCGTGATGAATGTAGCCATTATACCTGCACGCGGTGGCAGTCAACGGATTCCACTCAAGAATATCCGTGAGTTCTGCGGGAAACCGATGCTGGCCTGGTCGATAGAAGCGGCGCTGCAGAGCCGTTGTTTCGCGCGCGTTATCGTTTCAACCGATAATCAGGAAATCGCCGATGTGGCCAGGCATTATGGTGCTGAAGTCCCGTTTCTACGGCCGCGTTTGCTGGCCGATGCACACACGGGATTAGAGGCCGTGATCTGGCACGGGGTTGAATGGCTGGATGCGGCAGGCATGGATCTGAACTATGTCTGCTGTGTTTTTGCAACCGCGCCATTCCTGACATCCGCGGCACTGCGGGACGGCTTGGCTGCTCTAGAGCAGGCTCCGCTCCGCCAGTTTTCAATTTCCGTGACCAGCTATCCATTCCCGGTTCAACGTGCCGTCCGGATAACCGCCGATGCCTGCATCGAGCCCTTGTATCCTGAATTCATGAAAACCCGGTCGCAGGATTTGGAAAGCGCGTTTCACGAGGCCGGTCAGTTTTTCTGGGCACGGCCAGAGGCGCTTCGCCAGCGACTATCGGTCTATGCGCCGGGCGCGTCGGCACCGGTTGTGATTCCGCGTTGGCGGGTCCAGGATATTGACACCATGGAAGACTGGGCGCAGGCGGAGCTCCTCTTCCGCGCATTAAGGACGGTGCCGGATGATGCGAATTGCATTTAGAACCGATGCTTCTGTCAAGATCGGGGTCGGGCATGTGGTTCGTTGCCTGAATCTCGCTCGGGCATTGCGTGCGCAAGGGGAGCAGGTTTCATTCCTGTGCCGGGAGACCGAGGGGCATGCCGGAGCGCTGATTGCCGAAAACGGTTTTCCAGTACATCTGCTTCCGGTAACGGACGGCGGCGGGATACATCATCCGCATGGGCAGGGTGCCTGGGGGCGGCGCGAGGCGTTGATGGATGTCGAGGCTTGTTGCTTGCATCTGAAAGAGCAGATGGATTGGCTTGTCGTTGATCATTACGGTTTGGACGTCTGCTGGGAAACGGCAATACGAGCCAAGGCGGCGCGGATCATGGTCATTGATGATCTTGCCGACCGCCCGCACGATTGTGAGCTGTTGCTTGATCAGAATCTCCTGCCGTCACTTGAAACACGCTACCTCCAGCGCGTGCCCACGCACTGTCGTTACCTTTTGGGTCCCGGTTATGCATTGCTCGATGACGCCTTCGGCAGGTTGGCCTGCCAGGCAGGCGTACGTCACCATGTGCAGCGCCTGCTAGTATTCTTTGGTGGGGGGGATGAAGGCAACCTGACCGCCCGTGCATGGCGTGAATTGGATGAACTCGGGCTTGAAGGCGATGTTGTCGTCGGTAGAGCAAATCCTCATCTGCCCGAGGTGGAGTCGCTTTGCAATAAAAATGCGTCTCGCTGGACGCTGCATGTGCAGACAAGACAAATGGCGGAATTGATGCTGCAAGCCGATTTGATGGTTGGTGCAGGCGGCTCCACGCACTGGGAACGCTGCCTGCTCGGGTTGCCTTCCGTAACGGTTACGGTGGCTGTCAATCAGGTGGAGGTAACAAGGATGCTGGCTGACGCGGGAACCTGCATTTATGGCGGGCCTTCGGAATCGCTCAAACACGGCGATATACGCCATGCGGTTTCACGTTTGATAGCGGATCCGTGCCAACTGGAGAAAATGAGTCGGGCGGCACGCACAATCGTGCCTGATGGCAAGGGAAAAGAAAAAGTGGCGGCCACGATGAGGATGGTGTCCGGTTGAAGCCCGCAGCCCACGGCGGTGGGCAAGCTGCGAGTGGGCTCTACAGGAAGGAGACCGGATCACGACTACGGCGACGACTACGGATTACGGGGGAAGATATCGTTGGTCGTAGTCGTCGCCGTAGTCGTGAACCGAAATAGGCAGACAGCAGAAGTGTCAAAAGAGAGACAAAGCCACAATATGTAGTGGTCTAACTTGAAGTTACAGACTAGCGAGGCAAACGATGAATGATATCCGTATTGGTAAGCATGCAATTGGATCCGGTCACCCCCCTTTTATTATCGCCGAAATGTCTGGCAACCACGGCCAGAGTCTGGATAAGGCGCTGCGACTTGTGGATGCGGCGGCTGAAGCTGGTGCCCACGCGCTTAAATTGCAGACCTATACCGCTGATACGATGACGCTGGACCTGCAGGATGAAGACTTCTTCATTCGTGATCCGGATAGTCTCTGGAAGGGAAGCTCGCTCTATGATCTCTACCGGAAGGCGTCAACCCCATGGGAATGGCATAAACCCATATTTGACCGGGCACTTCAGCGTGGGCTTATCCCATTCAGTACGCCATTTGATGCGAGCTCGGTTGCATTGCTCGAATCATTGGATGTACCCTGCTACAAGATCGCGTCTTTCGAGAATGGCGATCTGCCGCTGATCCGGCAAGTGGCTGCGACCGGAAAACCGCTGATCATGTCCACCGGTACCGCAACCTTTGAAGAACTGATCGAGGCCGTCGAGGCAGCACGTGGTGCCGGCTGCCGGGATCTGATTCTGCTCAAATGCACGAGCCATTATCCCTCGGTTGCGTCTGATGTGAATCTGGCCACCATTCCGTTCCTCATGAATCACTTCAATTGCCTGGTCGGCATATCCGACCACACCTTGGGTACTCTGGTCCCCGTTGCAGCGGTTGCGCTCGGTGCCTGTGTGGTTGAGAAACATTTGACGCTTAGCCGCGAGGAAGGCACGATTGATGCGGCCTTTTCACTTGAGCCGGACGAATTGAAGCGACTGGTACATGAAACGGATCTGGCATGGCAGGCGGTCGGTAGTGTCTGCTGCAACCCGCTTGCCTGTGAACTGGCATCTCGACGGCATCGACGCAGTTTGTATGTCGTGCAGGATGTTGTCGCCGGCGATACCCTGACGCCCGCGAATATTCGAGCCATTCGGCCAAATGCCGGTTTGGCACCGAAATACTATGATCAGGTAATGGGGGCTGTTGCCGTTCGTGATTTGCCGCGCGGCACACCGCTGAGTATGGATATGGTGTCAAATGATTGCCGCCGGTAAAGCCCCGGATGCCGCCGCGCCATTGGCAACGGATAGTGACTCTACTGGCCACTGGTTGCTGACCAGCGCCGGGGCCAAGGTGGATCTGATCCAGCGCATGAGACGTGCTCTGAATTCCGCCGGCTGTTGTCTTTATGCGGCCGATAGCTCGCCGCTATCGGCGGCTTTTAGCTTTGCGGATGGGCATCTCCTGTTGCCAGGTCTGGAAGACGAATGTTTCGTGCCACGATTAATTGACGCCTGCATCAAACGGCAAATCAAGGTTGTGCTGCCGACACGAGATGCGGATTTGCTTTTCTTTGCGCGACATCGGGCGGTATTCGAGGCCGCCGGCATCCGACCTCTTGTCTCGGCGCTGGAGAGTATTGAACTCTGCCGTGACAAGATCCGATTTCACGCGCATTGCCTGCAAAACGGAGTGCCGGTGCTGCCACGCATTGAATGTCCCAGCGCGGGCGATTTCCCCTGCTTTGTGCGTCCGCGCGTGGGTGCGGCCAGCGCCGGTGCGGGGCGTATCCAGAATTTGGCGCACATGCACGCCTTGTATGGAGAACCGCCGTGGGAGGATTTGCTCGTGCAGTCATGTTGCCGTGATGACGAATTCAGCATAGATGCCCTTTTTGGCACCGATGGAGAGGTTGTCCAGTGGATTGCCCGGCAACGCATTCGAGTCAAGGCAGGCGAGTCGGTGGTCAGTCGAACGGTTCGGCTGCCTGCGTTTGAGCCCGTGATCAACACCCTCGCGTCCTCCATGCGGCTTTTCGGTCCGATTACCCTGCAGGCCTTTTTCTCGCCCGAAAATGGCGTCCATCTGATCGAGATCAATCCGCGTTTCGGTGGTGCTTGCGCGCTTGGAAACGAGGCCGGATTGGAAGCACCTGAGCGTCTTGTTGCATTCGTCCAGGGGGATATGGAAAACTTTTATCGACTGCGCCCCTTGCGCTATGATTTAACCCTGTTACGGTACAGTCAGGATCTCTTCATCTAAGTTATGCACCTTGATGCCTATCGATTATTCCTGGTGGATATGGATGATACGCTTTTCGAAGAGCGTGCATTTGTATTGAGCGGCCTGCGTGCGGTGGCGGATTTTGTTGAGCAGTCGGGGCTTTGCCCGGCAACCGCCAGCCGGTTTCTGCTGGAGCGGTTCGAGCGGTGTGGCAGGGACCGGATCTTCAATCATCTGCTTGCCCACTTTGATACGGAGGAGAGCCAGAGTCGCATCGCGCAACTGGTTTCGGTCTATCGCTGCCATCGCCCTGATATCCGGCTCTATCCAGGGGTTGAACAGGTGCTGGCGTTCCTTCGTGCCCGGGGGCGGGTGGTTGTGGTGACCGACGGGCTTGCTGAGGTCCAGGAACGGAAGTTCAAGGCGTTGGGACTTGAGTCGATGGTGGATCAAGTCGTGTATTGTCATGCCGCCGGATTCCCGAAACCGGACGCCCGCGCACTCGCTGGGATTGTTTGCAAAGGAACCGCTGACGCCGTCCTGATTGGGGATCGTCCCGATCACGATTTGGCAATGGCCGCCAACCTCGGCATCGATTCCGTCAGGGTGCGCACCGGCCGTTTTGCCCGGATTGATAATACGCCTTGGGTGCCGATTGCCGATCTGGCTTCGATGATGAAGCTAAACGAAATCCTGCTCTGAATCGGCTTGTTCGGCATGGCTTTGATTCTTGCGCATGACGTCATTGATCTTGGCCATCAGATCCTTTATCACGAACGGTTTCTCCAGGAAGTGAACGCCTTCGTCAAGAACGCCGTGCTGACTGATCACATCCGCGGTATAGCCGGACATGAAAAGGCAACGGGTCTCCGGGTGCAGCTTCTCAATATTACCAAACAGGGTGTGTCCATTCATGCCAGGCATGATGACATCGGTGACAAGAAGATCGATATTCTCTTTTGTGTCGTGCGCGAGCGCGATTGCCTCATGCGGACTGTTGGCTGGGATCACCTCGTAACCGCTTCGCCTAAGCATCGTGCTGATCATTTCCAGCAACGCCTTGTTGTCCTCGACAAGCAGAATGCGTTCATGACCATGGTGTTGAATAGCCTTGCATCGCTGCTTGCCCGTGCTGGGGGGCGTTTCCTTGTATTGTGGCAGGTAAATCTCAAATTCAGTGCCTTTGCCAGGTTCGCTCCTGACCGCAATAAAGCCATTGTTCTGCCTGACGATCCCGTAAACCGTCGCCAGTCCAAGTCCCGTTCCCTTATCGATCGGCTTGGTTGTGAAGAACGGCTCGAAAATGTTTTTCAGGGTATCTTCATCCATGCCGCACCCATCATCACTGACCGTCAGGACGGCATACTCTCCAGGAATGAAATCCGCATGCTTAAGGCATTGTTTGGCATCCAGGACTTTTGCTGCTGTTTTGATGATGATGTTTCCAGTGTCGGAAATGGCGTCCCGCGCATTAACGCAAAGATTCGCCAGAATCTGGTCGATCTGGGACGGATCCATGCGGACATTGCCAACAGTGTTGCCGGACTCCCACGTCAAGCGAATGCCTTCGCCAATCAGGCGACGCAGCATTTTAAGCATGCTCTCAACGGCCTGATTCAGATCAAGTACCTTGGGGATGGCGTTTTGCTTGCGGGCGAATGCCAGCAACTGGCGGGTCAGGTCCGCGGAACGCTGGGCGGCCGTACGAATCTCGTTCAGGCTTTCAATAATCGACTCATGTCCGGCCGTCTGGCTGATCAGCAGTTCGGTGTGTCCGAATATGACGCCAAGCATATTGTTGAAATCGTGCGCAACGCCACCGGCAAGGCGGCCTACCGCCTCCATTTTCTGTGCCTGGGTCAACTGTGCCTGTAGGTGTTCTCGTTCAAATTCAGCTTGTTGGCGTGCAGTCAGGTCAACATCGATACAGAAAATTTCCGGTTCGCCGTTGTTTGTGTTACGGAGAACGGCATAACTTGACAAGACGGTAACGTTACTACCATCCTTGCGTTTCACGACCAATTCAGATGGGGGTATGGCCTCGCCGGTTTCCATCATATGCCTGAGGTCCGCTACCATATCCGCCCGCATCGCTTCTGGAATCATCAAATCGAGCAAATTGCGACCAATCGCCTCTTCGGCAGCGTACCCGTAAAGCTTCTCCGATGCCTTGTTCCAATACCTGACCGTTCCGTCGGCACTGTAGCCCTGAACCGCAACGGCGGGCGCATCCTGAAATAAGCTTCGAAAGCGCTTTTCGCTTTCCTTGAGCGCATTTTCGGCGGAGTGCAACAACCGTTCGGATTCAATGGCGCGCAGGGCCCGTTCGATGACGCCAGGCAATATGTTGGTAAGGTTGTTATCCTTGACCAGATAATCGGCCGCACCGAATTTCATCATGTCGACAGCCAGCCGCTCGTCCCCTTGGCCCGTCATCACGACAAATGGAATGCGAATGCCACTTAGCGACAGCACGCTGATGACATCCTGGCCAGTCATGTCAGGCAATTGCTGGTCCAGCAGCAGCACATCCACCTGTCCCCCGATGATGCGGTCGATTGCATCGCGTCCGCAGACCACGCCTTCGGTTTGTAAGCCCCTGCCATTCAGCAACTTGACAATAAGACCGTTTAGCAGCTCGTCATCCTCGACGACGAGTACAGATTTGCGCGTTGTTGTGTCAGTCACCGCTTGAACTCCCGTTTTCGCTAAGCCGTGTGTAGGTGATAATAATCGGTCTCATTTGTTGATCGCTTGTAGCCTACGCCGGCATATCGGTAAAAGCAAATTCAAACTCGATATTCTGTAGAGCTCAACCCACCGCGAAAAATAGCCGGAAGAAACGGCGTTAGCGTCGTCACGTGCATAGCCGGTTTGGCGACCATCCGGCCCCGTCTGGTAATCGTATCTCACGTTACGTGCGGCGGGAGAGGCGAGCGAAGTTCCTTGCATGAAACGTACAAATTCCATTACTCAATCCTGTTCAACGCGGTTGTTCTTTCCCGTTGCCGTTATCTAACGACGGTTTAGCGTACTCGGCACAAACAGCAAACAACTTAAATTACATTTGTCAGTGCGTGTTGATGCGAAACCCGGAGAACTGGCGCATTTCACTTCTGCGGGGATCTCTCCTGATCCTAATCGTAATCGGCGAAGCCCGCGGGGTGCGTGCCGTACCCGGCTTGTCGTTCACAGCAATCGTTATCTTTCAGTACTTAGCTTACTCTGGGGCATGAACCCTGCTATCAACGCGTTTTGGTGTGTTATGCACTGGGAGTTACATGATGATCGACTCGTTCCGCCTGGATACATACAATTTGTTTCTAATCGACATGGACGACACGCTTTATGAGGAGCGTGATTTCGTGCTGAGTGGGTTCCGGGCGGTGGCGGAGCATCTGGGGCGCCGCGGTGCTGATCCTGAAAAAGCGTGGCGCGATTTGCGGCAGCGCTTTGAAACAACGGGCAGGGAACGGATTTTTGATCATTTGCTCTGCGATTATTTCGGAGAGCGCGCCAGTGAGGCTGATGTGGCTGAATGTGTGGCGGTTTACAGGCACCATGCCCCCTGTATCGCGCTTTACCCCCGTGTGCGCGAAGTTCTTGCCAGTCTGCGCGAAAACGGACGCGTCGTGGTGGTTACCGATGGTCTGCCGGCCGTTCAGCGCAGCAAGTTCCTGGCACTCGGGCTTGATTCACTGGCCGATCAACTGATCTGTTGCTGGGAACATGCGCCAAAACCGGATCCCAAGTCGCTTGAGGGCGTGGTAGCCCCACGGCAGAAGAATGCACTATACATAGGAGATGATCCGAAACGCGATTTGCCGTTGGCCGCGGCATTGGGAATCGCTTGCATCCGCGTCCGCACCGGGCGGTTTGCAGAGATTCCGGGGGGACCGCCACATCCAATGGCTGAGTTGGCACGTTTTTCAGATTTGAGGCTCTTGGAAGATGGCCTTGAGCGTGCTGATCAGCAGCGACTTGCCGAAACGGCGCGGGCGCGGTAGTGAACGAATAGAAACTGGTGGAAATCATTTCATGGCACCCTTTTCGGGTGGGCTCGAACTAGCAGCCGACAAGATAAATGGTTTTTCCGTTGGTGGATTCGGTGGTCCATGTGATTTTCTCATCCCAGGGGATGTCGGGGCGTTGGTCGAAGATGATGAGCCAGCCTTCAGGCTCGCCGAGTGTGTCGAGGTAGCGGCCGAGCTGGCGCAGGCCATCGGGGATGGTCTTGCCGCCGCGATGGATTTTCAGTTCGAGCGGGTAGCGTTCCTGCCCGTACTCGACACATAGGTCGAGTCGCCCGCTGCCGGCGGCCATTTCGCGGATCACGCGTCCGCCGCCATTGAGCACACGCTGGAGGAAGCCCATCAGGATCAGGTGCGGGGCGGCTTCGCGGTAGTCGAACCGGTCTCGCCAACTTTCGCTGTTCTCGCGCCAGAACTGCTGAAACTCCTCAAGCATGGCACGCATGTTGAACCGCCCGTTGGCATTTAGGTAGAACGGGGCGTCATGCCCGATTTCCCCGGCCAGCATCGTTTGCTGGGCTCCGTAGGAGAGAATGCGGCCGATGACCTCCGCATACATCGGGTTCGCCGGTTTAAGCCCGCCTTTATCTTCTTTAAGCAAGCCCAGATCCAAGCAGAACGCGAGATCGTCCGAGAGGTAATCCGCAGTAATTTGCGCACCGAGAATAATCGGTTCGACTACCCGGCGTACACGCGGCTCCTTGAGGCGTTCGAGCAGGCTGTCGATGTGCGTGTCGCGGCGCAGGATAATCGTGTGGGCCGCCTGGTCGATCATGGTGTCGGTGATTGAGATGGATGTGTCGTGCTTGCAGATCTTCTGTACGACTTCCCGTCCGATGGCATTGACCAGCCACGGTTGACCACTGGTCCAGTAAAAAACCCGTTCGATGGCGGTCTCTTGGAAGGATTGTCCCGTGTCATCCGTATGCTGTCCGTACAAAGCGGTGATCTCGGCCTTCGTGAATGCACGCAGGGTCAGGGATTCGGTGACGATATTGAACGGGCTCGCCGAGCCGAGCGTTTCCTGGTCGTCGCGCAGGTTGGCTTTGTAATCACGGATGTTGCGCATTCCGACCAGGGCGCATGCGTGGATAAACGGCATGCGGGTACGGTTCACATAGCCGTCGCGCAACTGTCGCAGAAAGCTGATCAGCGTGCCGTTCGCCAGGCAGTCGGCTTCGTCGAAAAGCACCACCAGCGGTCGGTCGATGGCACCAGCCAGATCGCTGAATGCGTCCTTGATTGCGCTGGCGATCGCGGTTCCGTCGAAAGCCGGGGCGAACGCGTGTTTCCTGAGTGCCGGATGGTAGCCCACTGCAGACCGCACGGCTTCGATTATTGCCGGAATGCCCTCGTGCGGATCGGTGAACGGCTGGACGCTCTCGAGCGAGCAGTAGAGCGCATGATAAGCCTCTCCCGCGTTCAGATCCTGCTCCATCTCGTTGAGTAGCGTTGTCTTGCCGGTCTGGCGTGCCGCATGAATCACGAAGAACTGCTTGGAGTCGATCAGTTCGACAAGTCCCCGGCAACGACCCCGTGCATCGAGCATGTAGTGATCGTCCGGAATACACGGGCCAGCAACATTGAAAAAACGTCTGTTCATGCGGTTACTATACCACAGCACGGATAGACGTAAAGTAAATGTGGTTGGCTCTCGGCGCAACCTTTCGCTTGCCTTTGGCGGTAGCCGTCTGCATACTCATCTCCGTGAATTGACCCATTTCGTGGGCTTCCTCAAAAGCCTTTGATCGAGTTCGTCTGCGGCACCGTGTCTGCTAACAGATAGAGCACAGATTTTTGGCAGATACCCGAAGACCGACAACTATCATTGGTGCCGGCAACCATTACAGCCCAGCTTGCGCCGGTTATCCAAGGTGTGTAAACAATGAATTCCAAAGGACTTGCAAAACATACGCAGACGCACGATGGGCGCATTCCCTGGTTGATTATCGGGGCGGGCCCCACCGGATTAGGTGCCGCGCGGCAACTGGAGCGATGCGGCTGCCACGACTGGTTCCTGCTCGACGCAGGAACGCAGCCCGGCGGCCTTGCCGCGTCTTTCACGGACACCAAGGACTTTGTCTGGGATATCGGCGGACACGTATTGTTTTCCCATTATGACTATTTCGATCAGGCCATGGATGAGGCGCTAACCAAAGACAACTGGCTGAGTCACCGGCGCGAGTCCTGGATATGGATGCGTGACCGTTTCATACCCTATCCCCTTCAGAACAACATTCACAGGCTTCCGCCCGACGATCTGAATCATTGCCTCCAGGGTCTGGTCGACATTACCCGTTCTCCCCGGCCCGCCCCGAAAAATTTCAAGGAGTGGCTCGAAGCCACGTTCGGCCCGGGTCTGATGGATGTCTTCCTGCAACCCTACAATTTCAAGGTCTGGGCACATCAACCTGAAGCGCTCAACGCGAAGTGGGTTGGCGAGCGAGTCGCGGTCACGGATCTCGGAAAAACCCTCAAACGACTTGTTTACCAAACGGACGACTCCACTTGGGGACCGAACAACACCTTCCAGTTCCCCAGGCATGGGGGTACAGGATCAATCTGGAAAGCCTGCGCCAATCGATTGCCTCCCGATCAGATCCTTTTGAATACCCGCGTTGCGAAGCTAGACATCGGGCGTCATATCGTCACCACGACCGACGGGCGTGAGTTTGGCTATGACCGATTGATCAGCACCATGCCGCTCGACGACTGCTTGCGCATAAGTGATCAAGTCCGGTTTGCTTCCCTGGCCGAGCACGGCCTGCTGTTCTCGTCCTCGCACATTATCGGGCTGGGAATGCAAGGCAAGCCGCGTACGGATGTTGCCGGGAAATGCTGGATGTACTTCCCCGAGGACAACTGCCCGTTCTATCGCGCCACCGTATTCAGCAATTACTCGCCCAATAATGTCCCTGACATCAACCGATATTGGTCGCTGATGCTGGAAGTGTCCGAATCCCAAAATCGCCCAGTGGATTCCGCCCGTGTGCTTGAGGACGTGATACAAGGTGCAATCAACACAAAGCTGATCGAGCGCCGGGAGGATCTGGTCACCACCTGGCATTACCGTGCCAGCCACGGCTATCCCACTCCCGGGCTTCAGCGGGACGAAGCGCTGGCGGAGATCATTCCCTTCCTCGAGCAGCACGACGTCTACTCCCGCGGGCGGTTCGGCCTCTGGAAATACGAAGTCAGCAACCAGGATCACGCATTCATGCAGGGCGTCGAACTCGTTGAGCGACTCGTCAACGGACGCAAGGAGATCACCGCATTCGATGCCGATCATGCCAATGCCGTCAAGCACCCCTGGCCATTCGCGAGCTGGGGGAATTCGTGAATCGGCCGTTAGTCAGCATTGTGTCCCTGTGCTGGAACCGCAAGGACGAGATACTCGAAAGTCTGGCTCAGATACACAAGATCGACTATCCCCACCTCGACGTGATCGTGGTGGACAACGCCTCGAATGACGGAACCGCCGAAGCGATCGAGGAAAAATACCCCGGTGTGCGTTTGATCCGCATGTTCAAGAACATCGGGATTGAGGCGTACAACATCGGGTTCAAGAATGCACATGGAGACTACATTGTCATCCTCGATGACGACTCGTTCCCGCACCCACAGGCTATTTCAAACATGGTTGCCAAATTCGAGGCGGATCCGCAGCTCGGCATTGTAGCCTTCGATGTACGCAACGTCTGTACCTGGGATGCCGCCCAAGCGGAACAGCCGCCGATCCTTACGCCTACTGGCGCATCAACAGCCGCCGAGGCCGAAGGATATCTACTGGCGTTCAACGGGGCCGGAGCCGGTATCCGGCGCGACCTGTTCGAACGGGTGGGGTTCTACCCCGAGGAATTCTTCCTCTACTGGAACGAACAGGACACCGCCTTCCGAGTTCTGCAGGCGGGATACCGCATCCGCTTCTTCACTGACGTCATTGCCTATCACAAATACGCACCAACCAATCGGACCTCCTGGCGTGCGCCCTTCTATTACACCCGGAATGCCTTCTGGCTTATCTGGAAGAACTACCCATTCAACATGGCAATCCACTTGACCATTCGCATGATGTACAAGTGTTTTTATGCCAGCCTCGAACAGCATACCCTCATTTACCTGCGGGCCATGCTACGCGCCTTCCTCGATGCCGGCGCCATCAAAAACAAACGAGCCCCAGTCGATCACAAGATCGCGCGCGCCTTGCGCATTCCCTTTGATGTAGCCTTCACCTTCTACCGTTAACCAACCGGATCCGCCATGCCAGACATCCTCATCATCCGCTCCGTCAGCTACCAGCAACTCGACAAGGCCTTGCCGGTCATCAGGCAGACGTATCCCGGCAACCGTATCCATCTTCTCACACACGAGCACGGAGCCGCCCAGGGTCGCGCCATGCCCGGAATTGATGAAGTCCATGTTTATCCGTACCGGGGCGGTTTTAACTGGCGGCATCCGGCCCCGCAATTGCGCGGAAAACTATTCGACGCCGTCTTCATACCCGTCACCAACCTGACCGGTGCCGGCTTCAGCAACGTCATGATCTACGCCCTGACGCTGAAAACCGGCAGACGTCTCATGTGCAATGTGCGCAGCGAATTAAGCGAACGTACGACGCTGCATATTCTGGGACAGACCCTCCAATGTCACGCCTACACCGCACTCGCCGCATGCGGCACCCTCCTTGCCTGCATCGTGGCATTACCCGTCCTGTTGTGGATCCTGCGGCGCGGATCCATGCCTTGCAAATCCCCGTGACAGCCCCGACGTAAAAATCTGCTCCGACGTACGCACTTTCCCCGCTGCCTTCTCGACAACGGCACCGGACCTGCTAGAATGCAACGCAAAATGAAAACGGTAATCACGTACGGCACATTTGATTTGTTCCATGTCGGACACCTGCGGTTGCTGGAGCGAGCACTGGCATTGGGCGACCGGCTTGTCGTGGCCGTATCCACCGATGCCTTCAATGAAGGCAAAGGCAAGAAAACCATTATTCCGTATGCCGATCGCACGGCGATTGTCGGGGCACTGAGATGCGTAGATCTCGTGATTCCCGAAAATACCTGGGAACAGAAGATTACCGATATCCGCGACCACCATGTGGATGTTTTTGTCATGGGCGCCGACTGGACCGGCAAGTTCGATGAACTCAAAGCGTACTGCGAAGTCCGCTATCTTCCGCGAACCGACGGCATCTCCACTACGGAGCTCAAGCAAAGCATGGCGCTGGTTGCCCAGATCGCGCAGCAATTTCAATGAGAAAGGTCCGGTAGAAGATGCAATCCATATGGCTTTTCGGCGCATCGCGCAAGGGAGAGGAAGCCTATAGGCAGTTGCGCGACCGCTACCATATTCGCGGATTTATAGACAACGACCCGTCGAAGCAGGGCGGCAACCTGCTCGGGGTGCCGGTCATCGGCTTGACTGCATTGCCGAAACAACGGCACACCGAAGACGTCGTGATCTGTTCGCAGTACGTTTTTGAAATCATGCGACAGTTGCTGGATGCCGGCTTGCGTGATTTCTCCGTTTTCGAACTGGCGAACGGAAAATCCGGCGACGGATCAGGTATTGTGGTTCCCTGTCATTTCGACGAAGACTGGAACAATCCAGATGAGAAGGCTCTGGCGCTGTTCGTGCACAATGCCTCCGGATCGAACACCCATGCACTGGCCAAGCTAGGCGGCATCAACGCCTGCGGGAGCGTCACCTGCGCCTACGAAGGACGCGGTGACCCTGGCTGGTATAACATGTACATGCGCAGTCGTAACTTCATATGCACCCACGACCTCGTCGTGCCGACCGACCGCAATGCCATCCAGCTCTGGCACGGATTCCCGCTCAAGGGGCTCAACTTCATGAGCCGTTTCCAAACAGGCAAGCACCGCCGGCAGCATCAGGAATACTGGAACCATTACAAGGCCATCGCCTCTTACTCGGCAACCTACACTACCCTCATGAACGCATGCTTTGGCGGATCGATTGAACAATATGCCGTGACCGGCATGCCACGCAATGATTTCCTGTTCTGCTCGGACGGCAAATCAATTTTCGAAATGGTTACGGGCCGATCCCTGCAAAACCGGAAACTTCTTGCCTACATGCCAACATTCCGCACCACCGCATTCGGACAGATCAACGGAGGCGAAAACAGCGCATTGTTCGATTTCCCCGATTTCGACCTCCAGGCTCTGATCGACTTCCTCGATGCGAACCAGCTGACAATGCTCATCAAAATGCATCCCTACGAGGTCCGAGGTGCATCCGCCATGCAGCGCATGGCCGACTCGGAGGCGTTCTGCATCATTACCGAAGACCTGCTGTCCTCCGCCCAGGTCGATTTCTACGAGATGCTCAACGCCGTCGATCTGCTGATTACCGATTATTCTTCCATCTACTTCGACTACCTCCTACTGGATCGGCCCATTATTTTCACCCCGACGGACGCCGACCAATACGAGGGAACCCGAGGGTTCCTGTTGGAGCCTTACGACTTCTGGGCTCCCGGCTTCAAATGCCTGACGCAGCAGTCGCTTCTGGAAACACTGGATGCTGAATTGGCGCACCCGCTTCGACATTCGCCAGAACGCGACCGGATCGCCAGTATCGTGCATCACTTCCGGGATGGTGATTCCTGTCGGAGGTTGGCAACGTTGATTCGCAACCGGATGATCGAGGGAAATACCGGCAAGTGAGTAGTTTTAAGCAAGCATAAAAGGAATTCGTCATGACCATGAACAATACAGAGAACCCTTTAGTATCGGTGCTGATCAACAACTACAACTACGCCCGGTACCTTCCGGAAGCCATCGACTCGGTTCTGAACCAGACGTACAAACAGGTCGAAATTGTCATTGTTGATGATGGTTCCAAGGATGAGTCGCGCAAGGTCATCGAAGACTATGCTGCGCGTCATGCATGCATTATCCCTGTGTTTCAGGAAAATGGAGGGCAGGCCGCCGCCTATAATGCCGGGGTTGACCATGCTTCCGGCCAGATCTTATGTATGCTTGACAGTGATGACGTATGGCTGCCGGAAAAAATTGCGCAGGTTGTTGAGGCACACAAGACCCATGCGTTTGTACAGCATGATGTCATACGCAACGGAAAACCGCATTTCGCCCCCCTAGCGATGCGTTTTGATCGAACGCAGATTGTAAAGGAGTTTGGCTATTTGTATGTTTTTTCGCCGTCTTCGGCGTTATCCTTGACCCGGTCACTGGCCGAACGCATTTTCCCGATGCCCGTGGACGGATTCCGAATCTGCGCTGATGTGTTTGTCATGCTGATGGCAACAGCCTTGAGCGGTGTGCATACATTGCCTGAGCCGCTGTGCAGGTATCGCATTCATCAGAACAACAACTGGGCGCGGCGCAAGGTCAGAAATCACGATCTGGAACTGACCTATAGCTTTGCCCTCGATGTCGTCAATCGCCGGCTGCTTGAAGAAAGTGTTTTACCAATTCCCGTACATAACCGGCTGATGAAGCTGCGCATGCTCAAGCATGCCATGCGCATTTCGGATGGTGTTGAATATTACGTGTACGGTACAAGCAAGATGGCAGAGATGGTCTCCGATGCCATCGAGGAGGAGAAGGGAACGATCTGCGCTTATGTCGATTCATCTCCGGAACGATGGGGCACCACCTTCAGAGAGATTCAGGTGATCGGCCCTGCTGAACTGGCAGGCAGGCTAACGGCACAGGATCGCATCGTGATCGGCAGCTCGTTCCTGAAACCGATCCTCAAGACGCTCGAACAGCACGGAATTCCGCCGGAGCGAGTCAACTACTGGTCGGGGTTCTTTGCTCCCCCTGAGACAAAGGTGATTTTCTACGGCACGGGACCGGCAGGACGGAACGCCCTTGCGAACTGGCCTGCGTCCTATCCATGCGTCGCGTATTTTGTCGATGACGATTGCACATCGGAAGGCACCTTCGAAGGGGTTCCGGTCTATCCGACGGACAGCTTGTCGCATGAAAAACACGACTACGTGTTTGTTGTGATGACGGGGGCCGACGATGATGCCGCAAGTCGTCGCCTCGATGCCATGGGGTATTTCCTTTATCGCAATTACTCGAATTTCGGTGTGGCATTGCGGGATGGCGTCAACGGAAATGTATCGAGAGACGAGCGTCAGGGCCTGCGTGTCCCCTTTGTGCTCGCCATCGCTGCGGATTGGTTTAACCTGGATTACGCTAAACTCGTCAGGCAATGTGCATCCAAATCAATCTCCCTGCGACTGGCTCCACCGGAAGACTCGTCGGGGGAGGCTGCGAACGTCGACGTCACACCAGAAAACTTCATGCGCTTTACCTACAAGGGAGTTCCTGTTTTCCCTGCCTGCTGCTATAAGCTGTGTGTCGATTCACGGATGCCTATTGATGCGATCAGCGGTTGCGTTCCCGGGATATGGGCTATGGTTCTGGAGGCCATGCAGCGGTGCATGGCGCAGATTGACCGCGATGAGCAGTTGTTCACCTCGGTTCGTCCGGATGTGGTTCTGATTCCGCAAGGCTATCACACACGGGCTGCCATCTGGCGGTATCTCGCGGTCACTCGTGGGATCCGGATTATTGCCTTGGAGAACAGCATGGTGGGGAACCGCCTTATATGGGAGAATATCTCTGGCATCGCGGTTAATAAATTGGCGTCCAGGAACTATTTCTGGCGTTGGCAGGATGTGGTTGACCAGGCGACGGCAGACCAGTATCGCGACGCCTACATGGCGTCCATCAAAACCCTCAAGAGTGACCAGCACGTTTCCCCCTCCGTCGCATATTTGCCTGCAGCAAATGCAAAACCGTATGTGCTTTATATCGCGAATGTGCTGACCGATTCCTCAGTGATGTTCAATTCCCGCTCAGGAAGCTCGATCGATGCCATCAGGATGACGGCTCACTGGGCGATCCGCAATGGGTTCGGCTTTGTGCTGAAACTGCATCCGCGGGAGCGCCCCGGCCACGATCCTCTGTATGAAAACCTTACCCTGAATGCGTTGAAACAGGATTCTGAGTTCTGGCGTCTTCTGACGGAATCATCGGATTGCGTCATCGATGGTGACAATCGGTACGATACCTATTCCCTGATCCGTGGATGCCGGACCTGCGTGACGATATGCTCGCAAACCGGCCTTGAAGCCTTGATGATGGGGAAGGAGACCGTCTTACTTGGGCAAGCGCACTACGGGGACCTCGGCTTCACGCATGAGGTGAGTGATGCTAGTCTGTTTGATCCCGTCATGAGGCGTGCAACAGATCCTGCATTAGCCAAATGCGACAGAAATCAGGTCGCCCGGTATTTTTATGTCTTCAATGATCTATTCTGCGTGGAGAAGAGCGAGTCGGGTGTTTTGCAACTCATCAGAGATAATATTACCCAGCCGGTGGCGGTGGCCTATCAAGAAATATGAAGAGCCTCTTGCCAAACCGCGTATGCACAGATTTGGATATCAGATATTGTTTACTTATGCCTGCTTGTCTGCGAACATATACCTGCATTCAGGACTTCTATGCTGTGAATAGGTATTTTCTGCTCGTTGCATAACTGAGCCCGTATCGAGTCCTTATGCATGCTGCATATCACGATTCGATCGTATGTCAGCGTATTGAGTTCGGTTGGTGAATGCACTGGGCGTCCGCGGAATTCGGTTCCATGCTTATCCCTATTATTGTCGCAAAATCCTATAATGTCATAGATGTGCCGCAAATAGAGATATCCGTTTTCCCCTCCGGTACCTGTCCCGAAAAGAATTGCTCGCTTTTTTCGCAGGGTGGGAAGGCTTCGCTTTCGCTTGGATGGGGGGCTTGACTGCAGCCATTGTTCGATTGCGTCGTCGGTCGCCTTGAAACAGGCCTGTTCTGCAAACGTCTTTTCAGCAAACGAAATGGCGCGTGCTTCCAGTAAATGCCTATCGTCAGGATGATTCAATAGCGTTGCAATCGCCTGTGCCATGTGCTCCGGCGAGGTGACGGTGATAAACGCTTCAGGAACTGACGGGGGGAGACCTTCCGATCCACAGGGCGTTGTCACTACCGCTTTTCCGTGGCACAGTGCTTCAACAACCTTGATTTTCAAGCCTCCCCCGAATTCAATCGGGGCAATGACCACGGCGGCCTGCCGGTATTCGGATTGCAGATCATTGACAAACCCCACACGGGTCACCCCGGGGATGTCGATAGCAGGCAGGACATCGCACACTTTTCCAGCAATCCGCAACCTAGCATTCCCCTCGGTCAGATCCAAGACTCGAGGCCAGCATGCGTTGAGAAACCGCTCGATTCCCAGCCGGTTCGGCTCCATGGGGCCGCCCGCAAACAGAATGTTGCAGGTTTCCGCCGCAGGCAGATGCACAGTCGGATGCGAGTGGTACATAGTCGTGGTGATCGCCTGCCGCAAGCCATCCTTGAAAAAGGCCGCTTCGTTTGCCTGTATGGCGATGACCAGGTCCGCCAGATCGGCGATGTGAAGCTCACTCTCACGGTCAAGACTGACCCAGTGCGCGAGGCCCTGCGTATGAAATGTCGTCTGCCGAATGCTCTGGACATCGATGCTGTCAAGCATCACCAGCTTGGGGCGGAAGCGAGATGCTCGGATCACAGGAATAAGATAAGCCGTGTGAATATAAACCAGCATCACGGCATCCGGGCGACTGCGGTACAGCCATTGGCGAACCATCTCCACATTCATAATCGGCAGTGCCTGCAGCAGTGCCGTATGGCCTTGCAGTCTATAGAGCACCTTCTCCCAAGCCGACAGGCCATAAACGGGTGGAATTTTGAACCGGTGAGCAAACCACGTCCTGCGCTTTACGATTCGGTTTGCCCGGGCCGCATCGACGGGGGTTGGATAGTTCAGAAAATGCAACCGTGGATATTGCAAAGCCAGATCGCATTCGCCCGCCAGCGGGGCGGGAGTTCCGTTCAACAGGCCGACCATGACGGTATCGCCTCGCTCAAGATAATGCCGAACCAAGGTATGCAGACGCTCATGGGAGCCCATGTCGCGTCCCCAGAATGGCGAGGTAGTCAGGATTAGCAGTTTCATGTCAGCATCGTGTCGTGGATTACGTGGTAGGCGCTGTGAAAAGCGAATAACGGGAGGCCTCCGCAAAAAATAGCGTATTCTCCGTTTTGGCAAGGAACCGATATCCTTGATTCTGCATGAAGGCGGCCGGGGCGGCTTGCTCGCACCCCTTGGCAAGATCGTATTCCAACACCTCCAGCGCGACCAGCAGCGGCCGCTGTTGTTGCCAGTCCATGGATTTCAGCACGTTCAGCTCGAATCCCTCGACATCGATCGTGAGCAGGTCGATCGGCTGACCTGCTGGTAGATGCTGCGACAGGATCGTATCCAGCCGCTGCACCGGAAGTTTCTGGATCCCGAGCGGTTTGCTGGTATTGGCAAATTGTTTTGCAAGTTCCTTGTCGAAGGTGTTATAGACCGAGAGTTCGAACAAATGGAAATCCAGTGTGCCCGCCACATCACTGACGCCGGTCTCGAGATTAATATCGCGAGGACGGATCCGATCGAACAGTGCTTTGCTTTCAGGGCGAGGTTCGATGTTGATCCCATGCCACCCCTGCTTGTAGAGATTATAGGTTAACGAATGCCGTACCGGATCGTTAGCTCCGACATCCACATAAAAGCCTTTTCGTCCCGTGACCAATCGCCGTAGCATCTTATCGATCAGGATATCCTCACCCTCCTGGGCATAGGAGACCATCCCGCTGGCGATGATGGGATGATCCGAGATTGCGTTGGTTGCCATCAACCGCGTAACCTCGCCTTCGTTGACATAATCATCAAGGTTGCGGGTCAAGCCATAGACGGGTTCCTCCTGTGATCTTGATTGCTGCAAAGGGAGGCAATTACCCTTAAAGAACAGGCTGGTGGTCCAGCGATAGGTACATACCGGGCCAAAACCGGTGAAATCAACTTGCAGAAGGCCCTCTGAACGCAGAAACGAGCAGGTCTTCGGGCTGTTATCGGCATTATCAACGATGATCAGTCCGCCAGCGTTGAGATATTTTACCGATTCGTGGGCGCAGTCGAGCCGGCGTTCGGCATCAATCACGATAATATCGTACGTTTCGCCAAAGTTGCTGATGCTGCTAGGAAACGCATCGATCGGACGATGGTGAACATCCAGATTGGCGGGCGCATTCATTCTAATCTTTTCAACCCAAGATGCAGCAATATCGATGCTTCGGACCTTGCGACACCGTGCCGCAAAGAAAAGCGATGAGTTGCCGCAACCCCACTCAAATACACAGCAATCACCGAGTGCAAACTGTCGCAGGTATGCTATCGCAGGGTAAGTGTACCAAGGCAGGGGCAATCCCTTGGCATCGCAGGGTGTCCGTGTTTTAGACGATTCCGCATAACCGAGCTTGTCGAGGACCTGGATGATGCCCTCGTAGCAACCGTAGCGCTCCTTCATCGAGAGGTCGATGGGCTGTCCAGGCAGCGTGACACCGACGGCCTTGATGGCGGTTTGTACCGCTTGCATGACTGCAGCAACCTCGCCGGCAGTAGCATAAGGGGTGATAATTTCCACCGGTGGGGGTAGCGCCGCCTTGAGTGCTGCGCGGATTTCATTCTGTGCTTTTGGAACCGAGATCAGCACAGCGTCGGCGACCAGTTCACCAATTTGATCAGGATGCAGTACGGGTAGCCCCCAACAGGTTTGTCCGTGCTTTTTGTCGCGATCAATGATGGCGACAAGGTTGGCCCTCAGCAAGTTGGTCTTCTGGAAAAGGAATAGAGTATGCGATCCTGCACCATAGATGGCAATTCGCTTTCCAGATGCTACGCATTGATCGCACAATTTATCTAATTTCGAAAGAATACCTGTTTCCTGTGCGACGGATATCGAATTCGGCGTTATACACAAAGTGACCTCCTCAAAATAGTTTAGATCTATAATATACGCACAGACGCATGCTAGCAGAATCAATGCCATTGCAAAACTGACGCAGCTTGATGCGAATAGCTTGCCTTTTTTGAAAGACTTTGACTATTCTGTAGACAAGCTTGAGAAACTGGGGTGACAGACGTTTAAATTTTTCAATAATAGAGCAATCATTATGCAACCACATGAAGTCGAAAATATGATCAACACGATACACGATCTGCTTATCGCGAATCGTAAAGCAAACGATGAACATCGAGAACTACTTATTCATCGTGAAATTGAGAGATTCAGAAGCGCACCGCAGTATGACAATCCGAAGTCACTCATGAGGTATGGAAGAAAAATATACTCGCAAATTGATGAGGACGGAATAATTAACGAGATATTTAAACGCATCGGCACAACGAATAAGACGTTTATTGAATTTGGGGTCGGAAATGGTTTGGCAAACAATACGGCGGCACTGCTTTTACAGGGGTGGTCCGGGCTGTGGATTGAAGCTTCCGGGAATCATGTTAAAAGTATCAAAAAAAATCTTTGTCATATTGCCGAACGGGGTTCCCTCCATGTTGTTGAGGCGTTCATAACGAGAGGCAACATAAACAGTTTGATTTCAGCACATATTGACATGCCCGATATTGACCTTTTGTCGGTGGATATCGATGGAAACGATTTTCATGTTCTTAATGCAATAACGTGCGTTACACCACGAGTCATGGTGCTTGAATATAATGCCAAATTTGCACCTCCCGTCGCTTATTGTATGGACTATGACGAGTCGCATACATGGCAAGGCGATGACTGTTTCGGTGCATCGTTGACGTTCCTTGAGAAAAACTTGCCAAATTACCGGTTGGTTGGATGCAACATAAGTGGTGTAAATGCTTTTTTTGTCAGGAAGGATCTCGTGGGCGAACTCTTTCTTGAGCCTTTTACTGCCGAATTTCATTACGTGCCGGCCAGATACTATTTAATCCCCATCGCTTCGGGGCATAAGGCAGCCTACAAAACCCTTAATAGCGCGCAACCCATCGGTTCACCGATCTCCTGAAAAGGGGTTATTTCCCCCGGGGGGGAACTGGTGAATTGCTATAGGATATGACGAAACAAAAAAAAGCCTGAACCCATGGTGGGTTCAGGCTCAAGAGAAGTTCAGGGCTTTATTTAATTCCCACGAACTTTTGTTATCTCCCAAGGCCTTGAGAGTCTAATATCGGCTCCATCGACCAAAAATCCGCCATAATTTGAAATGCGAGTGTCTTCCCCTGCAAGCACCAACCGCCAGCAGGCAAACATTCCCGAGGTCGGGTTATGCCAAACCAAGCTATTCAGCTTATTATCGCTCCCGACAGAGACCACGCCCGACATCGTCCATGGAGCTCTTAAAACAATGTCTTGCCATTCGCCAGACACTTGCACTTTTATACGTCCATACGTCGTCACTTGACCGGTGGCGCTGACATCCCAACGGGCGACAATGCCCTGCGTCGGTTGATGCCAGATGACATCGTTCAGCTTGCCATCACCATCCAGTTCTGCGATCCCTGCAATGGCCCAAGGACTGCGTAAGACCACGCTTTCCCATGTTCCCGGAGAGGACTGGTACTCAATCAGGCCAAACGAAGTTACTTGCGCATTTGCCCCTAGCTTCCAGTAGGCAAAACGTCCCGTCGTAGGGTTGTGCCAGATCAAGTCATCCAACTTTCCATCCCCTTCGAAACTTCCAATCGCACCGAGTGTCCAAGGGGCTTTCAAATCAGCATTCTTCCAACTTAATGATACGGAATCGTAATACTGAATGACTGAATAACTGCTGATTCGACCATCACTACCAACCTGCCATAGGGCAACCAATCCGGTTTGCGGATTCTGCCAAATCACATCATTCTTTTTGCCATCATTGCCGAGGCAGGCAATACCGACAACTTTCCATGGCGCAGGCAATATCACATCCGCCCAAACGCCCGACCCTGGCGTTGGCTCGTACTTAATCGTGCCGTAGGCTTCAATAGTCGGATCGGGATTTACACGCCATAAGGCGAAACTGCCACTGACCGTATTCTGCCATATATAGTCATTTGCCTCGAGATCGTCATCAAGGGAGGCAATCCCGCACAGCGTCCATGCACTACTCAAACTCACGGCATTCAGATCAGGCAACAGTCGGAACTGGTCGTAATCGCGAACCACGAACTCATTTCCTGTCGTTTCCGCCAAATCCCATCGGGCAACCATCAGGTTATTGGGGTTTCTCCAAATCAACTGGGATCTACCCGGCATAGGCGTTGCAACCGCCTGATTATTGGCAGGTGCCGGAATGTCATTCACAACGGATGGCGGCGTATAATTTGACTCAAGCCAATCTTGGTCAGCCATCGCCACAACCGAACCATCAGCAGCTATGGAACCAATGGTTGACGTCATTTGCCCATCGATGGCACCCAATGATAGAGATGGTGAGTAGAACGTATCCACGTCTGCTGGCGGCTGGTAGAGCATGATGTCGCCGCTTTCGAACACAGCCCGGAACCAGAGGGCTTGCGCGTTTGCGATGTTCTGGCCGGCATTCCACTTCTGCCAGGTGCCCTCGGGCGTGCGATACTCCAGGTAGTAGGAGGGCGCGTCGGCGTCCGTTACCACCTGGAGGTTGTTGTCCTGGAATTGCAGCTTGATCCCGGGGGCCTCGCTGGCCGCCTGTGACCAGCTCGTCCCCAGCAGGATCGCCGTCAGCATTCCCGCCACCATCGCTCTCGTCTGCTTGCTCTTCATAATCTCGCTCCTTTCAATTTTCATATAATAGTCGATCTGCATTATTTATCCGGTTTCTTATGGTACGGTTGTCAGCGTTACTGCCTGAGGTGCGCCTCCGCTCATGGTAAACGTGATTGTGTACGCCGTACTATCTGTAAGCGTGTCGAGGTAGGCTTGCAGTAGGGTAATCACAGGCACCAGCGGGTTGGTGTTATTGACCGTGTACTCGGCAGGTGTTGTTAAGTTATCAACACCATCACTAATCGAGCTGAGCGTCCGCCCGTTCAGCGTGAGGCTGAACGTGCGGACACCGCCACCGCCTGCGTTAGGATACGTCGCCGCCGCCGGGGAGACGGTGGCGGTACCCGCCGTCACCACGATCTGGACGTTAAAGTCGGCACCTGAAATCATGTCGAACGTCAGCGTATGCGTGCCAACCGGCAATGTGTTCAGGTAGTTCGTGGAAACCGTGTAGACCGGCACCATCGGATCGGCGTTATTAACCGTGTAGTCAACACCAACAACCAGGTTCGTTGTGCCTCTCTTGAGATCGAGCAGCGAACGACCATTACGCGTCAACTCGTACCGTTCCACACCGCCTGCACCGAGAATGTGACTTCCTCCATCGAGTGCAGTAATCGAGGCCGTACCCGGCAGGATTGTGACTTCCGCCTCTGGATCGGTACCAGCGTTCATATTGAACACCAGATCTACCGTGCCCGGCTCGTTCGCATTGAGGTAATCCTTGGTCAGAATCACCGTCAGAACGCCGGCCGTGACCGACTTCGTGTAGTCCGTAGCCAGGGCCAGCACCTTGGTTCCATCCGTCAGGGCGTCGAACGTGCGACCGTTGAGGTCGAGCGTCAGCGTTACCGTGTTGGTGGTGCCAAGCGTATGGCTGCCACTGACTTCGGCCACTTCCGTGTCGCCGGAGATCAGCTTGATCTCGGTCTGCGGATTGACGCCATCGCTCATGAGGTATGTCAGCGTTGTGTCCGCGTCCAGCGCATTGAGGTAATCCGCCAGGATCGAGTACGAGGCATTGCTAGAGACGACTGTGTAGTCGGCCGGTGCTGCCAGTACCGCACTTGCGGTCTGATTGCTGATGGCGCTCAGTGTCCGTCCGCGTGCCGTCATGGTGATGGCGAGGTTCCCTGTTGCCCCCTGCGTATGACGATACTTGGTCGGCGATACCGTCGCGCCACCCACCACTGTGATCACGCTCTGCGGATTCGTGCCGCCATCCATAACGAAGTCCAGCGTGGTTTCCCCGAGCCCTTGGGCGTTCAGGTAGCTTGCCAGGATCGTGATGGTATTGCCACTAACCGTGTAGTCGTTCGTGACCGTCAGCGTGGCTACCCCGTTCATGATCGATTCGAGCGTCCGCCCGTTTGGCGTCAGGGTGATTGCCAGGTTAGAGCTTGAGCCAAACTCGAACTCGGGTGCTGCCGGATCTACTGTGGCATTGTCGAACACGGCGATTGTCGCCGAGAGATCGTTACCACCATCCATCTCGAAGGTGACAGTTATGCTTGCGCCAGCCGTCTGGTTCGTCAGGTAGCTCTCTGGTATCGTGTACACGTTACCGCTCAGAACCGGTGTGAGCGTGCCTGTGCCCGTGCTGGTGACATTCGTGACCGAGCGGCCATTGAAGGTGACGGTAAACGCAGGAGCCACACCCGAGTTCTTGACGTAGTCGGCGCTTGCTGGCGACAGGCTGGCGCTGGGAAGGGCATAGTTCCATTCGAACGTGCTGATTTCCTTCCCGGCACTGAACGCTGCGGGATCCACGAAGCTGGCACCGCTGCGAACCCAGAGCTGGTACATGTAGGTCTGGTGCTGGATGACACTTTCATGGATGGCCAACTGAGCCGATCCCTGATACAGCGTGGTGCCGAGGCTCAGGGTCGGGTATGCGTTGGTGCTAGCCAGATACCGGATCAGAACCTCATCCGACGGCGCACCGAGCGAGGTCGGCTGCGTCCAGCGCAGGTAGACGTTGGTCTGCAACGCGGTGGCCCGGAGCGTGATACCGGAAAGATCGACATCCGCGTAGTTCAGACCGGCGGCAGCCACGAAGCGTACGCCGTCGTCGTCCTTGTGCACGGCTACATCATAACCGGCCTCAAGGCTGCTCTGCCGCACGAAGGTCGGAGCGGAGACCAATTCCTTGACGTCCGTCCAATCAGACCCATGATTCTGGGTTACGGTGTACATCAGTTTACCGGTGTCGCCCTGCTGCCAGGAGAGAATCGCAATATTCTCGTAAGCGGTCAGACGCGGGTGGGAGACGGTGTCGTTAGCCGTTTCATGGGTGTACACCAAGCTCCACTGATTGGACCATCCCGCCTCGCTGATCAGCTTGCGGTTGCTGGAGACATCCATATAGGTGGCCTGATTGACCGTCCTTAGGTTGACTGCATACCAGGCGCGATCACCGCCGCGAGCCATGGCTCCGGCCGGGGTGCCCGCGCTGGCGTAGGTCGTGCCGGCATTGGCGCTGAGCAGGACACCGGCAGAGGTGAATACCGCGATGGTATCGCCTTCACGTGCGGCTCCGGTCAGGACGCCGGGCCCGATGTCCCTGGATGTGCTCGTTACCCAGTTGTTGGTCGTCATGTAGGCGATTACACGCGGGGAAGCGATGGAGGTGCCGCGATTGACGAACAGGAAGTTCGTCGGGGCGGTGCCAGCCAGGAACCGGCTGTTGCGCAGGCCGAAGGATGCCGTATTCGTGAACGAAGCTACCGTTCCATTGGTCATGCCCGCCAACAGCCCCCAAGTGCCGCTCTGGCCGACGATATTGGTGCTGTCACCGAATAGCATGTCCATGGGACTGCGCATCAGGTAGTTGCCCGATGTTGCTCCAACGAGGGCAGGCGTGCCGAAGGCCTCTTCGCCAGCGAGCTGCTTGCTGACGCTCATGGCACCATTGGTCGCCGAATAGAACATGTACAAGTCGCCATCCGGGCTGAACTTCAGCGAATGCAGGCCATTATGCGCACTGCCGAAGGACTCGCTGACGACATCCGCTGCGAAGTCGATGACTTCAACCGTGGCGTCCACAGACGTGGCCGCGAGGTAGTTGTCCGTCGCGGCAGCCGATGCACGCACCGTGACGGAACCGCCACCGGAGAACGTGAGGTTGTTGCCGCTGTCAATAGAACCCGGACCGCTGCCGACTATCGCGTACGTGACCGTCGCAGGCGAGGCTGCCGGCGAGACGCTACCGCTCAACGGGATCAATTCAGTCATCTGCGCACTGGTGGGCAAGCTGAACTCCACGATCGTCTGCGGAGCCTTTTCAATCGTCAGCGTGGTCGTATTTGTCCCGGCCAGCCAGCTATGTCCAGCAACTACAGTACCGGTTACGGCATAGGTGCCCGCATTGGTGGGGGCGGCCGAGCTGCCGTTGTACGTAATGGTCACGGCATTGGTCCCTAGCAATGGCGTTGCGGTTACCGCTTTGGCCGTGCCGTCGTAAACCGCATTTGTGCCTTCAAACGTGATCACCTGGGTGGCCGCCACAATTTCCAGCGTGGTTGTGTTGGTCGTGGCGAACCAGTTGCCGACGGTGGCGACACTGGCAGTTACGGCATAGGAGCCGACATTGACCGGGAGCGAGTTGCTGCCGTCGTACGTCACCACGATGTTGGTGCTGCCGGAGCGGCTCGTGACACCAATCGCGATATTCGTGCCGGTGTAGTCCTGAGTCTCACCGCTGAAGAAGATCTCGTTATCGGCGGCAGCCGTGATATCCAGCGTCACAACCGTCTGCCACGGGATGTTGGCCGCATCGGTGAACGTATTGGTCGCGGTGTAGGTGCCGACAGCCAGGTTCGTCACATTGATGGAGCCCGTTGCTGTGACGGAATCCCCCGCCGCCAGATTGAACACGTTCGTTCCCAGCGAGAACCATTCATTCGCACCGGAGTTGGCGCTGCGGGTGATCACGTTGGTCACCGAGATCGCACCATTCGTGCCGTTATTGAGGATCGTGATCGCCTGCGTGGGCGGATTGAAGCCCGGGATTGTTGTATAGGCGAGCGACGCGGGCGTGACTTCGAGTCCGCCTGCACGCGTCAGCGTAACAGCATAGAAGCGTATCGTCGTGCCATCCTCGGCAGTCACCTTCACATAGATGGTCGTCGGATCCAGCCCGATGTCAATCGTGCCGGTCGTGACCTGCTCCTGGAAGTCAGAATCCGAGTACAACGCGAACACACTCTCATCGGCGGACACGATAGCATTCGTACCCACGGTGGTCGTGTTGTACGGAATCGTAATCGCACCCGTCTTGGGCGATCCCTCGCTGGTGCCGGCACCGCTGAACGTCGGGGTTTGACTCAGGACCTGCGTCAAGCCTGCATCCGCGCTGGGAGCCCGCGATACCGTGATCGCGTAGAATTGCTCGACTTCCGGATCCATCGCGGTCACCTTGACGTAGACAACCGTCGTCGGAACCAGCAGGGGTATCGTTCCCGTCGTCACTTCTGAAGCCTGGATGAAGGCTTGTGAGTAAAGCTTCGCGGTAGATGTAGTTGCAACCAGAGCGATATCATTCGTTCCGATGGTCGCGACATTGTTGGATACGCTGATGGCCCACAGGTAGGGAGCAGCGAATGTGCCTGCACCGGTCTCTGTTGATGTTTCTCCCAGCACGCTGTCCAGGTCGGCATCCTTATCGCCGGCATCGCGCTTGATCCGTACATCATAGAAGCGGCTGCGCGGCTCGATCTCCGATTGCGGCGTAATCTTGATGTAGACGTTGGTGGCTACTCCAGCCGCCAAGGGGATACTATTCGTAGTGATCTCATTCGTGAAGCTCGGATCGCTATACAGCTCGAACGAGGACAGCGTTGTCTCGCCAATGATGATATCGTTGGTACCAACGGAATCCATGGCATAGGCAACCTGCAAGGGCGTGCCGTTCACACGCTGACCCCATAGGATCGGCGTATTCGTCGTGGTACCGTCCTGCAGGATCGGATTGGAGTCCTCTTCACCCCGCACGGTGGTCAATGCCGCATTGGTATTGCCGCGCTCACGGAAGATGACCGCCTCGTAGTACTTGTTCGTAGTCACATCTTCTGCAGTAACCAGGATGTACACGCGGTTCGTCGCGTTCTCGGTCAGCGCGATCGAGGTGGTCACGCCAGACGTGAAGTCAGGATTCGACGTGAGTGTGAACGTCGCCAAATCATCGACCGCGACATCCGCACTCGTCAACGTGTTCGTCAGGAACGGCGTATTGAACGTCCAGGTGATGCGGGTGGCTGCATTCGTGCCAGCACCGCCGCCTGCGGTCACACCGCTGCCGGTATCCTTGCCTAGCACCTTGAGCAAGTTCGCATCCGTCACCGGCGGCAGGTTGGTGATGTTGATCTCGTAATAGTTCGTTACACTACCGCTCTCCGATGTTACCCTGATAAAGGCCTCGACCTCCGAATCATGGGGAATCGCAATATCTGCATCCGCATCAGATGTGAAGTCAACAGCAGAGTACAGGTTGACGGTCGAATACGGTGCATTCGATGCGACGATATC
Organism: uncultured Victivallales bacterium; assembly: GCA_964609395.1. Lineage (GTDB taxonomy): Bacteria > Verrucomicrobiota > Kiritimatiellia > UBA8416 > UBA8416 > UBA8416. Next base: position 99,054 of record CAZSRU010000001.1, read on the forward strand.
GGATAGCGTCAGGTTGGTGACGGCATACAAAACCTCAATATCGGCAACATAACGACTAGCGATGTCGGAACCATCTCCTGCTGTCGGCTCAATCGCCTTTAGGAGGACGGTTTCCAGCCCAGCATCATCACTGGCTGCACTGCGCGTGATGGCTAGATCGTAGTAGTAGTTGGTCGAGGTGTTCTGCGGCGTGAGCTTGATGAACGCATGATTGACCCCTTGTACCAGCGCGAGGGATGTCACGTTGGTGACAAACCCATCATCGGAATAAAGTTTGAACGTTGCATCGAGTCCCGCAATGACGATGTCGTTGGTCGATTCGGTCAAATTGGTCACCGAATAAGCAACGGTAATGGCGCGATCAAACGGATCACCAACTGTTCCAGCTTGACCGCTACCGCCAGGTGCCAGACCCAGCACGCTGTTCAGCGTAGCAGTGTTGTCGCCCGCTGTGCGTGTGACCGCCACGTTGTAGTAGGTGACCGTGGCGTTATCCTGGGCGATGACCTTGACGTAGACCGGATTGGCCACGCCCTGCGCCAATGTCATCGTGTTGGTGCCGGTGAGCTCGTCGAAGCTGCTGTAGGTCGCGTTCGTATAGAACCGGAACGAAGCCAGATTCGCCACTACGATGTCGTTTGTCGCGATCGAGTTGGTGTAGTAGCCAACGCTGATGGCTGCCGTATATGGCGAGGCCAAGGTTCCTGCGCCAGCTAGCGTGTTGGTCGTGCTCAGTTCCAGTATGCTGACGAGCGCGGTATCGTCGCTCGCGGCGCGCCACAATTCAACCGTGTAGTATTTCGCCGTTGCCTCGTCGTCGGCGGTTACCTTGATGTAGACGATGTTCTGGCCAACCGTCAATGCCAGCGAATCCTCTGCCCCAAGCAGGTTGGATGTGAAGTTGGAATTCGTGGTCACGGTGAAGGTCGAGTGGGTTGCCACCACAATATTCGACCGCGCCAGGGTGTCGATGCTGTTATCCAGATCGACGTCCCAGACAATCGCGGAATCGGTTGCGGTACCATCACCGCCATTGGGATTCGAGTCGGTCTCGGTCAGGACGCTGAGCAGCGAGGCATCCGTGCTCAATGAGACGGTGATGGTCGCTACCGGATTCTCGCCCTCGTTCATGGAGAATGTCAACGGTACGGCCCCCGATTGATCTTCCAGGTAGGCGGATTTGATGGTGTAGGTGTTGCCGGAGACGGTATAGTTGGTGCCGCCGGCTGCTGCCAGCACATTGGTCCCGATCAGGATGTTTTCAAATTCCCGTCCGTTGAGGGTCAGCTCGATGTCGACATCCACGTTGGATCCGCGTTCGTAGCTGGCGGTCACTGGCGACACGCTGGCATCGCCTGCCACGATGGTCACGGTGGTTGTCGGCGAGACACCCGCGCTCATATCAAATTCGAGGGCGATCACCGTACCGGTCGGATACTGTTCGAAATAGTCCGCCTTGACGGTGCAGACATTGCCGTTGATGACGTAATCGGCCGGACTTGCGAGCGCCACGTCATTTGTCTTCAGTGCTACAAACGTCGTGCCGCGCGGGGTGATGGTAACAAGCAAGTCTTGCCCGGATCCCAGCGCGTAATCATGCGTGGTAACATTGACAGACGGGTCGCCGGTTCCAATTACGACGTTCGCTGTCGGGTCCGTGCCGCCATTGACATCGAAGGTGAACGTAACCGTGGAACCTGCCGCGAGGGCATTGATATAACTCGCCTTGATCGTGACATTGGTGCCGCCGCTGACGGTGTAATGGGCGGGGGTTTGCAGCACGGTTGCGCCATTCTTTACACCCGATAGGGTGCGACCGTTCAGCGTCAGCGTGAACGTCCTGTCATTGGTCGATGCCAATGCGTGATTGTATGATGCCGGCGATACGGTCGAATTACCCGCCTGTATATTGGCCGTGGCGACAGGATCCGTACCTTCATCCATATCGAATGTTAGCGGGTGGGGTCCGAGTACCCGCGCATTCAGGTAGAGGGGCAGGATCGTAAAGACGTTACCGTCAGCGGTATAATGGGTTCCGAGCGTCAAATTCGTGGTACCATTGTTAATGAATTTGAATTCGCGTCCATTATTGGTGATGGTGAACGTCAGCGTGTTGGTTGAACCCAGCGAGTAGTTGCCAGATGAGGGCGACACGGTGGCATTGCCGGCAGCAATTGCGAGAGCGACTTCCGGATCCGAGCCTTCGTCCATCTCGAAGGCCAGGACATTCGTGCCCACGGAAAGCGTATTGAGATAAGCCGTCTTGATCGTGTAGATATTGTTGGTCACGGTGTAGTCGGCCGGTGTTGCCAGCGACTCGCTGCCGACAAGCAGGTTGGTGACGGAGCGGCCATTGGGCGTCACCGTGATCGATACCGTATTGGTGGTGTTGCCCAGCGTATGCGGCGCATTGGTTGGTGATGCGGTTGCATTACCTGCGGAAATGACAAGATCCGTTTCCGGATTGGTCCCACCATTCATCTGGAAGACCAGGGTATTGGTACCGGTGGACAGCGCATTGAGGTAGCTGGCCTTGAGGGTGTAAACAAAATTGGTGGAAACCGTGTAATCGGCCGGTGTTGCCAGCGAGCTGCTCCCGACAACCAGATTGGTAACCGAACGGCCATTGCGCGTCATCGTAATCGCAACCGTATTGGTGTCGCCCAGCGTATGCGGCACTTCCGTAGGTGTTACGGTGGCACTGCCTGCCGAGACGACGATGGAGAGCGTCGGATCCGTCCCCACATTCATATCGAACGTGAGTACATTCGTGCTTGCTGTGAGGGTGTTCAGGTAGGCGGCAGAAAAGGTGTAGTCACTGCCAGAGACCGCGTAGTCATTCGTTGAGATCGTGGTTGCGCCACGCTTGATGGCGGATAGCGTACGCCCGTTGGCGGTCAGCGCGACCGTCAGTGTATTGGTGGAGCCGAGCGTATAGGTCGCGTTGGTGGGGGTGATCGATGCGTTACCGGCGGCAAAAGCGACGGTGGTCGTGGGGGAGATGCCGCCGCCCATCACAAACGTCAGCGGCACATTGGTCACCGCCTGGGCGTTCAGGTACGACGACAGAATCGTGTAGGTGCTGCCATTAACCGTGTAGTTGGTTCCACCGCCAATCAGATCCCCTGACGGATCGCTGATCTTTGTAAAGGACTGTCCGTTGGGCGTCAGCGCAATAGCGAGCGTGTTGGTGCTGCCGAGGGTATGACTGCCTGTCGTCGGGGTGACGGTGGCATTCCCGGCCGCAATCGTGATCTCGGCGGTTGGGTCCACGCCATTGGTCATGACGAAGGTCAAGTTTACCGTCGCCCCCGTCTGGGCATTCAGGTAGCTGGCCTTGATCAAGAAGTTGGTCGTGCCGCTGACGGTATAATGGGTGTTATTCGTCAGTACGCTTGGCGTACCATCGCTTGTTAGCGATGAGAATGTCCCATTATCCGGTGCCAGCACAAGCAAGACATCATTGGTCGTGCCTAGGGTGAACGTGTCGTTTGTCGGCGAAACGGAATTAGCCGCCGATACAAAGGCGGGCGTGATGGCCAGGGCGGCTAGGGCCAACATGCCATAGAGGCGCGTGGTCAATGTGGTGGTCCATGATTTTCTCATTCTCTTCTCCTTGTTTAGTTGCAATAAAAAAGTGCGCAATGGGTCTTGGGGCCGATGATAGCAGGAATGCTGCCATGCGCTCGGCGGCAATGATTGCCGGTAGCGGCGTTTAAACTACCGGCATTCATTATTCCGCGAGCGGGCTGGGCCGCGTCCAGACGTTGTTGACGGGCGGGGTGCGCAGCATCACCATATAGCCCTGAGCGGGCTTGATCTGGAAGCCGCTGGCTTCGGATTCGCCTTGATACCACTTGCCGTCCTCCGAGTTGCGGAATACCGGCGCGCTCCAGGCCCCTTGCCAGGCGAACAGGTTATCAGCTTCTGGAGCGATTCTGGCACTCTGGAGCACCTGCGTCAAGCCGGAAGTCCCGAGCTGCTCGCTGATGCAGGCGGCACCGCCGACCAGATGCAGGCCGGCCTCGAACACCGTGGCGTGCGCATTGCGGCTGACATCGCCGACAAGACGCAGGCTGATCGGGGCTTCGCCGCGGATCTTGACATTCACGGCCTCGTCGCGGCCAATGACCATATCATCGGCGAGCTGACCATTGCAATACCAGTGACCGGCGATGCGGCCGCTTGCGGGATGGTCAACCGTGTTGACGTAGATCGGGGCGCCCCAGGCGATCCCCATCCAACGGGTAATGGTGTCGGCCTTGCGATGCGAGGCACCGCCCGCCAGCAAGGTGTTGCCCGGTTCGCCGAAGAGGTCACGGACGCGATTGGCCGGAATGACCTTGAAGCCTGCGCCAGCCAGATCGCCGTCGGCAAGTTCTGCCGCTTTACGGTCGGCAAGGGTCACTGTGTCGCCGTTAATCGATTCAATGAAGAAATACCAGCCCTCGAATGGGCCGTTGGTTATTTCAATATATAAAGTGCTTTCGCCCGGCTCATTGAGCGCGGATTTCCAGACCCAGGCGTCTGGGGCGGCGGTAACGATGCCGTCCGCGTTAGCCGCGATGCGGCCTGTTGCCAGGGTGGGTTTCTGATACGGGAATGCCACGAAGCTGTCCCCGGGTTGAATCGTCATGTTGAACATGCCGACTACGTTGTCACTGGTTTCGCCGATCACGCTGCCTGCGCAAAGCAGGAACATGCCGAGCAGTCCTAATCCGATCCGATTGATTCCAAACGCCTTCATACTCTTTCCTCCATGAATAACACGATCCCTTACCTCGCCGTACAAACTCCCTGTTTCAACGGCATCCTTTCTTTTCCTGATCCCAGCTTTGTTGCCCGTCCTCCTTTCGTTATCCGCAACATTTTCCAAAAATGGCCATCATCCTTCCAGTGGCTGGTCTCTGGACATCGTGTTTGCATGTTCGACAATATAGAGGATGTGCTTAAATGAAATTCAGGCGAGAGGAGAAATCAGCGAAAAGGCTATCGGGGACGGGGTAGGGGTAGGGGCAGATTTTTCCGGTTTGGGATTCTATTGAGAGGTTTGCGGATTCCGGCGTTTTAGGTAGCCCAGTCGCGCCGCGACTGAGGCAGCGGGGATGCGCGGGCGATTTGGCAAATCACCGTGCTTGAGCCAACCGACCATTCGCTTGCAATGCGTCAGCCTCACTCGCGGCGTGAGTGGGCTACGGAAATGCTGAAGTACCGCCATCCATCGTGGGGTTCCGTGCAAATCCGTGTTTGTACGATTTGGTGAGAATATTCACCACAAAGAACACAGGGAACACAAAGAATGATACACGACAAAACGGTGAAACGGGTCTGTCAAGGGTGGGGGGACGCGTATAGTTGCCAGTTGCCTAGGTGTTGCAATCGGGGATCTTCTCGCCTAGGGGCATATCGAGGATATGTTCGGGGGCCGACTCGATTCGGTCGCGATTCTGGTACAGGATCAGCCAGTCGAGAAAGGAAAACATCTGATTGGTTCTCGCCTGGTAGGCAACCGTGCGCCGTTCATTGTAGGTTTTTGGTGTCGCGTGCATGTACAGATCCAGCATTTCGGGGTCTATCATGCAGAACTGTTCGGCGAGCGCACGCCAACTGTCGCGCAGGCTTTCCGGGTTAAAGACAAGCCCGATCTTCTGTAGATAACGAACCGCGAAATAGCAGGAATTGTCTGTTTTCATGTGCAAGGCAATGCTTGGAACGGTATCGTTCGCGGGGACTTCTGTGCCTGGATCCACCCGAGCATCCCAGTAGTTAAGCATGTCATCAATATGTCCGTACATGAGCATCGGACTGTAGTTGAAGGGCATATACTTAAATGATCCATGGCTGGATATAATCAGGCGTTTGCGTTGCGGACAGTCCTGATCTAACGGGAAACTGGCTAGCAGGCTGCGAAAGGATGCCAGGAGGTTGGGGGCAAAGACTCGCATATGCGTATTGGTGCGAAAACAATACATCTTCTGCTGGTTGGCCGCTTCCTGGACGCCAGCATGATTCAGGATCCTGCCCCATTCGCGGTTCCTGATGCCTGGATTATCTGGTTTTCGGCTTTTCAGCACCACGACGTTGGGTTCTTGCAAATCATCCAGATACTCGGCGTCCTCGTCCTCGCCTGTGGAAAGAATAATGAGGGCTTTCGTGTAATGTCGGCGATACAGGCGGATGCTGTCGCGGGTGAAGTGATCCTCGTACACCATCGGCCCTGCGACGAGGATGGCGGTATCGGCTCCGTTATCGGGGAATAAGTCGGATGCGGTCGTGATGTTCTCGGCATATTTCGGGCGGGAAACCGTTGTGATGAAATTACCGGTTCTTAGCTCGATATCCTTTAGCGTTTCATTGAGAATGTCGGCTGGTGTCTTTTGCTGTGAGTCGCTCATAAATGTGGCCTTTTCTGTCTGCAACGAAGTTCGTTTTCAATGGATACTGTGGTTCCGAATTATGGCGCGACGGCGTGGATGCGCAGGAAATAGGGCGTGGCTGGGGGCGCGGCTTCCTGCGTCCAGGTGTTGGTGCCGGTGCCTGTTATGCTCCAGGTTCCGCCGGTAACCGCCGACCAGTCTGACGTCGTGATGCCATTGGTAGCGGCATAAAGATGCCAGAGTGTATTGGTGGCACCGCCTTTGGCCCCGTGCCAGGTCAGCTCCGTGGTCCAGGTGTTGGTGCCGGGGCTGACATTCAGCTCGATAATGCGCAGATAGGATTCAGGATCGGTGGGGTCGGTGCCCGCAATGTATTCCGCTCGATTAAGGACGCCGTTGGTGTCGGAATCGTAGGTGTCGGCATCATCCCATGTGTTGCCGGGTGCCAGTTCGATTCCATGATCCACAAACCAGCGCATCGGCGTGCCCTGCGCGGTTAGCAAGGCACGCGGCATGCTCTGCCAGCCGGCGATGCCGTTGGTTTTGGCGGAGCCGAGGTTTTTTGGTTCGTCGTAGCCTAGAAAGGCTTCTATTTCGTCCGGCAGAGGAAATCCTGAGAAGGCTGCTTCAGGATTGCTTATCCAATTTGTATTATAGATGATTCCAGCCTCAGTGGCTGTTTCCGCAGATGGGGAATTGAACCAGCGAAAGTAGAATGGGGTCTCATAATAGCCATCGCCGACTGAGTTTGTCAGGAATGTTGTTTCTGAAAATATTTGGCCATAGTTTGTGCCTCCGTCATTACCGAGCGACCAGTATGCGTTGCCGATCGCGATATCGTCATCGGCACCATATGTTGCGCTAACCGGGTGCTCGCTTCCGATTGCCCAGCCAGTGTTGCTTTTGCCTACCGTCAATAGGTTGGTAAAATCAGTGTCGGCATTCGGATCGATGACAAGCTGGAACAGAAAATTAGTCTGGAAAGTGATATCCATGCTAGCTACGTCAAACATCCGGTTAACCTGACCAGACATTTCATAACTATCCTCGCCCCAGATTACTCTATCATGTGATTGGGCTAAGGCATATCCCCCAAGGAGCAGAAGCAGGATGATTGGAAATCGCATGATTCGTAGTGTCGTGGGTCTGTTCATAAATTATGTTTGTTCATGGGGTGATGAAGTTGGTTCCGTCGTTGGTAAGCCAGATGCTGTATAGGTGAGGGATGTTCGGTGTTAGGTTGGTGTGCATGTATTGGGTGTTGGTTCCCTGGTAGACGAGGGTACCGGCGTTGGTGGTGGCGGGATAGGTGTTGGTGCTGAAGTGCAGGCGGGCCAGATCGGTGTCGTAGCCGATTGACGTGGGCTGGGGCCAGCGCAGCATGACCCGGTTGTCCAAGGCGGTTGCCTTGAGGCTGAAGGCACCGTAGACGGTGTCGCGGAAGGCCGCGACGGTTGCGGCTGTATTTCGAATCGTGCGGGCATTGTCGCGCTGGTCGGTAATGCCGGTGGCAACCGATTGGTAATTGACGCTGGGATTTGAGAAATAGCCTATGCGCGTACCGGGGGAGTAAGCCATGATGGTGCGGTATTGCACGTTATTTGCAAAGAAGCGGTGTCCGTAGGAATAGGCGTAGGCTGCGCTGCCGGTAGCGTCTTCGGGATTGTGGTGGCAGCCGAGGTTATGGCCGATTTCATGGACAAAGGTGTAGAAAAGGGCCTGGTCTTGGCGGGTGACGGAAAATGCCGAGGTCGCAAACCAACTGCCTGGCGGTGTCATCAGGTAGCCCACACCTGCGTATGCGCTATCGGTAAGCCCCGTCATCAAAGCCACGACATCCACGCCGTATTGGTTTCGCAGGTTGTGGATATCATCCATGTAGCCATCCGTCGTGCCTCGCAGGCGTTCGAGTTCGGTTCCGAGAACGCCTGTCTCGGTATAGGCGATTTCGGCTGCATGCACCAGACGCAACTGTGTTTGCGCCAGGCTGTTGGACAAGGCGATGTTGGACTGGGAAATCGCGGAATCAATACGGGTGATGATCCCTGCTGTGCCGCCTGCGGCCGTGCGGGCTTGGGCGGTGTAGACAACCAGAATGTCGATCTGCGTGGCGGCCTGGGCACAAAAAACCATGCTGACGGCAAGCGTGATTGCCGTCAGCAGCGTGCGGAGATTCCGAGGAGGACGATCGTTAATCATAGAGGTGAGTTCCGTGCGATTTCAAGACGAGGGATAATGGGCGGGGCATTCGGTAGGATCTTGTCTGGGTCGATATCGAGCAGGACATGACAGCCGTCGCCCGCATAGGCGATCTCATAATGGATACTGCCCGGGATGATGACGGACGCCGATATGGCCTCCTCGCAATAGCTGATGATCACGTTGCTGGAATCGACCGCCGCGACCGTGCCGGTAATCGTACCCCGGCGGGCATTAACTACCTGATGTTGCAGAACCATGATTTCCAGCACTTTTCCGTTCGGCGCGGGAATTTGCAGTCGGGCAATCGGCTGTCCGGGAACCCGATTATCTGCAAGTAGGTCTGCCAGCGACGGAATTTCAACCGGTTCGATGGTGCGGGCGGAAGGGTAGCGCTCATTCAATGTGGCGTGGAGTACGGGAATTGGCGTTGCGTCCAGTATCATGCGCGTTGCCTTGATGTTCAGAGGTATTGCGTCTGATTCGGTTGCCGGCTCGGGGGGGGGCGTGGCTTGAATACGGTGGGGCGGGGGGGGTAAGGTTTCTGGCTCAGGGGGGGATGCGGTTGCCGCAGGATGGGCCGCAACGTGCGTCGGCTGGTCGGTTGTCAGCCGTTTTTCGGCGGACGCTCGCGAACGCCAAGCAGGATGAATGACGGCCGATATAATTCCGAGCGCCAGTGCGGTCATGATCGTATAATATTTCCAGTTCCTCGTCATAAAGTCCCTTTGGAGACGATGAAAGCAGGTTTCGTGCCGCAGGTGCCCTTCTCAGACCATCTGCTGGAACGAAAGGCCGACATGGCTGGCTATGGCACTCATCCAAAGGCAGTCATCGGCACTGAATTTCGGATCTCTGGCGCTGCGGCCAATCATGAATTGCCCGATCGGGCGTGGGCCTGCCAGGATTGGCACAAGGATGACGCTGGTCACACCCAGTTCGCGCAAGACGGCATCGTCGGCATAAATCGGTGTTTGATTCTTGACGGCATAAATGACGGCGTCGCGTCCCTCGAGGTTTTTCGCAGCCAAGTAGTTATCCTTGCCGATTAGCACCCGGCATCGGTTGGCGGCGATGCCGCTATGGCGACCGGCATAGAGACGACCTTGCAGGTAGTTACGCTCACAATCAATGAAGGAGGCCACCACACATTCGCTCTGGATGCAGCGGAAAATGCCTTCCTGCGCGATCATCAGGATATCGTTGACATTGTAGCGGTCGCGAATGGCCAGCATCAGTTCCGAGAGGAAGTGAGCCATCATAAGCTGCCCATCCACGGTTTTCTCGGTTTTCGGGGGTGCCTTTTGCCGTGTGTTTGTCAGGCTATTGGCGACCTCCGAGGAACTGACCTTGCCCCATTCGGCAATTCGCGTCATCATGACCATATCTTCCGACGTCAGGTTGAAGAACTCAGCCATGTTCGGATCATCCTCAGCCGCGTTTCCGACGAATTCAGGCAACGATATATTCGGTTTTTTGAGGAATTCGCGAACCGACTCGGTGACGGCTCCTACGACTTGCTTGTTTGAAGGGATGTTGCCAAAAATGAGGTCGGAAACCGTGATCGCCAGTTGAAGGGAACGATTGCGTTTTTCTCTTACGGCCGCGGACAAATGCGTGTCGTTTGTGTCGGTCAAATTCCAGTATTTGGAAATCGCGTTTGAAATATCCGAAAACCGGACGCCGAAGACGTCTTCGCACGCTTGTTCGATGTTGACTTTCTTCTCGATAATGCGAGTTTCCATGTCGTGGTAAAGATCAGGGAATCCATGCGCGAGCACCAAGCGGGGTATCTGCTGCATCAGACCGGTCACAAAAAGTTCCTCGGGGGTCTCGTCCTTGGCTGCATTCGCCAGATACATCGCCAGGTTGGCTGTGCTATAGGCGCAGACCAGCAGGCGGTAGAGGTCCTTCTGGTGGGCGTCGCCGGAATGCTTGTTGAAAATCGAGAGTCCCATCGCCAACTGATGAATGCGTTCAAAGCCGAACAGAACGACTGCGGAGGAAATGGTACGCACGGGGTTTCTCGGGCGGTAGCCTGCGGAATTGGCAATGGCGATGAGCCGCGAGGTCAAGGCGGCGTCACGCATGATAATGGCCGTCAAGTCCGCCGCCGAGGTATTTCTCCCGATGGTCATGCGGTTTAGTTCCTGCACGTTTTCGTCAAGCGCGGGAATGCTGTCGTCCTGACGCAGACGCTGGACAATTTCCTCGGCATGTTTAAACGGTTTACTGCTTTTCTCTGTCATGATTACGCATACTGCCGTTTTATCGCTTGGAATTCAATAAAGGTTTTCAATGCGTTTGCCCTGTCTGTGGCATCCGCCCTGCTTGAAAGGCGTGTTGTTTCAGTTGAAGTAATCACGCAGGACATGACGTCTTGCCGGAGGATCATGTTATGACATATGCCGAGCCGTTGATTTTCTTGAAGGGGGCCAGGGTCCTGATCACCGGGGGGACGGGATCCCTGGGACACGCCTTGACACGAATCCTGTTAAGCGAAAGCCAGGTCGCCAGTGTCATTATCTTCAGCCGAGATGAGTACAAGCAATACCAGATGCAGTCGCAAATGTCGGCTGATCAATTGAAGCGGATGCGTTTCTTCCTGGGGGATGTGCGTGACGAGCAGCGTTTGCGCCGTGCCATGCGCGGTGTCGATTACGTGATTCATGCTGCTGCGCTTAAGCATGTGCCGGCGGCGGAGTATAACCCGTTCGAATTCGTCAAGACCAATGTGATGGGTGCCGAAAACGTCATCAACGCCTGTCTGGATACCGGGGTTAAGCGTGTGGTGGCCTTGAGCACGGACAAGGCGGCGACGCCGATCAATCTGTATGGTGCCACCAAGCTATGCTCGGATAAGCTTTTTGTGTCGGGGAACAACTACAGCGGGAAAAACCCGACGCGGTTTGCGGTTGTACGCTATGGCAATGTGGTTGGAAGCCGTGGCAGTGTCGTCCCGTTCTTCCTGAGCGAGCGGGCCAAGGGCGTCCTGCCGATCACCGATCGGAATATGACCCGTTTCTGGATCACGATCGAACAAGGTGCCTGGCTCGTGTTCAATGCCTTGCGCCAAATGGCGGGCGGCGAGATTTTTGTCCCCCGAATTCCCAGTATGCGTATCGACGAACTGGCGCAAACCATTGCGCCGGACTGCGAGATGAAGGAGGTCGGCATACGTCCCGGCGAAAAAATGCATGAGGTGATGGTGCCCGTGGATGATGGCCGATCAACCATGGCGTTTAAAACCCACTTCATTATTATTCCGCAGCAAACCTTGCCGCAATGGGCGATCAAGGCGGAGACGTGTCTGGCGATGGGCGGCAAACCTTGCCCTTCTGATTTCTATTTCGGTAGCGATAATAATACCGAATGGCTTCAAAACGGAGAATTGGCGCGGATGATCGCGAACCTTGATCTGCCGGAGGCCAGGGAATGGGCCCGTGAACACGGTATCGGCGGGCGCGCTTCAGTATGAGGCCGATCCCCTATGGCCGGCATCATGTCACCGAGCAGGATATTGAGGCGGTGGTCGAGGTGTTGCGCTCCGATTTCCTGACGCAAGGGCCTCGCGTGGCTGAATTCGAGCAGGCATTTGCCGCCTATGTCGGGGCACCCTACGCCGTGGCGGTAACCAACGGTACCGCCGCCCTGCACCTCAGCGCACTGGCCTTGGGCATCCAACCGGGGCAAAAGGTCATCACGACGCCGATCACCTTTGCGGCGACCGCCAATTGCGCCCGCTTCGTGGGGGCCGAGGTGGTGTTTGCCGATATTGATCCGGAAACCTATCTGCTGGATATCAAGAAAGTCGAGGCACTTTTGGCGGCGGTGCCGCGCGGAGCCTATGCCGCCATCATCCCCGTTGATTTCGCGGGCAGAGCGATTGACCTGGCGGCATTCCGCCAACTTGCCGATGCGTATGGCTGCCGCCTGATCGAGGATGCCTGCCACGCGCCCGGCGGATTCTTTACGGATGCGGCGGGCCAGAAGCAATATTGCGGCAATTGCCAGTTCGCGGATACCGCCATATTCTCGTTCCACCCGGTCAAGCATATCGCGGCGGGTGAGGGGGGGATGATAACGACAAGCAGTCGTTCCTTATATGAGCAGTTACGGAACCTGCGGACGCATGGAATCCAGCAGATTCCCGAAAAACGCGAGCAGGATCATGGTGTCTGGTATTACGAAATGCAGATGCTGGGGTACAACTACCGGATGACGGATATTCAGGCGGCATTAGGGGCCAGTCAGTTAACGCGCGCGGAACAGGGGTTGCAACGCCGGCATCAGTTGGCAAGCTGTTATCAGGAAGCCTTTGCTGGTCACGATTTCATCACGCATTTGCCCGCCTATGACCAGGGGCATGCCTATCATCTGTTTGTGGCTGAATTCAAGAATCGTGATGGTCTGATCCGGCATTTGCGTGAGAAGGGCATTTATGCCCAGGTCCACTACATTCCGCTGCACCTGATGCCGTACTATCGGGATCTGGGGTGGAAGGCGAGGGATCTTCCCCACGCAGAGGCCTATTACGAGGGCTGTCTGAGCCTGCCGCTTTATCCGGCCTTGAGTGATGCCGAGCAACAGCAGGTCATCAAATCCGTATTTGATTTTTATTAAGGAGCTTCGCCATGCACCATCTCATGCGCTGCGGGTCTGCCTGCAAGTGCAGGCAACTTTTGCCGATCCTGGGTTGGCACCGCTTGTGCTAGTCATTTTGTGAGGTATTGCAAATAGCAGGTATTAGGGCGGCAGTGACCGCTGGGAGTAAAGCGTTGAAGTCGTCGGTTACATCTGGATACCGCACGGGCAGAACGACCGTTTCAAGGCGGAGTCGTGCCGCCCCTGTTTGTGTTTATTCATTGATGGTATTGTTGCTTTTCCGATCTGTTGCCGGGGCGGCAGATCAAGCCACAATTGCCCAGCCGGACCTGCAGGTCGGTGGATTCTCAGTTTTCGGTACCAATGTGGTCGGTGCGACCAGCGTGACATCGGGGTGGGGCAGCGTTTATATGGACGGCAGCCTCCAGGTGAATTCCAATGTGGTGGTGAACGGGCAGATCGTCAGCACCAACCTGGTGCAGGTCAAGCGCATTGCCATCAGCAAAAATGACCAATTCTTGACGGCTGGATCGGCGATCCAGCCGGTTTCGTCGTATGTTCGTGTGCGCGGCAATACGGAGCCGGTCTCGCTTGGGAACCCGCAGATCGCGGCTGGTCAGCCGGGGCAGTTGCTGACGTTGCAAGGCGTGGCGAATCTCCTGAAGGTGACACTGGTCAATGGAAATGGCTTGCGGACCAATCTGGAGCAGCCATTCAGCCTAGGGGAATACGATACCATTCAGTTTATCTACGACAACAGCAGTGGCAATTGGGTGGAAATCAACCGCAGTAATAATCGATGGAGTAACTAAGCAGGAGAAACACATGCATGAAAAAACAGGATGCAGGCGGCCTTTAATACGCCTGGAACATACGGGCCTTGTCGGGTTCGTCAATAATGGGCAGGAAACGAGTAAACAACAGAAAACAGGAGGCAGCATGAAGAGGGTATGGCAGGTTATAGCGCTTACATGTGTGTGGGCGGCAGGGACGACGGTATTGGCCGTTGAGGACGGACTGGGGACAAACCATGTGCGCACGCTCAAGGTTTATAATGGTATTGTGCTCGGTGGCAACGCGATTACCAGCTGGCAGGACGTTTCCGGCAGTACGCTGACGAATAACTCCATCACGACCGACATGATCCAGAACGGTGCCGTCACAGTGGATAAGGTGGCTGGTGCTGTCGCTGGCGACGGTTTGACGGGTGGCGCGGGTAGCGCACTGGCGGTGGGGGCGGGTTCGGGTATCAGCGTCGCGGCCGATGCGGTGTCGGTGGATTCCAGCGTGTTGCGTACCACGGGCGACCAGACCGTTTCGGGCGTGAAGACGTTTGACGGCACGGTGATTGTGCCGGTGCCGACGGCCAATACCCATGCGGCGACGAAGCTGTATGTGGATGACAAGCTGAGCAGCTCGGTGGCGGCGGGGTCGGCCAATAACGATACCCTGCGTTGGACGGGCACGGCCTGGACGAATACGGCGGGCTTGACGGTGGATGGTACCGGAAACACGGCTGTGGGAGGCACGCTGGGGGTGACGGGGGCGGTCACGCTGAACAATGTCACGGAGTCGACGGA
>CAZSRU010000001.1:113914-120425 GCA_964609395.1 uncultured Victivallales bacterium
GCACGCTGGGGGTGACGGGGGCGGTCACGCTGAACAATGTCACGGAGTCGACGGATAAGGATACCGGTGCTCTGGTGGTGCAAGGCGGTGCCGGGGTGGAGAAGAACCTGAATGTCGGCGGGAATGCGGCCGTCGTTGGGACCCTGGGGGTGACGGGTGCATCGACCTTGGGAGCGGTGACGATGACCGGTAACATCACGTTTACCGGCAGTTCGGTCAGTGCCCTGGCCATGGGGGATAACAAGATTACCGGCCTGGCGGCACCGACGGCAGGGACGGATGCAGCGCATAAGACGTATGTCGATAATGCGATCAACGGCTTGACGTGGAAGGCCGCGGTCAAGGCGGCCACGACGGCGAACGTGGCGCGCGATTCGGACTGGCGGGCCCAGACGATTGACGGGGTCGCCCTGGCGGCAGGTGATCGGGTGATGTTGAAGAATCAGAGCACGGGTGCGCAGAACGGGCTTTATGAGGTCAGTTCGGCGAACGGGTACCTGGTGCGTGCGGCCGATATGAGTGCGAGCGCGCAGCTGTCCGGTGCGGCGGTGTTTGTGAGTCATGGGACAACGCAGGCCGGAACGGCGTGGGTCTGCAGCACGCCGGATGTAGTGCTTAATACCGGTGCCGTTGGCTTTGTGCAGTTCGCCTCTCCCGGGACGTATACGGCGGGAGACGGGCTGGAGCTCAACGGGCTGGAGTTCAAGGCCAAGGTGTCGGATGTTGCTGGAGCGGGGCTGGAATCTGATGGCTCGAATAACCTCCGGGTTTCCGCCGCCGCCGCCGGCGACGGTTTGACGGGTGGCGCGGGTAGCGCACTGGCGGTGGGGGCGGGTTCGGGTATCAGCGTCGCGGCCGATGCGGTGTCGGTGGATTCCAGCGTGTTGCGTACCACGGGCGACCAGACCGTTTCGGGCGTGAAGACGTTTGACGGCACGGTGATTGTGCCGGTGCCGACGGCCAATACCCATGCGGCGACGAAGCTGTATGTGGATGACAAGCTGAGCAGCTCGGTGGCGGCGGGGTCGGCCAATAACGATACCCTGCGTTGGACGGGCACGGCCTGGACGAATACGGCGGGCTTGACGGTGGATGGTACCGGAAACACGGCTGTGGGAGGCACGCTGGGGGTGACGGGGGCGGTCACGCTGAACAATGTCACGGAGTCGACGGACAAGGATACCGGTGCTCTGGTGGTGCAAGGCGGCGTCGGGGTGGAGAAGAACCTGAATGTCGGCGGCACGGTCGGTGTGATCGGTGCCGTGACCCTTGCGAATACCACGGCTTCGACGGACAAGGATACAGGGGCATTGGTTGTGGAAGGCGGCGTGGGTGTCGAAGGCGCGATTAATGTCGGTGGAGCCTTAAGCGTGGCGGGTAATGCCACGCTTGGTAATGCGATTGGCACGGATACCGTGACCGTCAGCGCAAAGACAACCTTTGCGGGAGCGGTGGTGGTGTCTCCTTCTGGTGTCCTTCAGATTGAGGCGGGCACCGGCATTACGGCCACCCATCTTCAGAATGCATACCTGAAGGTGCGTGGTGACAGTGGTGCCGTGGATCTGACGGTCAATCCGCAGATTGCCGGGGGTACGGCGGGGCAGATGCTGACGCTGCAGGGCACGGATAGCACGAACACCCTGAAGCTGGATGATGGCAACGGTCTTGTGTTGGCCGGTGGGGTCGCGTTTACGATCAAGAGCGGTCATTTGATCCAGTTCATCTTTGATGGCAGCGTCTGGCGCGAGACGTTCCGCACGGTTCCGGCTCCTTAATGGGGACATGATGAAAGGATTGTATAGAGCGAAATGGCTGCTGCTGTTGCTGGTGCCCGTCGGGATATGGGTTGCCGGCGCAGCAGCGGTTAACGACGGGGAGGGCACGAGCCACGTCGGTGCGCTGAGTGCGACGTCCATTGAACTGGGCGGCGATCAGCGCGCCCAGTGGCCGGCGCGTAATGCCAGTGCCGGCGGTGGACCCTTCGACTTCAGGACGCACTCAAACCAGGTCTTCTGGACGTCGGTTATCCTTTCAAGTGGACTGCTCAAAAATGTAAAGGTGCAGGTTGATCAAGGGACGGCCGCGATTAACATCGTCCGTGCCAAGTGGGATGACGCCTGGGGCACGTACGGCGTTGTCGGCGCCTTCGAGGCCGATAGCAGCGGTACGACGTTTACCAACTGGACGTCGGGCTGGGTAAGTAATGACTACCGCCTTGGCGTTGTCGTGACCAACTTCACGACGGGTACGAACCTGTGGTGGTCGATCGAATACAGCCGCTGAGGAAAGGAATGCTGCAAGGGCATGGCATAAACGATGCGAAAGGCGATTTCCATAACGGGGTTGCTCCTGGCCGCTTGTCTGGCGGTGTCGGGTCAGGTGCATTATGTCTCGCACTGGGGATCGCATACGCCGCCGTTTGACTCCTGGGAAACCGCAGCCACGAATGTGGTTGATGCGCTTGACGCAGCGTCTGACGGTGCGGTTGTCTGGGTCACTAATGGCGTCTACCGCAGCGGTAGTGCCGAGTTTGGCGGTCTTTACACGCGCGCGTACATGACGCGCGCGATCACGTTGCGCAGCGTCAATGGGGCTGGTCATACCGTGCTTGAAGGTGCCTTTCATAGCAACGGCGTCCCGGTCGGTGCCGATGCGGTCCGGACTCTGTACATGACCAACGGTGTTCTCGACGGCTTTACCTTGCGCCGGGGCGGCACGGCGGCGGTGGGCGACGATTCCGCGATTGCAGGCGGTGGTGTTTACGCCGATGGTGGCATACTTCGCAATATCCGTGTCGCGGGCAATTACGGCCAGACGGCTGGTGGTGCCTGGCTCCAGTCTTGCAGCGTCAGTAACGCCGTTTTCGCGGCCAATCATTCCGAAACGGGGCCGCGGGTCAAGATCAACCGGCAGGTTTTCCTGGAAAACTGTAGTCTCAATAGCGACGGCATCATGTTTCCGGATGCACGCATCTTCGGCACCAATGGGGCGGAGATTGTCAACGGGGAGTACGCAACCTCGGTTGGGCTGGGGACGCATTTCGGGCAGGTTCATGCGGTTACCGCTGCCGTCAGCCATGTCTTCACGGTGACCAATCAGGGTGTCAGGCCGCTGCTGGTCAGTGATGTCGCCTTTCAAGGCGGCGATACGAACGACTGGGAAGTCCTCGGGTGGCCCGGCAGTGGTGTTGAGCCGGGGGCATCGGCTCCGTTGACCATCCGCTTCGATCCCCAGGCCCCGGGCGTTCGGCGCACGCTTCTTTTTGTCTTCAATAATGACCCCGACGATGATCCTTATGCCATCTGGCTGAGCGGCGAGGGCGTCCAGGCGGAAATGCTCGTGCTGGCGACGAATGATTACAGTGTGCTCACCAACGGTGTGGTGAACCCGTTGCTTGTACAGGGAACCGACTTCGGTGATGTCCGTCTTACCGGCGATTCGGCGGCAAACACCTACATCGTCACGAATACCGGCAGTGCGACGATGCATATCTCGTCGATCGCGGCCAGCGAGCTGCATGCCGCTGATTTTACTGTGACCGCCCCCGCCAGCTTCCCTCTGGCCGTGGCGCCGGGCGGTGACAATACGGCGATGGTGGCGTTCGCCCCGTCGGCGCTCGGGTACCGGGCAACGTTGCTACGGTTCGAGAGCGATGCGGTCAATAGTCCCTATCTCTTCGGCATCATCGGGCGTGGTGTGGAGCCGGAAATGCGTGTGCTTGGGACAAACGGGGCCTGGGTGGTCAACAGTGACGCTACGCCCGCATTAGCCGACGGGACGGATTTCGGGTTGTTCACGGCGGCACCGATCGTGCGCAGTTTCACGATCACGAATGCGGGGACCCATGTGCTTACGCTGACCGGCACACCGCATGTGGTGATAGGCGGCGAGAATCCAGCCGACTTCACCGTGACGGCCCAACCATCCTCGCTGATTGAGCCGTCAGGTGCCGTGACCTTCTCGGTATCCTTTACGCCGCTGGTGGCCTCTTCGCGCACGGCGGAGGTGTTTGTCTACAGCGATGATGTGTATTATACCAATGCCGTCTACCAGTTCCGCATTCGCGGTGAATGCGATCCCGCCAACCTGTTCGCCGATATCCAGGCCGGCATTCGGCCCGCGAGCTCGTCGGCGATGGCCTGGGGCGATTTCAATAACGATGGACTGGCCGATCTGGCGGTATGCGGCAACGACGGCAGCGAGCGCTTCACCTCGCTTTACATGAACCTCGGTGGCGGCAGTTTCAGCAATATCAATGCGGGTCTGTCCGGGGTAGACTCCGGACAGCTTGCCTGGGGCGATTTCAATAATGATGGCTGGCTGGATCTGGCGGTTTCGGGCATAAGTGCCAGCGGTCCGCTAACCGCGATTTTCCGGAATAATGGCGATGGCACGTTCAGTAACATCAATGCGGGGCTGACGGGGCTTTATGCCGGCGGGTTGGCGTGGGGTGATCTGGATAACGACGGCGACCTGGATCTGTTCGTGTCCGGTTATACGCTCAGCGGCTCCGCCAGCTTGCTTTACCGCAATAACGGGGATGAGACGTTTACGTCCGTCAATACCGCGATTCCGGCCCTTCGCGATGGCCAGGCGGCCTGGCTGGATGCGGATCGGGATGGATGGCAGGATCTGCTGGTCAGCGGTCAGGCCAGTACCGGGCGTATTACCCATCTTTACCGTAATTCAAGTGGTGTCCTGACGAATCAGGCAAACTTGGGTCTGGCTGGCGTTTCGCATGGTGGGTTCGCTATCGCCGATTTCAACAATGACGGAAATAGCGATGTGGCCATGACGGGCTACGGGACAAACGGAATGCTCAGTTCTGTTTATAGGTACAGTGGTGGATCTAGCCTGTATGCGATTATGCCGGCCACGCTGGAGCCGCTCTGGCTTGGGCGCGCCACCGCGGGTGACCTAAGTAATAACGGTTGGATGGATTTGATGACTACCGGCGAAGGTTCAGGCGGGGTACGCGCAACGCGACTCTATATGAACAACGGTGGCAGCTTCTCGAATCTTGCCTCCGCCATACCCGATCTGCGTGTCTCGAGCATGGCGTTTGGCGACTTCGACAATGATGGCGATCTCGATATTTCGGTTGCCGGATTGTCGACGACCGGTCAAGTCTCGGCCATTTATCGAAACCTATCAGCCGTCTCGAATCAGCCGCCGACTGCACCGACCGGATTGCTGGCCGCGCTCACTAGTGGCAATGATGTTATTTTGCGCTGGGATGCGGCGACAGATGACAAAACCCCTGTAGGATCATTAACCTATAATTTGTATGTGGGTACGACTATGAATCCGGTTTCAGTTGTAAGTCCGCATGCGGATAATGCCACAGGTCAACGCCGCGTTCTCGCGGCTGGCAATACCGGGCACCGGCGTGAATGGCGTTTAAGAAATCTGCCAGTCGGCGAAATAATTGTGTGGGGGGTTCAGGCGGTTGATGGGGCATACGCCGGTAGTCAGTTTGCGAATGGAATGCCTTTTGAGGTTCCTGCCTTGCCCGACTTTGTGGTCAGCAGCATCAACATCCAGCTTGTGCCGTTTAGTGCCGCGGTCACGATTCTCAATCAGGGAACGACCGCCGCCAGCGCGGGGCAGTTGTCGGCTTGGATGAATCGCGCGACAGTCCCTGTTGACGGTCAGGGGGCCGACGTCACGCAAAGCATCGGCGTGCTTGCGCCTGGGGAAACCAATACGATTGTATTCTCCAATTTCACGATTCCAACCAATACCGTGACAAACGTATTCCGGGCTTTTATCAATAGCGATCGGGTGGAGGATGAAAGCAACAAGGACAACAACCAGCGTACCGTCACGTATGTCCATAGGATTTATGAGCCGTTCTGGTTCAGTGCGGTGGCGCTGACAAACAACGTCTACCTGCGCTGGATCAATCCCACCAATATCGGCATGCAATCCTCACAGGTGCTCATACATCATGGCACCACCAACTACCCGGCCAGTCCGACGGATGGGTCCCAGATCTACCAGGGGGCTGCCCAGGTCTATGAACATACCGGTCTCACCCCCGGTCAGCCCAATTTCTACACCATCTGGGTGACCAACGACGAGACCAACTGGCTGGATCCACCTCCGTAAGAGGATGCATTATTACTAAGCGTCTCGTAATAGTAGCTACTCAATCCGCATAGGCGGTGGACGGCGTGCGATAGAACGACCGGACAAGCTCCAGGTTCTTCTGCATGGATCGCAGGTGCCCGACCACCAGCTTCTTGAGTTGATCCGGGCCCGTGATTGCACGCCTCCCCGTTCACTGGCTCTTCAGGTTGTTCCACACCAGTTCATCGGGATTCAGATCGGGAGCGTATCCGGGAAGGAAGAATAGCGGTAGCTTTCCCCCTCGATAACAACGGCTTGGGCATGATGGAAGCAGCAGGCTCGTAGCGCCTGCTGTACAGTGAAATCTGTTAGAAAGTACAGCGGGGGCTACGAACCCGCTGCGGTGCGGAAGCCGAATCGCGCCATAATGAGAATTGCT
>CAZSRU010000002.1:0-110208 GCA_964609395.1 uncultured Victivallales bacterium
GTGGAGCAGGAGACGAGGATCGAACTCGCGACGTTCAGCTTGGGAAGCTGACATTCTACCACTGAATTACTCCTGCGCGAATAATGGGAGCACTCTAAACGGTTTACCTGGCGATTTCCAGTCTTTTTTTAGCACCGCTCCCGCATCATGGCAATGGCGGCAGGCAGTTCGGCTTCCGGGTGCGGGATCGTGCCCTCGATCGAGATCCGGCCCTTGTATCGCTCCCGCCTCAGGGCATCAAAGAAGAGGGCGAAGTCACAGGGTTCGACGGCAATGATGACGCCGTGCTCCCGTGCAATGGGACCGACCATGCGGCAGAAGGCGACAAGCTGCCCATGCGCCCGCTGGCGATCAAAGCCTTCGGGTATGCGCCGCGCACCTCCCGAACCAAAGACGATGATGCCAATACCCATACGGTCGGCCACAACTCCTGGACGCAGATGGCCACGGTCTATCACAACGACTGAGGATGACTGTCAGTGCGTCAGGCAAATCTCGCCGGCCGCGCACTGCTCGGCGTCGATTTCCATCTCAATGGTGGCGTGGGCGATTTCAAACCGGTCATGCAGGAGCTGTTTGATGGTTTTGAGAATTGCCGGGCAAGCGCCGTGCGCTCCGTCGATCACGACATGCGCCTCCAGTGCGCAATGCGCTTCGTCCAGTTCCCAGATGTGGAGATGGTGCACGTTCTGAACCCCGGCGACCGCCGTCATGGCAGCAATCACTTCCGTGGAGGCGATATGCGGGGGGACGCCCTGCATGAGAATGCGGGACGTGGTTTTCAACATGCCGATGGACATCCACAGGATGTAGCCGGCGATCATCAGGGTGATGGCGGGATCCACCCAATACCAATCCAGCCAGGTGATGGCAGCCCCGCCGATAAGCACCGCGACGGAGGACGCGGCATCGGTCAAATTGTGAAGGAACGCGGCCCTCACGTTCAGGCTGCCTTTCGACAGCGCCCAGAGGAACCAGGCGGTGGCCAGATCGACAACCAGCGCGACCGCCGAGGCGGCCATGATCCAGACGCCCAGCAACGGCTGGGGATTGAACACGCGTAGCAGCGCCTCATAGACCAGGTAAAGCCCCAGCAGAATGAGCGCGGTCAGTTGAATCATGGCCCCGATCAGCTCGGCACGGCGATAGCCGAAGGTGAATCGTTCGTCCGCACCCTTGCGCGAGATTCGGCGCGCGACGTAGGCAATCACCAGCGCGGCCGCGTCATTGGTGTTGTGCAGGGCGTCCGCCATCAGCGCCACGCTCCCGGAGATCAGGCCGGCAATAAACTCGAACACCGAAAGGCCGACATTGACGATCACCGCCCCGAGCAGCGCCCGGTCGCTGACAGCGGCAGCCCCGTGGTCATGATGCGCATGTGAGTGGTCATGAGACATGATTGTTTCTCCCCCTATTCAACAACTTATAGGCTGAAGCAATAATAGCAGATCGAAACGGGCATTGTCTCTCTCGTAAATCCTGCAACGCGTGTCTGCAATCTACACGGCGGCCTCGCCGCGTTCTCCGGTGCGGATGCGGAGGGAATCGTCGACCGGCGAGATGTAGATCTTACCGTCGTCCAGAAGGCCGGTGTACGCGTTCTTCCGGATCGTCTCGACAATCTCCTCAACCCGGTCGGCAGGGCACACGATTTCCAGGCGGACCGACTTCGGGAACGCGTGGAAGGGGGTCCTGTCCCCGTGCCCCAGGTGCTCGCGTGTCCCGCTGCCGATCCCCTGGACTTCCGACATGCTGGCACCGGGGAAATCCGTTACCTCGTGCAGCGCAAAGATCACGTCGTCCAGCATGTTGGGCTTAACGAATGCAACAATACGTTTCATGATGTTTTCCTCCTATCCTTCCTCAGGCTTGTTTACGTTCCATGCGGTCCTCCATCCAGACGTATACGGCCGGGATGACAAACAGCGTCAGCAAGGTGGAGGTCGTCAATCCGAAGACGACCACCACGGCCAGCGGCCGCTGCACATCCGCGCCGATGCCACTCGCCAGCAGCAGGGGCAGCAGCCCGAGCACGGTCGTCAACGCCGTCATCAGTACCGGACGCAGACGCAGTTCGGCTTCCGCCAAGGGCGCGTCGAAGATGTACTCCTTCGCCAACTGCAGTTCCCCGTGACCGGGGAACTGTAGTCAGAAGCTTTTCAGTGCGTATGTCCACCCGGGCCATGATCGTGCCCTTCATGCCCTTGGTCGCTGGGAGCTTTCGACGGAGTCACCGTTTGCGGCTCCCATTTCTCGGTTTCAACCGCCTTGGGCACGTGGGTCGCTTCGGGTGCTGGCGGTTCTATCTTATCGGCTTTGCCGCATCCTGCGCCAAGCCATGTGACGATGGTTAGTGCGGACATGATGCGGATGGCGTTCTGCGTTGCTTTTCTTTCTTGTGTTGCTTGCATCGTCTCTCTTTTCTGCTGCATGGTTTCTCCTTTTTCTGTTATAAGGCCTGCGTCAGCTTACGCGGCCATTTCTTCTCGATCCAGTAATAGGCGGTTGGAACGATAAAAAGTGTTACCACTGTTGACGTGGCCAGCCCGAAGACAACCACGATCGCCAGCGGACGCTGTACCTCCGATCCCGTGCCCGTTGCCGCGATCACCGGCAGCAGGCCGAGCGCGGTGGTCAGTGAGGTCATCAGGATGGGCCTGAATTTGGAGCGGCAGGCGAAGATGATCGTTTCATGTAGGGCCATGCCTTCCTGTCGAAGCTGTTCGAATCCCGAGATCAGGACCACGCCGTCTGTCAAGGCGACACCGAACAGCGCAATGAAGCCAATCGACGTCGGGATGCTGACGCTTTGCCCGAAGGCCGCCAGTGCCAGAATGCTTCCGACCATGGCCAGAGGAATGTTCAGCACGACCAGCAGAACCATTCGCAACGATCCAAACAGACCGTAGAGCATCCCGACCACCAGCACCAGGGTGAGCGGCATGACGATCGCCAGCCGGCGATTGGCGGCCTGCTGCAACTCGAACTGCCCACCCCATGCTACCCGGTAACCCGGCGGCAACTGGATAGACCGATCAATCAGGGCTTGGGCGTCTCGCACAAACGAGCCGACATCACGCCCGCGGACATTGCATTCCACGGAAATGTAGCGCTGCGTGTTCTCCCTGCTGATCTGCCGTAATCCCGTCACGGTCTTGATTTCCGCCAGACTGCTCAGAGGAACATGCGACCCCGATGGTGTCAGGATCAGCAGGCTTCCGAGCGCCTCGCGATCTTCCGGTAAAGGAATCACGCATCGCGCGGCACCAGGAAAGGACACGGGACAAACGTCCCGGCCCAAGGCAGGAATCAAACACGCAGGACGATTATGCGCTTTTCGAGGATTGACGGGGCAAGACGAAGCATGACCTCGTCAGGCGGTCGCACCAGCCCGCACGTACGGGCAAACGCAAGGGACGAATTGTCGGTCCATAACGTGCCTGCGCATACACTCGCAAAGAGCTTCCCGTCTTTCAGGGTCCTGGCACTCAGCGAAGCCGTGTCAATGGCTAGCGGGACATCAACACATGTCCCTGTGCAGCTCGCGGCATCGTCGACATCCGGATATGTAGCATCCTGATGTCCGGGAACCTCTCCATGGTGCGAATGACCGCAATGATCATGGTGCAGGGACTCGACCGCGACGTGGCCTTCATCTCCGACGCACAGCACCGCGCCGGAAAAGCCCGTGAGCAGCATACTGCCCATCAGCACACAGCCAGTCATTGATCGCATTAACTTAATCATTTCCTTCATGACTGGGAATCATACCATGTCTCACGCCCGCTTCAATAGGGAAAATGGCGGTGCCCAGCTTCGAGTGGCTTGAAGTTGGCCCGCAATTTATTTATTGCAACTAACTGTCATTATGTGACAGTATCACGCATATGCAAACCATTACCGAGATTGCCATTGAAAACGCACAAGGCAACATTTTTACACGGAACGAAGCGGCACTTTGGGTCGATAACGACGGTCCCCGCCTTGACGCCCTGCTGAAACGTGCCACCGGTTCCGGTGAAATCGTGCGGATCCGGCGCGGTCTCTTTTGCCTTGCCACACGCTACAGGCATGACCCCATTGATTTGTTTGTCCTGGCACAGCGGATTCACGGTCCCAGCTACATCAGCCTCGAATCCGCGCTTGCCCATCACGGCTGGATTCCGGAGGCTGTCTACACAATCGCCAACGTATCCCACAAGCGAGCCCGCTTATTCGACACGCCGCTGGGACGATTCAGCTATACCCGTATCCCGCAGGAGCCATTGTTCGCCGGTGTGCAACGTCAGGACCTGCACGCTTCCGGTTGTTTCTTCATGGCGACACCCCTGAAAGCGCTGGCAGACTATGTCTATGTAAACCGCTGCGACTGGGGCGAACTCGCCCCCTTGCGAGACAGCCTGCGCATTGACGAAGCAGACCTGGCAACGTTGACGGGAACATCCTTTGATGTATTGTCAGGCGTCTATCGCACCGGACGGGTCTGTCGATTTCTTGCGGGAATCAGAAAGGAACTGGGCGTATGAGTGTGGAAATCATCCAGGAACGATTGGCAACGTATGGTTGCGCCTCGGCACAGGAGGAGGAACAGGCTCTGCGTGAAATCTCGCAGGAGATCATCCTTGCAGCCTTGGGACGCACCGACTTCTTCAACGATGCCGGTTTCCAAGGTGGCACCTGCCTACGCATCTTTCACGGCCTGAATCGTTTTTCCGAGGATCTGGATTTTGCCTTGCGCATTCCTGACTCCCATTTTCAACTGACACCCTATCTCCAGCAGGTTCGCGATGAGCTTGTGGCCTATGGCTATGCGCTCGAGATCGAGGACCGATCCAGAAGCGGACAGACCGTTCGCAAGGCATTCCTTAAAGATCAATCGCTGGGCAGCCTCCTGACATTGGCTTACCAGCCCCGGACCGGCCCGATGCGAAAGTTACGCATCAAACTCGAAGTCGATACCAACCCGCCCGCGGGTGCCACCTATCTTATGCCAATCCTCGATTATCCCTTCCCGGCAGCCGTTCGCGTATTCGACTTGCCAAGCCTGTTTGCCGGCAAGATGCATGCATTGCTTTGCCGCGATTATCTAAAAGGCCGCGACTGGTACGATTTCATCTGGTACACCGCACGGCACACACCGGTCAATCATGCGCTCTTGTCTGCCGCGCTCAACCAGCAGGGCACCTGGGCGGGCAAGACACCTTCAACAGACAACACGTGGTGTATTGCCGCATTGACGGCGGTGATCGAGACCGTCGACTGGCGCAAAGCCACCCAGGATGTTGAACGCTTTCTCAAGCCCATCGAACTTCCATCGCTCGCCTTGTGGAGCCGCGAGTTCTTCCTGGCGCAGTGCCATAAACTTTGATCTGCGGCGGAATCGAATGGGCTTCATGCCTCGGCGGACGACGTGCCCTGTGCCGTCGGTCCGGCCGCCAGCCAGGCCTGAACGGCGGGGCTGAGCGGTTCGACCGCCACCACCTCGCAGCGGTCCTGACCGATGGTGCCGGGAAGCTCCGCGGTATCGCCTACGCGCCGGCCTTCGAGCTGCTTGGCCACCTGGCTGAGGCTGGAGATGACGTTCAAGTCTTCATCCCGATCCCATTCGCCCAGGATGCAATAGCGTTCGAGACGTCCATCCGGACGGCGGATCTGCACTTCCGTGCCCATCCCGCCAGCCTCGCTATCGCAGCCGGCGAAGTCCGTGCCCTTGACATGTTCAAGATCGAGTTCCATCTCGTCGCGCCGGCGATACAGGATCCGCTGGTGCTCCTTCGCGTATTTAAACTCGGCATTCTCACGCAGATCCCCATAGCTGCGGGCGACAGCGATTTCACGGGCATTCTCCGGGATCTCGACTTCCATCAACCGCTGGAACTGGACCTGCCGTTCGCGATAGCTGCGCCAGGAGGTCATGCGTGCCCGCGCTTTCGGCGCGGCGGCGTCCGGACGCCCGCTGATCAGTGCCTGCAGCTCGGGATAACGCTTGATGATGCCCGCCAGCACCGACCGCCGACCGGTCTCGTCCCAGCCGTGGCTTTCCATCAGCTTGGCGACAAACACCGTGCGCTGCTCCTTGCTCAACGCCTCCAGCCGGTCGCCAAGCCACCCACCCGATTCATAAAGCGCCCGTAACTGATGCTGCGCCTTGAGCATCTCGCCCGCCGCCGGATACTCCAGCGCATCCACCCCCTGGCGCAGCAGCTCGGCCGGATCACTGCCGGCGAGGCTTGCCGCCTCGTCCGGGTTGCGCAACAGCCAGAACAGCAGGGCCGGTCCCGCGTTGCGCGCGTTCAAGCGTCCCCGTACCACCGATTCCAGGCGTTCGCCCGCGCCGGCCTGGCGTATACGCGGCAGGGCCTCCTGCACAATCTGCACGGAAAGCGACGGCAGCAGATCAAGCAGGCGTTCAGTGGCCCGCCCCGGGAACAAGACCGTGAACCGTTCGATGCAGGCCGCCATCAGCCTAACCGGCAGGGCATGCAGCACGTCCAGCAGCGCTTTCCCATCCAGGACCCTGGCATAGGCCGCCGGCACATCAATCCGACGTTCACCGAGCCGCCCCTCGGAATCGGGCAGACCCAACCGCTCCGCTGTCAACAGCGCCCGCAGCGCCAATGAAGGCTCCCGGTCCTCGGCCCCCCATACGGCAAAGGCCAGACGATCCGCCACCAGACCGGCACGGTCACGCGTCAACCTATCCAGCAGACCGGCTGTGTCCAGGGCATCCACCTTCTTCAGGATAGCCTCCGGCTCGCGCAAGCTATCCAGCACGGCAAACTCGGCCACCACATGCGCATCGGCCGATTCGAGCAGCTTGAGCGGATCCGTGCGCTTGGGCGGCAGATGCACGAGCGGATCGGCCTTGAGCGCCTTTCGGGCCGCGTCCCAGAAGCGCTTCCAGTCCGACTCGGGCATCACCCGGGGAACCAGGTGCGCACTGAGCTGATCGACAGTCAGCGGACCGTAGCTTTCAAGCACCAGGCGCACCAGCGCCGCTGGATCCGCCTCAATCATCTTGCGGATGGCCGCCTGATCCTGATGCAACCGCACCAGGAAGTGCGAATGCGGAACCAGCTCAAGGCTCTCGGCCGCATAAGCCATGGCCATCTCATGCCCGCGCTTGCGGTCGAAGTCGATCGACACGCGCTCATAGAAGTCATCGACACGGCGGACCACGCCGAACCCCCAGGTCTTGTCCGCGCAGAACACACCGTCCTTCAGCCGCGCCAGCACATCCATGCGGTGCACGGCTTGCTCCGCCGTGACGGCAGGATCACGGAACCCCGCGTTCTTGAAGTGCACCTTCCCCAGCCGGGTGGCGAAAGCCCGCTCGATCGCATCCGCGCAAATCCCCTTGAACGCCGGTTCGTGCGCGTGCCACTGGCAGCGCAGCGCCAGGACGCTCAGCATGCCGAGACCCTCGCCGCGCGCGCTCAGTGTGTCCTGGATCAGTTCGGCCCACCCATCGACACGCCGGTCAGACCCGGCGCTGCCGAAATACATCAAGGCCTCCAGCAGGTCGTCCAGGGGCAGCGCCCCCTCGGCCTCCAGAACGGAAAGAATCCACGCCTCTGTCTCTGCCCGGCTTTTTCTCTGTGCCCCGCCCTGCTCTGCCATGTCTGCTCCTGTTGTGCGATTCCGTAACCAAACGCTTGCCGCGCTGTGATAAACCCGCTACTGTGTATCAGATCTTAAAAGGAATGAAAAGCGCAGAGAAAAGAAAACTTTATGCAAAACATCGACTACCCCGTCCGCCGTGCCGACGACAAGACCACCCTGCTTGATTTCATCGCCCGCAAGCTCAGCCTTTCCAAGAAGGCGGCGAAGGCGATTATCGACCTGCGGAGCGTATCTGTCAACGGCACCCGCATATGGATGGCTCGGCATGCGCTGGCAGTCGGCGACAGCGTCACCATCCTCCGCGACGGCATTGATGTGAGCGGCCCGGCAAGACGCCCCGTCCCGATCCTGTTTCGCGACAAGCACTGCGTCGTGGCAGCCAAGCCGGCCGGGGTCCTCTCCTGCGGCCCCAAAAGCCTGGAGACCCTGCTGCAGGAGCAGCTCGGCATCGCCACGCTCAAGGCCGTCCATCGCCTCGACCGCGACACCTCCGGCTGCCTGCTTTTCGCCTGCGATGACGAGACAAACGAACGACTGATCGCCGCGTTCCGGGCCAAGACCGTCACAAAAGTCTACCATGCGATCGTGCATGGCCCGATGAAACGGGGCGAGCACCGTGTCTCGAAACCGATCGGGGGGAAAACCGCCGTCTCCAACGTGCGCGTGCTGGATGTATCCTCCAATGCCACGCATGTCGCCGTCAGCATCGAGACCGGGCGTACCCACCAGATCCGCATTCATCTCGCCTCCATACGGCATCCGGTCATGGGCGACCGCAAATACGCCTCCGGGGTGAAACTGAGCGAGAAACTCTCGGGAATACCGCGGCAGATGCTGCACGCGCAGGCCCTGCGCTTCCGCCACCCTTTCACCGACGCACTAATGCGCGTCACCGCCCCGCTCCCACCGGACTTCCAGGCCTGCCTGAGTACATTCAAGCTGACCTGAGCAGGTTCATGTGCGGTGACGGTAGGAGATGCGCCCCTTCGTCAGATCGTAGGGGGAAATCTCAAGCGTCACCTTGTCCCCGGCCGTGATACGGATGAAATGCTTCCGCATCTTGCCGGAGATGTGCGCCAGGACCTCGTGTCCGTTATCCAGCTTCACCCGGTACATGGTCGCGGGCAGCACCTTGATAACGACACCGTCAATTTCAATATGATCATCTTTAGGCATAAATCTCCGTTCAAGCGGGCGGTAATCTACACCGTACCCATAAGCCTTGCAAGCATTCATTTGCATGAATCGGCTATTGATGCGGATGCGGAAAGCTGGCAGAATCGCCGGCATGTATTTTACAGGATCATTTTCCAGCCTGTCGCTTATCCATGCCCGATCCCTGCTGCGGAACCCCGTCTGCATGCTGATCGCCGTGGCCGTCGCGGCTTTCACGCTGATGCTGCCGCTGGCCTTCGCCCATACCTTCGGCGATAGCGCCACACGCCTGGCACGCGATGGCGGGCTGGCCTTCCAGCTTGTCGCCGGCATCGCCCTCGCCGCCTATGCCGCCTGCTCACTGACCGGTCGGGCGCGCCATTCGGGGACCGACGCCATGATCCTGGTCAAGCCGGTCTCGCCCTCGCTGCTCTTCCTGGCCCGCTACGCGGGCATGGCGCTCGTGCTGCTGGTATTTTCCACCACGTGCGCCATGGTCACCCTGCTGGCGCAGCGCAGCGCCGAATCCTTCTCGCCGGAAACCGGACTGCGCCTCGACCTGACCACCGCCGCCAGCGGTGCGCTTTGCATCGTGCTGGCCTGCGTACTGGGTGCCGCTGCCGACGCCAGCCGCCGGGCGACGTTCCATACGGCGGTGTTCTGCCTATTGCCGATGCTGCTGACCCTCGCCGCGCTGCTGACCGGCTTCTATGACCGCGCTGGCAACTGGACGGGCACGGTCCGCTACACACTGGATCCCTCGACCCTGATCGCCGCACTGCTGATCGCCGCCGGCCTGCTGCTGTTTGCCGCCATCGCGCTGACCCTGTCGATGTGGCTGACACCGGCATCAGTCGCCGCAGCCTGCTTCCTGCTGCTCGCCGCCGGCCTCTCGGTCGACTGGCTGCTGGCGACCCGGATCACCAACACTGCCGCCCGCGCCCTCGTGCTGGCGGTCATACCCAACTGGCAGCGGTTCTGGACACCGGCCACCGGCACGCAGGCGCCTGCACCCCTGCTGGCCGGCACGCTGCTTTACGCCGGGCTTTACACGGCGGCGGTACTCATCCTGGGGTGCCGCCGGTTTGAACAGTCGGAGCACGCATGAACGCCATCGAGACCTGCCAACTGACCAAGCACTTCCGCGACTTCTGGGGACGCGTGAACGTCACCGCCGTCCGCGACCTGGACCTGCACATACCCGCCGGCACGATCTTCGGCCTGCTGGGGCCGAACGGGTCCGGCAAGACCACCACCCTGAAGATGCTGACCGGCCTGCTGCACCCGTCCGGCGGCAGCGTCCGCGTGCTCGGCGGGGCCCCGCGTGACCGCGCGACACGCCAGCGCCTCGGCTACCTGCCCGAAACCACCGGCATGTATCCGTACCTGAGCGCCCGCGACATGCTGCATTTCCACGCCGGCCTGTTCGGCATCGCCGGCAAGGAAGCCCGCCGGAAAGCCGACGCGTTACTGGAGACCACGGGGCTTTCCGCCGCGGCGAATCGACCGGTCGGCGAGTTCTCGCAGGGCATGACCCGCCGGCTCGGGCTCGCCCAGGCGCTGGTCAACGACCCGGAGCTGCTGATCCTCGACGAACCGACCGCCGGGCTCGACCCGTCCGGTTGCCGCCTGGTCAAGGACCTGCTGCGCGAGCGGGCCGCCCAGGGCAGGACCGTGATCATCTCCTCGCACCTGCTGGCCGATATCGAGGATATCTGCGAGGCGGTCTGCATCCTGCAGGACGGGCGGCTGATCGCTGGCGGGCCGCTGCACGAGATGCTCGAGCAGCGCGAGCTGACCCGATTCACCGCCGCCGATATCCGCCCCGAGGACCTGTTCGTCATCCAGGACGCCTTCCACCGCGTCACCGGCCAGGCGGCGACGGTTGACCATCCCCGCCTTAAACTGGAAACCTTCTTCGACCAGGCGGTCCGTAGTGCCGGGACCGCGGACACCACCCAGCCATGAAAAGCCTGCGCGCCATCCTTGCCGTCTTCCAGGTCACGCGACGCCGGATCGTCAATTCCCGCGCGTTCGCCTGGATGCTGCTCGCGGTGCTGGCGGCCGGGGCCGTCCTGCCTTTCACCCTGCGCGGCGACGGTTCCACCGAAAGCCTGCTGAAACTGGCGGTCATCTATCCGCCCGCCCTGGTGTTCGCCATCCTGCTGGTCGGCACCCTCTGGACCGCCGCCGCGCTCTGCGCGCAGGATATCGAAAGCGGGGCGTTCACCGCGATCATCGTAAAGCCCGCGCCACTGCCCGCCGTCTGGCTCGGGAAGTGGCTCGGGCTGCTGGCGCTGAACGCGATCCTGCTGGCGGTGGCAGGGGCCGCGCTACGGACCGCTGTCGCCATCCGCGACCGCGCGACCCCGTCGCCAGCCATCCGCATCCTGGACGGGCACGCGGCCTTTCAGCCGGATGACGCCACGCTACGGGAGGAAGCCGCCGCCCGTCAGATCGTCATGCGCATGAGCGGGGCACCGGCAGCGGATTCCGCCAGCCTGCTGAACCAGGTCAAGACCGAAGCCTTCCGGATTCCGCCCGGCCAGCGTTACACATGGACCGTTCCGGTTGGCGCGGCGCCGTCCGTTGAATCCGCCGTCGCGGACGCGGACTGGTCGCTGCAATTCCGGTTCCACTGTGCCGCGCTGGAGCGCAGCCCGATCCATGGCACCTGGACCATCCGCACGGAAGAGGGAATCGAACGGCTGGTGCCGGTCACCGCCCTGCTCGACGGCCTGCATCAGCTTCCCCTGGCACCAGCCGCATACCACGGCACGGTCAGTGTCAGCTTCTCCAACCACTTGGACTCCGCCGCCACCGTGTTCTTCAGTCCGCTGGCGCCCGTGACCCTGCTGCACCGCGAGAGCACGTTCAGCGCGAACCTGCTGCACGCCTTGCTGGTGCTGTTCTGCTTTCTCGCCGCCGCCGCCGCGCTGGCCCTGTCGCTGGGGGCGTTGTTCTCGTTCCCGGTGGCCGTGTTCACCGCCATCGCCCTGGTGCTGGCGGTGATGCTCGCGCATACCTTCGCCGCCATCCCGCCAGCGGATCACAGTCACGGGACCCATGAACCGGCGGAAACGGCGTTTTCCCGGGCAGGCGAATGGATGCTCGGGCGGCTTCATCACGGCACCGCCACGACCCTGCGCCTGATGCCGCTGCGTCAGCTTGCCGACGCCCGCATTATCGGCACCGCCCAGCTCGCACGGGCGGCGGTCTCGCTGCTGGCGGCCATTCCCGCCTTCCTCTGCCTGCTCAGCAGCCTGCATCTGCGACGACGGGAGTTCCCCCAATGAGCGCCGCCTTGAAGACAACCGCCGCACTGATCGCCAGCGCCTGCCTGCTCGCAGCCGCCGGAGTGGTGAACGAGCGCCTATCGCCGTTCCGTCAATTACAGTACCATGCGCATCCCCCTGGGATTCCGGCTGAAGCCGGTACTACGAACGGGGGGACTCCGTTTGTAGTCCCGCCTTCAGGCGGCTATGCCGTTCCACCGCCATCCGTCCATTTCGCTACCGTCTTCCTGGGCGGCTTCCGGGGGCTGATTACCGATGGACTCTGGATCCGCGCCGCCATGCTCCAGGAGCAGGGGCGTTTCCTCGAACTGATCCAGCTCGCCGACTGGATCACATCTCTGGAACCGGAATTCCCGCAGGTCTGGGCGCTCCAGGCCTGGAACATGGCCTATAACATCAGCGTGCTGATGCCTGACGACGACAGCCGCTGGCAATGGATACTCAACGGCCTGCACCTGCTGCGCGACCGCGCGATTCCCGCCACGGCCACGGCCCCCGCGATCTGCCTGGAACTGGGCCAGCTTTTCCAGCATAAGATCGGCGGCCCCTCAGACGACCACGCGGACCTCTACCGTCAACGCTGGATCACGAGCGTCATGCAGGTAACCGGGCACAGGAATCTCCCCGGACAGGCCGACCACGCCGCGCTGCAGGCGGCGCTGCGCATGGACGCGCCGCGGATGCGGCAGATCGAGCAGCGCTACGGAAACGTCGACTGGCGGCTGCCCGAAAGCCAGGCGCTCTACTGGGCCTTTACCGGGCTTTCCATGTCCCCCGCCCCCGGCACCGCCGTGTCGTGTAGACGCATGATCTACCAGTCCATGGCGGCCTTGTTTGAAGGCGGAGCCCTGAGCGCGGAGCCCGAGGCGGGCGTCATGGTATTCGCCACCGCCTTCGACCTCCTACCCGGCTCCCTCCGCGCATTCGAGGAGGCACTGCCGACAGATCCGGTTGCCGCCGAGGGCTTCGCCGCCTTCCTGCGCCGGGCCGTCCGGCAACTGGCGTGCTTCCAGCGAGAGGCGGAAGCGGAAGCGTGTTTCGAGATCCTCCACCAGCGGTTCCCGGATGCGGAGACCCGTGCGGGGTTCGCCGCTTTCACCCGTCATCCGCGCCCCCTCATGCCGAAAATCATCACCACCCGATAGAAAGCAGGACACCATGAATAAGATCAGCCGACAGACTTTGATCAGCAGTATTTTCGTCATCGCCGCCCTCGCGTTTCTCATTCACCGATCGCGCACCTTTCCCTCGCGCCCGGCTCCCGTCGAGCGAGTCTGGCCGGTGATGGGCACGTTCGCCTCCGTCACGCTGCGCACCGATGATGCCGACCAGCTCGACGCCGTGTGCGAGAAGACCGCCGCCATGCTGGAAACGATCAACAGCCAGATGAGCGTCTACATCCCGGACAGCGAGATCTCCCGGCTCAACGCCACCACGGAGCCCGTGCCCGTCAGCCCGCTCACACGCCAGATGCTCGAGCGCACGCGGCACTATACCCAAGGGACTGGCGGGGCCTTCGATGCCACGGTCCTGCCGCTGGTCCGGCTGTGGGGCTTCAGCGGAGGAAAGACCCCGGAACAGTTGCCGTCCGACGCCATGATCGAGGACGCGCGCCGGTTGATGGGCATCGACAAGCTGGAACTCGGCGAGGACACCGCCCGCATGACGGCCGCCGGCACAACCCTCGACCTCGGCGGCATCGCCAAGGGATTTGCCGTCGACCGTTGCTACGAGGCCGTCGTCGCCAGCAACGCTGTCAATGCCATCTTCAACCTCGGCGGCAACATCCGTGTCCACGGCAAGGCCACGCCCGATCGACCGTGGCGGATCGGCGTCCAGGATCCGTTCGCGGAGGGCGAGACACTCGGCGTCCTCGCGCTCCAAAGCGGCATGGCACTGGCCACCTCCGGG
The DNA here is from genome assembly GCA_964609395.1 of uncultured Victivallales bacterium. Classification (GTDB taxonomy): domain Bacteria; phylum Verrucomicrobiota; class Kiritimatiellia; order UBA8416; family UBA8416; genus UBA8416. The sequence goes on from CAZSRU010000002.1 coordinate 13,986, forward strand.
AACTATGAACGCTTTGTCATGATCAACGGCAAACGCTACGCGCACATCATCGATCCGCGCTCGGGACATCCTGTCGAAGGCATGGCCGGGGTGACGGTCCTGAGCAAATCCGCCACCGAGGCCGACGCCCTCTCGACCGCGCTCTTCGTCATCGGTATCGAGGATGCCGCCGCCACCCTGGCGCGCTTCCCCGGCAGCCAGGCCATCATGGTACCCGACCGCCGACCGACCGAGATCTACGTCTCCAAGGGCATGCAAGCGCAATTCACCCCCCACCCCGAATATAGCGACGCCGTCCGGCCTCTGCCGGAGAAGTAGGCAGCGTGGCTATTTATTTCAACGCCCAACAACCAACATCCAACGCCCAACAACCAAGGAAAGACTCACGAACTTGGACGTAAGGGAAACGGCCTAGAAGGTAGGGCGAACCGTCCTCGGTGAGCTGCTGCGGAATTAGGGCCAGGTGCTCTATGATCCTTCAGGTTCTCGCAACGGTAGCGACACAACACAAGAGGCTCTTGCAAAACCCCTCGCCGTGCCCGCTTGAAGCCGGGCACGGCGAGGGGTTTTGTAAAGTATAATGCTTCAGCTCCGAACTAACCGAACCTCTAACCTATGCTCCCGGCCCTTGTTTCCTAAGGCCGTACCATGCCGCCGCAAAACCCGATGCGCGGGATATTAGCTCGGATGCCTGTGATTTCCAACCCTTTGTTTTCAAGAAGAACAGCCAGAGCAAGAAGAAAATCGGATAACCCGGTTCTGAACGCCGGGAAGGACGGAGTGTGCCCGAAAATCACGATTCCCTCCCAGCAGAGGGCGCAATAACTGTCACGCGCACAGAATCCGCCATTTTTACTTACAGAACCCCTCGTGGTGCCCGGCTTCAAGCGGGCACCACGAGGGGTTCTGCAAGTCCCTCACAAGACCTGATCTGGTTGAGTCTGAAATGACATATTGACTCAAGTCATGCTTGTATTTACAGTGTAGTTATGACTGACCTGAAATTCGAGTGGGATGAGCGGAAGAATCGTGAGAACCAGCGAAAGCATGGTGTTTCATTCGAAGAGGCCAGATCGGTCTTCTACGACCAGCAAGCGGTTGAGTTTTACGACGACGAGCATGAGGAAATGGAAGATCGCTTTCTGCTTCTCGGCGTCAGCGGCAGGCTACGGATTCTGATGGTTTGCCACTGCCTCCGTCAGAATGGTGATATGATCAGGATCATCTCGGCTCGCAAGGCAACTAAGAACGAAGAACGTGAATACCCATGGGGTGCATCATGAAACAAGAATACGATCTATCAAAGCTGAAGAAGCGTCGGAATCCCTACGCATGCCGCCTCAAAAAACAGGTGACCATCCGGATGGGAACCGACATCATTTCATACTTCAAAGAGTTGGCGGCTGAATCCGGAATACCCTACCAGAATCTTATCAACCTATACTTGCGTGACTGCGTGGAGCACCACCGTAAGTTGGACCTGAAATGGGCATCGTAAGGGGCATGGGGTATTAGAAAACCCGGAAATTCGAACAAAGAGCCAATCGCCGCTAGCGAAAGGCTCACTCAAGCTCCCGCTGAACATCGTTCTATCGCATGGATCAGCGCCTGGGTTCCGCAAGCGCCTTCCCCGGCGGCCTGGACGTCCAGGTAGAGGCGGTGCGCCAACTGCAACCCCGGCAGCGACAACCCAAGCCGGGCGGTCTCATCCAGCGCATGCGCCCCGATCGCCTGGCAACTTACCGCGATCCGTTGCGCCAGCGAGGGGCGCGTCGTGGTCATGTCCACCACCGTCTTACCTGCCGACAACGTTTGCATAATCCCCGTCTCGCCAAAATAGACCGCTTCGACATCCGCCGGGAAGCCGACCATCGTGAAAACCACATCCGCCGCCGCAGCCACCGCCGCCGGGGTATCCCGCCACTGGGCACCGGCATCCAGTAAAGGCTGCGCCTTGGCCCTTGTCCGGTTATACACAACCACCGGATGACCGGCATCCATCAGATGCCCGCACATCCAGCGCCCCATCACGCCCGTTCCGATCCAACCCAGCATAGATCACCTCGCTCCCAATCCAATCCCAAGCCTCACTATTCCCAAGCAGTCTTGCATCAATCCCCGGATCTGTCAAAATAACATCCCGCCGTAAACAAGAAAGCGTCTTCATTGTGACCTTTTTGATAAATATCGCACAGAAGGAACATATACTACACATCACACTGTTTTTCAGGCACTTACAAACTCTTGCGCGAAAAACGTAAGGAACAGCGACCGGAAGCACAATCGAAAACGGTTGCACACCCGTGTAATGACTGCTACACATCACTCCTATCTACCTAAAGAATGACAGGAGAACAGAATGACCAGTACCCAACAACGTGCCGCCCTGCAAAGCCAGATCTGGAAGATCGCAAACGATGTGCGCGGTGCAGTCGATGGCTGGGACTTTAAGCAGTACGTCCTCGGCACGCTCTTCTACCGCTTCATCAGCGAGAACTTTGCTTCCTACATCGAGGCCGATGATGAGAGCATCAACTATGCAGAGCTGGGGGACGGGATCATCACTCCTGAAATCAAAGATGATGCCATCAAGACCAAGGGCTATTTCATTTATCCCAGCCAGCTCTTCGTCAATGTAGCCAAGGGTGCCAACGACAACGAGAATCTGAACACCGATATGGCCGCCATCTTCAGCGCCATCGAAAGCTCAGCCAGCGGCTATGACTCCGAAGTCGACATCAAAGGCCTGTTTGCTGACTTTGACACCACCAGCAACCGCCTGGGCAACACCGTCAAAGACAAAAACACCCGTCTGGCTGCTGTGCTCAAAGGCGTTGCCGGTCTCGACTTCGGCGACTTCCACGGCAGCCAGATCGACCTCTTCGGCGATGCCTACGAGTTTCTCATCTCCAACTACGCCGCCAATGCGGGCAAGTCAGGTGGCGAGTTCTTCACCCCGCAGCATGTCTCGCGGCTGATCGCCCGTCTGGCCATGCACAAGCAGGAGAGCGTCAACAAGATCTACGACCCGGCCTGCGGCTCCGGGTCGCTACTCTTGCAAGCCAAGAAACATTTCGACGCCCACATCATCGAGGAGGGCTTCTTTGGCCAAGAGATCAACCACACCACCTACAACCTGGCCCGTATGAACATGTTCTTGCACAACATCAACTACGACAAGTTCAACATGAAGCTGGGCAACACCTTGATCGAACCGCATTTCGGCGACGACAAGCCCTTCGATGCCATCGTCTCTAATCCGCCATATTCAGTAAAATGGAAGGGTGACGAAGATCCCACGCTGATCAACGATGAGCGCTTCGCCCCCGCTGGCGTGCTGGCTCCCAAATCCAAGGCCGACTTCGCCTTTGTGCTGCATGCGCTGAGTTACCTCTCCGGCAAAGGCCGTGCCGCCATCGTCTGCTTCCCCGGCATCTTCTATCGCGGCGGGGCTGAGCAGAAGATCCGCCAGTACCTGGTGGATAACAACTATGTGGAAACCGTGATCTCCCTGGCTCCCAACCTCTTCTTCGGCACCACCATCGCGGTGAATATCCTGGTGCTGTCCAAGCATAAAACAGACACCAAGACCCAATTCATCGATGCCAGCGGGCTGTTCAAGAAAGAGACCAACAACAATGTGCTGACCGAACCGCATATCGAAGCCATTATGGAGGCCTTTGACAGCAAGGCCGATACCGACCATTTCGCCAAATCGGTGGACTACCAGGTGGTCGTCGACAAAGACTATAACCTGTCGGTCAGCAGCTATGTCGAAGCCAAAGACAACCGGGAGGTGGTTGATATCACCCGGCTCAATGCCGAACTCAAAACCACCGTGGCCAAGATCGACCGGCTGCGCGCGGACATTGACGCGATTGTCGGAGAAATTGAAGGAGCATAGGCATGAGTAAAAAAGAGGCTGTAAAAGTTTTTGAAGACTGCAAGGTTCGTACGCTGTGGGATGATGAAAAGGAAAAATGGTATTTTTCCATTGTTGATGTGGTGGCTGTTTTAACGGAAAGCCCGAATCCCCGCAAATACTGGAGTGTATTGAAAGGGCGTCTGAAGAAAGAGGGCAGTGAGTTGACTACAAATTGTAGTCAACTGAAAATGACCGCCGCGGATGGGAAGAAATATAAAACCGATTGCGCCGATACCGAGCAGCTTTTCCGCCTGATCCAATCCATTCCTTCACCCAAGGCTGAGCCGTTCAAGCAGTGGATGGCACAGGTCGCCAGAAACGCGCGAATGGAGCTGGAGGCCAAAACCGGGAAAAAGGTGGTCTCTCCCCTGAACGCCAAAGATGGCAGGATGCGAAGTTTACCCGATCAACCCCAGGATGGCAGCGATGAGTAACAATTTCTTTCTGGAAAAACTGCTCGATGGGGCTGAGGTGGAGTGGAAGGCGCTGGGAGAGGTCACGGATTACGAGCAACCGACTATCCCATGGCTAAGAACCCAGGAAGTCAGGTTTTCCGACATCGAGCGCACTGAAATAAAAATAACTAAAGCGGCATTAGAAAGTTCTTCAGCGAAATGGATCCCTGCGAATTGCGTTATCATTGCAATATCCGGAGCTACGGCAGGCAGATCCGCGATTAACAAAATTCCCTTAACAACAAATCAGCACTGCGGTTGCTTGGAAATTGACAGAACTAAAGCCCTATATCGTTACGTCTTCCACTGGGCGAGTCTCAACTATGAGAAGATCAAATCTCTAGGGCAGGGAGCGAGGGGAGACCTCAATTCGACCATCATCAAGCAGCTCCAACTCCCGGTCCCCTACGCGTACGACCCTGAAAAATCGCTTGCCGAACAAGCCCGCATCGTTGCCATTCTGGATAAGTTCGACGCCCTCACCAACTCCATCACAGAAGGACTGCCGCGAGAGATTGAGCTGCGGCAGAAGCAATACGCCTACTACCGCGATCTGCTGTTGAGCTTACCCAGGCTGGAGGGTGTTGCATGATGCGGGGAGAATTCAAGCGGGGTGGCTGCAAGGTGGACCGGATGGACCGGGGTGGACTTTGTGGTAATAAACGAGGCGCATGATGTCTGATTTGATCCCCAAACACGGTGGTTATCGCAAGCTGAAGAGCTTTCAGGTGGCGCAGTTAGCGAATGCACTCCTTGACCGTCAGGTCGAACGCTTGGCACAAGATTTTGAAAATGAAGGCGGCTTCACGGAACGCCTCTATCGCGTTCGCAGCGAGAAGCGGAGGAATACATGATTGACCCCAACCAGCGCAAACTTACCACACGGGATGAGGCCACCGAGTTTCTGCTCTACACCGCGCCCGACGGCCAGGTGAAGGTGGAGTGCATCCTGCACGATGAGACCATCTGGCTTACGCAGGAGCGAATAGCCGAGCTTTTCGGGGTGCAACGTCCGGCTATCACCAAGCACTTGAAGAATATCTTTGAGTCCGGTGAACTGGAGGAAAGAGTGGCTAGTTCCATTTTGGAACATACCACTCAGCACGGGGCCATCGAGGGAAAGACCCAGACTCGATCCGTCAAATTCTACAACTTGGACGCCATTATCTCCGTCGGCTACCGGGTAAACTCATCCAAGGCGACCCAATTCCGTATCTGGGCGACGCAATTGCTGAAGGAATACATCACCAAAGGCTTTGCCATGGATGATGAGCGGATGAAGAATGGCCGTTTTTTCGGCAAGGACTACTTCCGCGAGCTGCTGGAGCGTGTCCGCTCCATCCGTGCCTCAGAACGTCGGATCTACCAACAGATCACCGATATCTTTGCCGAATGCAGTATCGATTACGATCCGATCTCCGAAACCACCCGTAATTTCTACGCCCATGTGCAGGATAAATTTCACTTCGCCATCACGGGGCATACCGCCGCTGAAATCATCTATCTGAAAGCCGACGCCGAAAAACCGCTGATGGGCATGATGACCTACAAGAACGCACCGGTTGGACGGGTGCTGAAGTCCGATGCGGCGATTGGTAAGAACTACCTGCAGGAAGACGAGATCAAGAAACTGGAACGAGCCGTCACCGCGTTCTTCGACTACATCGAGCGGATCATTGAGAATCGTACCACCTTCACCATGGAAGGCTTTGCCGAAAGCGTGAACCGTTTTCTTGCGTTCAACGAATACCGCATTCTGGAAGGATATGGCTCGATATCCCGCAAGCTGGCCGAGGAAAAGGCCTTTGCTGAATACGATAAGTTCAACAAAACCCAGCGCATCGAATCCGACTTCGATAAGGCCGTAAAACAGATCGAAGCCTCATCAGGGAATACCAGATCGCGGCCACCGAGCGCATTATCTGGAAGATCAAAAGCTCCCACGAAGCCAGGAACTGGAGCAAGCCCGAAGGCGGTGGCTTCATCTGGCACACCACGGGATCCGGCAAGACGCTGACCAGCTTCAAGGCCGCCCGCCTGGCGACCGAGCTGGATTTCATCGACAAGGTCTTTTTTGTGGTCGACCGCAAGGATCTCGACTACCAGACCATGAAAGAGTACCAGCGTTTTTCACCGGACAGCGTCAATGGCTCGGACAGCACGGTCGGACTGAAGCGCAACCTGGATAAAGACGACAACAAGATCATCGTCACCACGGTCCAGAAGCTCAACAACCTGATGAAAACCGAAAGCGACCTACCGATCTACGGCAAGCAGGTCGTATTCATCTTTGATGAATGCCACCGCAGTCAATTCGGCGAAGCCCAGAAGAACCTGAAGAAGAAGTTCAAGCGCTACTACCAGTTCGGCTTTACGGGCACGCCGATCTTCCCGCAAAACGCCCTCGGGGCTGACACCACCGCCAGTGTTTTCGGTCGCGAACTGCATTCCTATGTCATCACCGATGCCATCCGCGACGAAAAGGTCCTGAAATTCAAGGTCGACTACAACGATGTGCGTCCAACGTTCAAGGCCATCGAAAGCGAGCAGGATGAGAATAAACTAAGCGCGGCCGATAACAAAAAGGCACTCCTGCACCCTGACCGCATCAAGGAAATCACCCAGTACATTCTCAGCCACTTCCGCCAGAAGACCCATCGCACCCAAGGCGGCAACATCGGCTTCAACGCCATGTTCGCCGTGAGCAGTATCGATGCCGCCAAGTGCTATTACGAGGCATTCAGCCAGTTAGGCGGGCCTGCAAGTCAATTGAGGGATTCTGCAAAAATGGCGGATTCTGTGCACGTGACTGTTTTTGCGCCGTCGAATGGGAGGAAATCGCGATTTCCGGGCACACGCCCCCCTTCCCGACGTTCAGAACCGGGTTTTCCGATTCGGCTGCGCTTCGCCAGTGAGCTATTTGAAAACAAATGACTGGCAATCACAGGCATCCGAGCTAATATCGCGCGCATCGTGTTTTGCGGCGGCATGGTACTGCCTTAGGAAACAAGGGCGGGGAGGAGATGCCAGACGTTCCGTGGGTTCGGAACTGAAGCATTATACTTTACAAAACCCCTCGCTGTGCCCGGCTTCAAGCGGGCACAGCGAGGGGTTTTGCAAGAGCCTCAATTATTGAATAGGAAAGGCATGCATGAGCAGGACCATACGTTCAAAACAACAAACCACCAACCTGGACCGCTGGATTGTGCATCTTGTAGCGCTGTGGCGCTCGATGCAAGGGTTATCGGGGGCCAGAGCGGCCGGGAGTGAACTTAGGCCGGGCGAAATCGCAGTGCTGATGCGCGCACTGCGCGAGTTGACCCGGGGGCTGGATGCCACCCGCTCCCTGGCGGGTGCCGGTTACATGAACCGGCCCGACTTTGCCGGTGCCTACCTGCTGTATTTCTGGCCGGTCTCCTATGCCCAGATATGCTGGTCGCTGTCCGAGGCGGGGTTTACCCCTCCGCCGCACCCGTGGCACGCGCTTGACCTGGGGTGCGGCCCCGGGCCCGCAGCATTTGCCCTTGCCGATCTGGGGGCTGCTTCGGTAACGTGCGCGGATGCCAGCCCCCGCATTCTTGGCATGGTCAAAAGCCTTGCGCCGCACACCCGCTCCCGGATGATAACGCACCTCTGGGATGCGACACGCAGCTCGCCGTTGCCATCAGACTCTGCACCCTACGACTGCATCGTGGCCGGTCACCTGCTCAATGAACTGTGGCCGCAATCTGCCGGGCGCATCGAGTCGCGCGCAGCGCTGCTTGAAAAAGCACTTGATCTTCTGGTTCCCGGGGGAACTCTGCTTGTTATCGAGCCCGCGCTACGGGGGCCCTCGCGGGATCTGCTCGCTGTGCGCGATATTCTGGCCGGCCATGGCTCCCGTGTTGTTGCCCCCTGTACAACCGTTTTCCCGTGTCCTGCGCTGCTTGACCCCCAGGCAACGTGTCATGCGGCAATAGACTGGCAGCCCCCCCCATTGCTCAAAGCCATTGCCAACGCATCCGGCCCGCACCGGGAAGCTCTTAAAATGGCCTGGTTGGCCATTCGCAAAGAGGGCGGGGAGAGCCCCTCTGTTGCTGAGCGGTACCGGGTGGTATCGGAGCCCATGCTTAACAAGGCAGGCAGAGTGCGGGTTTTGATCTGCGGACCGCGGGGGCGCTTTGCGCTTTCCGCCAGTAAAGCGGACCGCTCACCGGCGGGGCTCACCTTTTTAAAGGTAAAAAAGGGGGATCTTCTTCAGATTCACGCCCCCCAGGAGCGCGGCCTAGCCTGGGGAGTCGGTGAGCAGACTGTTGTGGATATCGTCGGGCGTTGATATGTCCTCCGTCTCGTTTGCCTCCACCTGAAAAAAGGGGACGTTCTAGATAAATACTTATTCAAGGAAAATTGAAAAAGTGAAAAAAGGGGGACGTAGAAAAAAGGGGGACGTTCTAGATAAATACTTATTCAATAGCTATTTGTGTCGTAATTGGCACACTTATACCGCATGAACACCAGGCCGCAAAGTTAGACGCATTGGGACAGACCTCTTGCCTCCGGGAATGTCCTCATGGAAGAAGCGCACGAAGGGGAAGGGGGGGCGTTGGCTTCTGAACGCGCCAAATCCGATCAAATCCTGATGCCCAGTGCAAAATATACTAGCCAATCAGGCTTGATAATGAAATACTTCTGACCATGAAAGCGGCGTTTACATATTGGAAAGAGCCTGATGGGCATTACCTGGGATACCTCAATGAGTATCCCGAGCACTGGACGCAAGGCGTGAATCTTGCTGATCTGAAAGAGCATCTGCGCGATCTTTTAGAGCTATTCCGTTCTGACGAGATACCTGGTATTCGTAAAGTTGGTGAGCTGGAGTACGCATGAAGCGTGTTGACCTTGTGCGTCGCTTAGAGGATATGGGGTGTTCGCTGCTGCGCCACGGAGGAAGGCACGATATTTATCACAATCCCATTACGGGATATTCAGAGCCTGTCCCGCGTCATCGCGAGATTACCGAATTACTTGCCAAAAGAATTATTTCCCGACTCGGCCCATCAAGAAACAATTGATTGGTGATCGGGATGGTAGCCCTCCCTCTCCAGCGTCTTCAGGGGCGACGGGGTCATCACAATTCACAATCAAGATAAAAGAAGGTCGGTGCAATGTGTATAGCGATGATTACCACGAGAATCCATATGAGGCGTAACATATTGTGCAAGAACGAGATGAAATGAAGAATCTGACGACCATTGTTGCCGTATTGTGCCTTGCCGGATGCGCTACTCGACAACCGATTGACCCGTTTACTGGATTTTCATGATCTGATGATGAAACACTGTCCCGAGAAGATCGAGAAGCAAAGGGCATTTTACAGCCAAGCTAACCAGAACTTGGAGTCGCTACTTTTTGAAGGGACGGACATTGACAAGACTGCACAATCACCGGGCGGCGGGTATTCGTCGCCCGCTGCGCCGTCGTCGAAACCTACACCCTGAACGTTTGGGCTTTCAATCCGCCATATTCTTTACGTTTGCCTCCACCGACGCAAGGTCGGTGGGCGGCAGAGATGACGGCCTCGTCGACCGCGATCAACGATCGCGGCTACAATGGACAACACGCACAGCCCCACAGGGACTGCAATAAATAGTTTAACTTTGTCTTGCAAAGTGCTTTGCATTATTCTAGCTTATTCATCGAAAGGTTGAACACGATGATTGCAAATCACATTCATGATGCCATCGGGCAAGTCCGCCAGATGCGGGAACTGGTGCTGGCCAGGCAGCGTTTCAAGGGGTATTCGGGAAAAGCCCGCATGGCGGGCGGCGTGCTCGCCATCGCCGGGGCCGTGGTCATGAGCCGCCCCGGTTTTCCCGAAAAACCCGTCGCCCATCTGGCGGGCTGGGGCGTCGTGCTGGCACTGGCCCTGCTGTTCAACTACGGCAGCCTGGCGCTCTGGTTTCTTGGCAATCCGCTCCTGCGACGCGATCTGATGCAGCTCAAACCCGCGGCGGATGCGCTGCCGGCGCTATCCATGGGGGCGGTGTTCAGCCTGGCGCTGGTATTGCACGGGCAATACGCCTTGCTTTTCGGCACATGGATGTGCCTTTACGGCCTGGTCCACGTGGCCTACCGCCAATCGCTGCCCCCGATCCATTATGCCGTCGGCGTCTTCTATATGCTGTGCGGCACAGGACTCCTGCTCTCGCCCTGCTCCAGCTTTACCAACCCCTGGCCGATGGGAGCGGTCTTCGGCCTCGGCGAACTGGCCGGTGGCTATATTCTCTACCGCAACCGACAGGAGGAACCGGACGCATGAAACCATCAAACCCGATCGACGCCCTTGAGAAGATCTTCCACGAACCGAACCGGCTGGCGATCATGTCCGCCCTTTGCGCGGCGGAAAAGGGCCTGACGTTCAGCAGCCTTCGCGAGCAGTGCGGCCTGACCGACGGCAACCTCAACCGTCACCTCAAGGTACTTGAGGACGCGGAGGCCATCCGCATCCGCAAGGCGTTCGTCCAGAACAAGCCCCAGACCACGGTTTCCATTTCCAAGACCGGGCTCAGCCGCTTCGAGGACTACCTGGTCGCCCTGCAGCAGGTCCTGGCAACGGCGCAAAAGGGCTTGCAGGCGGAATCCAAGCAACCGGTCCCTGCGGGCCGGGCGGTGATGGCGTAAGTGGAAAGGTATGAAAATGGGAAACAGGTAAGCCGACCACACGGGGCTCCGGGCGAAAACGAATGGGTAACTTGAGAAGAATAGAATCGAAGTTATAAGGCAAGAACGGGGAAGATAATGAAAAGCACAAATAAATTCCGCACGGTGGTTGACGTCATGCTACTGCTCTGCGCGCTTCCCCTTGCCGGGATCGTCACGGCGGGCAGACCGGTTGATCCCTATCTGGAATTCCCGCCATTGACGCAATATGTCGAGCATGCCGCCTTTTCATGGCCGGTCTTTATCGCGCTGGCCATGCTGATTCTCGCGGTGGTATTGCCGTTTGTCATCCGGGTGCTGCGCTCACAGCCCCACCAGGCGGCAACACCGCCGCCGCGGCAGCCGTTCCCCTGGTGGGGCTGGCTGGGTGTCGCCATCACGGGCATCACCTGGGTGCTGGCCTGGAATCGTTTTGCCTGGTTCGCACCGTTGCAGCCGTTCACCTTCTCACCCTTCTGGTTCGGGTATATCCTGATCGTCAACGGACTGACCTGGCGGCGCACGGGGCAGTGCATGCTGCGCAACCGGCCAGGCTACACGGCTTGGCTGTTTGTCATCAGCGCCGTGTTCTGGTGGTACTTCGAGTACCTGAACCGGTTCGTCCAGAACTGGCACTACGAGGGGGTCGGCACGCTTTCCGGCCTGCAGTATTTCATCTATGCCACCCTGCCCTTTGCCACGGTATTGCCGGCCGTGCTGGGAACCCGTGAATGGCTCGAAACCTATCCGCGCTTGTCGTGCGGTCTGGATGATTTATTACCCGTCCGCCCGCGCCGTCCCCGCGCCTGGGCCGCGGCTGTCTTCGCGTTTTCGTGCCTCGGCCTGGCGGGAATCGGACGCTGGCCGAGTCTCCTGTATCCGCTGCTGTGGCTGGCCCCGCTGTTCGTGATCACCGCCGTGCAATGCTGGCGCGGGCAGCGGACCTTGTTCTCGGATCTGGCAACCGGCAACTGGCGCCATGTGGTCATGCTGGCCCTTGCGGCGTTGATTTGCGGGTTCTTCTGGGAGCTGTGGAATCTGCACAGCCAGGCCAAGTGGATCTACAGCGTCCCGTTTGTCGGGCGTTTCAAGCTGTTCGAAATGCCGATTCTCGGTTATGCTGGCTATCTGCCATTCGGACTGGAATGCGCGGTGGTGGCCGATTTTCTATTAAAGCGTGAGGATCAAACGACCAACGAAACGGCGGCTGGATCAGCCCCCTGCCAGCCGCCTTCGCGGTTGTCAACGATCACGGTTTACGGCAACAAACTCATTCTGGCTGTCTTCGCCCTCTACTTCCTGATCCTGCCCGGTTTCCTGGTGATGCGGGATCTTGCCGACCCGCGCCTCAAGGACGAACGGATTCCACAGATGGCCTGGCGATTGCATCGCGACATGTCGCGCCGTTACGCCCGCTGGGCACGCGATCGCGTGGAATCCGGGATTGCCGCCAATCTCCACCTGTATGATGTCCCCAGCACCGAGTGGCCCATGTTCGGTTCAGTGTATTACCTGTGGGCCACGGAAGCCCTGCAGAAAGCCTGGGAGCAGGATCCATCCCCTTCCCGCGAGGCCCCGGTGGTTTATGCACGTGAAACGATTGAGGCCGCCGTGGACCTGGTCCTCGATCCGCAGCACCACACATGGGTCAAGACCCACTGGGGACCGGATTACCTCCACCGCCAGAACGTCTTCTTCCGCAGCCTCATCATCGCCGCCTGCACCAGCCACGAGAACCTGATCGGCGACGGTCGGCATCTTGCCCTTCTGCGCGACCAGGTCGAGTCGCTGGCCGCCGCACTGGACGCGTCGCCGCACGGTGTGCTTGAGGATTATCCGGGCGAGTGCTATCCGATCGACGTACTGGCGGCGATCGCCTGCATCCGCCGGGCCGATGCCGTGCTGGGGACCGATCACCGTCCTTTTGTCCGCCGTGCGCTACGTGCCTTCAGCGGCAGCATGCTCGATGCCTGCGGCCTGCCCCCTTACCTGATGGACGTCAAGACCGCTGAACACCTGGGACCCTCGCGGGGAACCGGCAACTCCTATATCCTGATCTTTGCCCCGGAATTGTGGCAGGAACTCTCCGCCGACTGGTACGCCCGCTACGAACAGCATTTCTGGCAGAAGACCTGGTGGGCTGAAGGCTGGCGCGAGTATCCGCGTGCGCTCGACCCGAAATTCGGCAGCTATACGGACGGTCGCCTCCTTTACGACGTGGATGCCGGCCCGATCATTGCCGGATTCAGTCCGGCGGCCAATGCCTTCGGACTGGCGGCCGCAAAGATAAACGGTCGCCTGGATCATGCCTATACACTGGGTTCGCAGATCATCGCGGCGACTTGGCCGCTACCCCATGGCAGCCTTCTCGGTCCCCGGATCCTATCCAGCCAAGGCCATGCCCCCTATCTCGGTGAGGCATGCATCCTGTTCTTCCTGTCGCAGACACCGCATGAGGGCGCGACGATCGTCACCGGTGGCCATGCGCCGGGTTGCGTGATCATCGGTTATGTGTTCTATTTCGGAACGGGGCTCGCCCTGCTCCTGATTGCCGGACTTGGCGCGTGGCGCTATCGACGGGTAACCGCGCAAAGCGACTTTCCCTGTCAACGCCTTCAATTCGCGATCTGGGCCGTCCTGCTAGTTGCCGTCGTCGTACTCGTGGCGACCCACCACGCCTTTTTCGCCATCCCCACACTGCTGATCGCCTTCCTTCTACCCTACCGGCAAAAACGGGCTTCCACGTAACCGATGGTCATTGGACACTCCTTGTGGGTTGTTGGATATTTGAAAATAGATTCGACAAAATAGGTCATTTATGGAAAATTAATTTTATGAAACGTGATATTGAATCGGTTTTGTTGGATATGTTGCAAGATCGGCAACAGCGAGAGGTGATCCTCGTCGAGGGGGCTCGTCAGGTTGGTAAATCGACGTTGGTGAAGCAGGTGCTCTCGCAAGTAGGGGGTGAGCATGTTTCGATGGATCTGGAAAAGGACCGCAAGATTGCTCGCTTGATCGATAAGACGACGGATTTCGAGGATTTCCGGGCGTTGATGAAGGATCATTGCGGTTTGCGCGAGAAGGACAGTATCCTGTTTATTGATGAGGCGCAGGAATCGCCGGTGCTGGCCCGGTATGTCAAATCCTTCAAGGAGGACTGGGAGGGGGTCCGCGTGATCCTGACCGGGTCATCCATGCATCGCTTGTTCGGGCCGGATGTCCGAATCCCGGTTGGCCGTACGCGCAGCCTATGCGTGTTCCCGTTCAGTTTTTCAGAGTTCCTGCGTTGCCTGGGCGAGGTGGAGTTGGCCGATTGGGTGCGTGGGGCGCCGGAGGCGATTCCGGCTTCCCGCCATGCCTATCTTCTCGAACGCTACGACCGGTATCTTCACGTGGGCGGGTATCCCGAGGCTGTCAAGGCGCTGGCCGCCGGGGAAGTGCCTGAGCCGGTCGTTGATGAGATCATGGGAATGCTCCAGGATGATTTCGTCCGCAAGGAGAATTACGATCCGATGCTGTTCGAGCAGACCATCAGGGCGGTTGCAAGTCATGTGGGGAGTCCCTCGAAATATACCCACATCGATGCCACCAAATATTACGCCAGAAAGGTGCTCGCAGACCTGTGTGCATGGCATCTGGTATTGGAGGTGCATGTCCAGACACTTGACCCTCAGCACGCCGATTTCCTGCCGAAACGTTATCTGCATGATCTTGGCGTGGTCAGTCGCTTTCGGAGTATGGCGGTTCCCCCGATCTCCCTGCTGAACACATTGGACGCCTCCTTGCGTGCGCCGTTAGGTGGGCTTTTCGAGAATGCCGTCCTCTTGAGTCTGCATGAAGGGGCTTCCGCCAAAAAGCGGATCAGCACATGGCGACAGGGGGCAGCAAGTGCGGTGGAGGTGGATTTTGTGATGGATGCGGTAGAGCTGGGGATTAAGATCCCGATTGAATGCAAGGCGGCGCTACAGGTCAAACGGCGTCACACCGAGAGCCTGATGGCCTACCTGAGGGCGACCCATCAGCACATAGGGGTCCTGGTCAGTGCCGCCCCGCTTGGCATGGTATCCAGCGGGGAAGGGTTCTGCATACTGAATGTGCCGATCTATCTGGCGACAAGCCAGAATCTTGCCCATTATGCGAAGCGGTGTATAATCCCAGGCAACAACACCTGCACCCTATCATGAAACCATCCTGCTCACAGCAGTCAACGCTGATCACACTCGCGGTGATCGTGGCCTTGTCGCCCTTGACGGTCCTGGCTCCCGTGTTCCGCCTGGCGGTGTTCGCCTATCCTGCCGCCCGCCTCTCGGCGTTTTTCCTCGGCGCTGGCTGCGTACCGGTGGATCAGGGGTACATGATTGCACATGCGGCCCTGCCGGTCTGGATCTCGCCGGCCTGTAGCGGCATCAGCTTCTTCGTGCTGCTGGCGGCAATGGGACTCGGGCTTGCCCATCGCCACCGGAAACTCACCGCCACCGCCGTGGTCATCACCGCGTTCATGGCCTACGCGCTGACGGTACTGGTCAATACCTGCCGGATCACGCTCGGATTCCATGCGGCAGTGTTGGCGCGTGCCATCCTGCCATCCTCGATGTGGGCCGGGGTTCACCTGGCGGTCGGGGTGCTTGTATTCCTGAGTGCGCTCGTCGGCGCATACGTGATCACCGAATGGGCGGTGGTACGCCAGGCACGGTAGCCTTATGGAAAAGCGATTCTGTACGCATCGCAATAGATGTTTGAATATCCAATATCCAACAAGGAATATCCAAGAACCAAGAACCGAAGCAGCAAAATCATATAATTCGAGGGCAGAGCCTCCCGTCGCAAGCTTTATACTTTATCTATTCATTTTCTATTCATTAATTTAACTATTTGCTTTATTTATATGGGTTTATTGATTATTTATTCTATTCATGAATACGCATAACCTTGAACTGGAACGCGAATTCTACCGGCGGGGAATCTGCTCGGCGGCTGAATTGGCGGGGGCGCTTGGAATCAGCCAGCCGACACTGTCGCGCGCGCTGGCGGCCCTTCCGTCCGGGCGTGTGCATCGCATGGGGCGCGGGCGCCGTACGCGCTATGCGCTGCATCAACGAATCGAGGGACTGGGGAATCACTGGCCTTTGTACCAGATCAACGAGGAAGGCGAGCCCAGCCATGTAGCGGAGCTGCACGCCCTGCAAGGCGGTTCCTGGCATGTGGAGCAGCAACACCCCTGGAATACGCTGCGGGGATCACTCTTCGCGGATGGCGTGCACCCCGGCTGGCCCTGGTTCCTGGACGACTTGCGTCCACAGGGTTTTCTCGGGCGGCTTTTTGCCCGTTGCGTTTCCACCGAGTACCACGTACCGGCCGATCCGCGGCTGTGGACGCCGGAACATATCCTGTCGGCCTTGCTACGCAAGGGATCTGACCTGCCGGGGGCTTTCGTCATTGGCGAGGACATGCTGGCCCTGGCCCGCCTGCAGTCGGCTTCCGCGGCGATTCCCAGAACCGGACGGACGGATGCATATGCGCTCCTAGCCACATCCGTCCTGGAGGGACAATGGCCGGGATCATCCGCTGCCGGTGAACAACCGAAGTTCATCGCCCGCACACTGGATGCCGCCGGACTGCCTTGTCCGGTCATCGTCAAATTCAGTGGTGACATGAACGATCCGGCACAAGCCCGCCGGGCAGACTTGCTGGTGGCCGAATCCCTGGCCGACGCAACCCTGCTGGCGGCGGGAATCCCTGCCGCCCGCACGGAGATCCTCTATGACCAGAACCGCTGCTACCTGGAATCCACGCGGTTTGACCGGCCCCCGGCTGGCGGCAGGCGGCATCTGGTTTCACTGCTGGCACTCGACGCCGCGTATTACGGCGATCTTACCAGCCCGTGGTATCAGGCTGCCCGGCGGCTGGAGACGGACGGGATACTGGATGCAGCGGCGGCGGAACGCCTCCGTCTGCTCTGGTGGTTCGGGCAATGCATTGGCAACACCGACATGCACTACGGCAACATCAGTCTGCATCTGGAACCCGACTGGCCCTGCCCGCTTGCTCCCGTGTATGACATGTCGCCCATGGCGCTGCACCCGCGCAGTGACGGTTCCCGCCCGACTCATCTGCCGCCCGTCCCACCACCTCCGCCGGAAGAAAAACACGTGTTCGAGAAAGCGCATGATCTGGCAGCAAGCTATTTTCGCTGCTTGCTGTCGGACCCACGCCTAAGTGCTTCGTTTAAAGCCGCTATCGGCAATCGTGCATGAACCTGGCACCATAATGTATTATTTAATTTACAATAATCGGATTCTTGTCTATTTTATTAACTATTATGAAAAAGAGTATTACACTTCTGCCTAAACATCGACGACTGATGTCGCAGCTTGGCGAGAATCTGAGGCTGGCACGCTTGCGACGGCGGCTCAGCGCGGAGATGGTTGCTGAACGTGCAGGGATCAGCCGCGTTACGCTGCATAAGATAGAGACAGGAACCCCGTCGGTGGCAATCGGCAGTTTTTTCATGGTGCTTCATGTGCTAGGGCTGGAACAGGGGTTTGCGACACTTGCCGCCGATGACGAGTTTGGCAGGCGCCTGCAGGATCTGGATCTCGGAACCCGCAAACGGGCACCGAAGCGGGGAACCTTATCATGAAGCAGCCGAAGTCGATTCATATTTATGCTGACTGGGCGGGGCTCGATGGCCCGCAGCAGATCGGCGGGGCTCGCATTGACAACGTGCGAGGCAAGGAAGTGATGTCGTTCTCTTATGATCCCGTTTGGCTCAAGCGCGGCGAGCCGGTGTTGCTTGACCCGAAATTGTATTTCTCGTCCGGACCGCAATATGCGGAATCGGCATTCGGGCTTTTCCTGGATTCGGCACCGGATCGGTGGGGCCGTATTCTCATTCAACGGCGAGAGGCGTTGCGCGCACGCGCTGAAGGCCGGGGAGAACGGACGTTTAGCGATTCCGACTACCTGCTTGAAGTGCATGATGCCGGGCGTATGGGGGCCATCCGTTTCAAGACCGATCCGGATGGTCCGTTTTGTTGTGATGATGGCGATCTTGCCGCCCCTCCATTGACTGCACTGCGGAATCTGGAGCAGGCGGCACGGCAGATTGAAGCGGCGCAACCGGATGATCCGGCATCCCGCCAATGGCTGACCCTGCTATTAGCGCCCGGAACCTCGCTTGGCGGTGCCAGACCGAAGGCCAACGTCATGGATACCGCTGGCAATCTATGGATTGCCAAATTCCCCAGGCAAAGCGACGAGACCGATATCGGCAGATGGGAAGCCGTGGTTTACCACCTCGCGAAAGACGCCGGACTGGAAACCGCAAATGCCCGGAAGGAGCAATTCTCGAAATTCGGGCACACATTCATGGTCCGGCGATTTGATCGTATGGGGCAGCAGCGCATCCATTTTGCATCTGCATTGAATCTACTCGGTTACCAGGACGGCGCGGGAGCAAAGACAGGCGTGAGCTATCTTGACCTCGTTGATCTGATAGTCCGAATCAGCGAGGATGCTGACAGCGATCTGGAACAACTATGGATGCGGATTGCGTTCAGTGTATGTGTGAGCAATACCGATGATCATCTGCGCAACCACGGTTTTTTACTGCGCAACCAGGGCTGGCGACTATCCCCTGTCTATGATCTAAATCCACAGCCATGGGGTGATGGGCTCGCGTTGAATATCAGTGAAACGAGCAATGCGCTCAACCTTGACCTCGTGCGTGAGGTCGCTCCGTTTTTCCGACTCTCGCCCAACGCGCGTGATACGCGTCTCCGGCAGATCATCCTTGCGGTAACAGAGTGGCAGAAAGTGGCACGGGCACATGGCGTCACGCAATCCGAAATCGACCGCATGCGCCCAGCGTTCCGCACGGACTCCTGACAGGTCCTACCATTTCCAACCACAAACACAATTCCATACGACTAACATAAACCGGAGGTTACGTGATGATCGGGAAAATGACTGAGACGATGAAGCATCCCCGGATGCTGCTGTGGTTCATGTTGGTGCCGCAACTGTTGCTGCTCCTGCTGAATTGGCGGGCCTGGCGGATTGTGCATGGAGAGATGAACCCCGAACAGCTTCAGTTCGCGCTGTGGATCGGCCTGTACCAGGCCTCCCTGCTGCTGGCCGGGGCCGCAGGCTGGGCCATGCTGCGCTGGCTGAAGCGGCCGATCAACTTGCTGCTATGCGCCGTGATCCTGCTGGCGGGAATCGGGTATCTGTGGCTCTTCACCGCCAATTCCGAGCGCCTCATGCCGGACACGGTTGCCGACTGGATGCTGCCGGGCTCACAGATCCTCTACTACCAGTATGCCTTGATCATGCCCGCCCTTTTCTATGCCGGACTGCGCCTGGCGTGCTTCCCGGCCCGTCTTGGCAAGGCGGCGGATATCGGAGCGTCCCTGGCCACCGTGATCGTTGTTCCGCTGACGTGGTACGTCGGACTGCACGTCTTCGATTCCCTCTGGCACTTTATGGATCCGGCGGTGTGGGTGATCCTCACACTTGCCGTGGGGGCGACGATTATCCTGCTTATCGCCTTCCTGCGGGTGCTGACCCATGCCTATCTCGCGCTGGCCACCGTAAGCTGGGGTCGTCCGGTGATGCTCTTTACCGCCGGCCTAGTGGCCCCGATCGGCGGATTGCTGCTGAACCGCAAGATCCCCTTCCCCTATGATTTCCAGTCGCAGTCCGTCTATGTGCTGACCTGCCTGAACGCGCTATTTCTCCTGCTGCCGTTCACGGACCGGCAAGGACGCAGCACACTCGTGTGGGCCTTGCGTTGCATGACCTATCCGTTTTCGCTCTATTTCTTTATCGTTTTCCTGCCCTTCCTGCCGCTCTCACTGCCGGCGATGATCGCCGCCGGGGCGGGCTTCCTGATCCTGGCCCCCACCCTGCTGTTCATCGTGCACACACGCACGCTGATCGAGGAAGGCGGGGTGATCCGGGCACGACTCGGAACCGTCCGCGTGCTGGCCCTGTTCGTGGCCTGCGCCGCCCTGATCCCCCTGGCGCTCACGGGACGTGCGCTACTCGACAAGCAGGCACTCACCCGCGCCATCGACGCCGCCTATCGCCCGGATTACGCATCGGGGCTGGCCCAAGTCAACCGACCCGCCCTGAAGCGGACCCTGAACCGCCTGCACGATATCAAGCACGGCATCTACCTACCGTTCATCACCGACGGCTACGATGCCCTCGTGCTGGACGGCATGATCCTGCCGGACCGCAAAATCGAGCACCTGGAAATCCTGTTCTTCGGACAGGCTTCCGAACGGGAGAAGCCCGGCGAGATGTTCACGGACTTCTTCAGTCCGGCCTCGATGCGACGGCGCGATCGCAACCAGAACCGCGTACGGCTCCCGCCGCGCAACGTACAACTTACCGGCACCGAATGCCATACCACCGCCGCGGGAGAAACCACGACCACGACGCTCGCCCTGACCTTGCAGAACAATAGCAGCGAAGGCGCTGAATACGTGACCGACATCACCTTGCCGGACGGCGTGTTCATCACCGGCTACTGGCTGCACATCGGCAAGGAGCGCGTTCCCGGCCGGATCTTCGAGAAGAAGGCGGCCATGTGGGTCTATCACATGATCCGCGACCAGACCCGCCGCGATCCCGGCATGCTGGTCTATGCCGGGGAGGACACCGTGCGCCTGAGCGTCTTCCCCTTCGCGTCCGCCGAGACGCGCACCACGGAAATCGCCTTCAGCTATCCGACCGGCATGTCGCCGCGCTTGCAGATCGGCGAAAGAGTGATCGACCTCGAATCGCCAACACCCCCGCAACCGACGGTTTTTCTGCACCGCGATACCAGCGCGACCACCCTGCTGCTCCCGGCAACCACCGCCGCCGGACTGCCAACGGTCACTCGCGAGCCCTACCTCCACTTCATCGTGGACTGTTCCGAACGGGCGGCGTCCGCCTACGCCGGATTCGCGGAACGGATCGACCGCGTGAGTGCGCAAGCCCCCGATATTGACCGCTGCCAGATCACGCTGGCCAATTACGAATTCACGCTGATCACATCCGCTCCGGTCCCGCTCGCGGACGCCGCGAGCGTCATCGCCGCGTTCGAGGGTAAACTGCCGTTCCGCGGGGCTTTGTGCCCTGAACGCGCGATCAAGAGCGCCCTGCTCAGCCTGCGCGACAACCCGCTCATCGGCGACGACAGCCTCCCGATGGTCCCGGTCTTCGTGATCGTCAAAGCCGACGACTCGCCCCTCCTGCACGAGGAGGACGGTTTCGGTCCCTTCGCGGACATCGCCCCCGATGTCGACGCCTGCTACGCCCTCCGCCGCGACGGCCAGTTTGATGCCTATCCGTTCCGCGGGGCACCGACGCACATCGTATCCACCATCCCCGCGCCCCAGCCTGCCATCCTGCTGCGCGCGGGCACCACCTACGCGATCTGCCCGGCAGACCGCGGCAGCATGGTACGGCTGCCGGCCGACGCATCCCCGGAATACCACGACATGGCCAGCGGCGACTTCCGCCCGTTGGAGCGCATACAACTGTTGCCCGGCGACAGCCTGACCGCACAGGGACTGGCGCTGATGCGGGCATGGGAGCAGACGCAATTTGAACCTCGTCTTGCGGATGCCGCCCGCCCCGAACTGCTCGCCCGCAGCCGCGCCAGCGGCATCCTCCTGCCCACGACCGCCTACATCGTGGTCGAGAACCGCGCCCAATGGGACATGCTGCAACGCGCAGAAGCGAAATCACTCAAAGCCGACAGCAAGCTCGAGTTCGACGAATTCATCGAATCCCCCGCCCCACCCCTCTGGCTCCTGGCCCCCGTCGTCCTCCTGCTGCCCATCAGGCGATATCGGAAGACGGGAAGGATCATCACCGACTGAGATGGACGGGTCCGATTTCCTTTGTGTTCAGCAGCGGCCCGATCAGGGCCTCGTTCAGCCAGAGGTTCGGGCTCTTCGCATTCCACTCGAGCATTCCGGGCATCCCGTCGGCATCAATGCAGACATCCCATCCGACTACCCCCGCATACGGATAGCGGGAATGCGCCTCCAAGCATGCGACCTGCGCCTGCGCATAGCATGGCACCACTATATCGCGATAGCAGACCCCGCTATCCGGATGCCGATCCCCTGCATCCATCCCAATGCCATTGAAGGCATCGGAAATCACGCAGCCCCCGCTGTCAAGATACATGAACAGCCCGCCCGAACAGGAATTATCCAGCCTGGACGAGCCCCGCCCGGCTTTAAGCACAGCAGCTATAACACGGAGCCCGCCTTGATGGTCACGCCACGTCACGATCCTCAATGAGTTTACGGATTCAGGATGCAAACGCGCAAGAACCGCGTGCTGGCGCACCGACGGTTGCACCACAAAACCACCCCGTGCCGCGAGACAGGCAAGGTCGACATCCGCAGCCGCCGCGAAAACAACGGAGTTCCCGCCCCAGCCGCCATCACCCTTGATAACAACCTCACCAACGTGTGCGCGCAACCGCCGCACCGCCTCCGCGAAATCAAGGGGAACGTGCTCCGCATCATGCACGACCCCGCCGGCAATAAGCAGTAACGGGCGGACGGCAAAGTCACCGAACAGGCGATAATCCATCGTCTTGAACGTACTGATAGCGGAACCAGCCCCCGGATTGACACGGGGAATCAGGCGGTACTCAATAAGGTCGTTCGGCAGCCAGCCATCGTGATAACCCCCGCGCAACTCGGTGTATACAGCCAACCATGGCCAGTGCCGCGCGTTCCCGAACCGAGACTCGCAGTAGGCACGCATGCGGCAGAGCAACGCTTCGTCCACAACCGCCATCCCCCCTCGTAACGCGACGATTTCCCCATGCAGCCGCAAGGCGTGCCTTCTTGACTTTACCTCACGCCGCCAGGTGGCGAAGCGCGTATGCAGGCGTGCGACCATGCGGTCAACGTCACGCTGCGGACGCCCTGCCATTCTGAAATAGTTTCTCATTCCGAGAACGTAGCCGTTTTTCATACATATTCAAGCTCCATCTCCGGAATCGGCAGGTCTTACGCCCCGCCTCCACACGCAATCCCGCGCGAGCGGGTACCCGCACCCGGTTCCTTCGGGTAAATGAACCTACTCTCCCGGCTCACCTCTTCGAGCTACCCGTCCTGTCCGCCGGCGATTATAACCTTGTCGGCACAAAGGGGGTTGTTGCATACTTGCCCGACGACATGAGATACGCCTTTTCCATCAGCGTTGCCCTTTCATCCGCACTCGCCCTGGGCGCGGCGTGGCTCTGGCTGCGGCAGTCCCCTGCGCTCGACTTGCAGGCGGGCCTCCCCGGCCTGGATGATCCGGACGGGCGCAAGGCAGCCGATGCGCACCGCCGCACGGGGCAGGACTTCGTCTTCGGCGAGCTGCGCTGGACGGCGGCAGACGCCCCGCCGGCCAGGCCGTCGTCCGCCTGGCCGCAGTTCCGCGGCCCCCTGCTCAACGGGCAGAGTCCGCAGGATATCCCGCTGGCGGACACCTTTCCTCCCGAAGGCCCGCCGCGCCGCTGGGCGCTGAAGCTGACGCCCGGCTATGCCGGGGCAACCGTGTTCGACGGGCGCGTCTATCTCATGGACCACGAGGAGGGCCGCGGCGACCTGCTGCGCTGCCTCGACCTGCATACCGGCACGGAAATCTGGCACACGGGCTACCGCATCCGCATCGCCAACAACCACGGCATCACCCGCACCATGCCTGCGGTGACCGAACGCTACATCGTCACTATGGGTCCGATGGGACAGGTCATGTGCGTCGACACCCCCACCGGCGAGGCACGCTGGGGAATCAGCCTGCCCGCCCGCTACGGCACCCGCGACCTGAGCGGAAGCTGGTATGCCGGGCAATGCCCGCTGATCGAGAACGGCCGCGCGATCATCGCTCCCGCCGGCACGAACGTGCTGGTGATCGCGGTGGACTGCGAGAGCGGCAACGTGCTCTGGGAGGCACCCAATCCCGACGGCTGGCGCATGTCGCACGCCTCCATCACCCCCATGACCGTGGACGGCGTGCGCATGTACATCTACCCGGCGATCGGCGGCGTGGCCGCCGTCGGCGCAGAGGGCGACCATGCCGGACGCATTCTCTGGAAGACCGACCGCTGGACCGCCTCGGTGCTGATGCCCTCGCCGCTGGTGCTCAGCGGCGACCGCGTCTTCCTGACCTCCGGCTACGACGGCGGCTCGGCCCTGCTGCAGGTGCGGCGCGCACCGGACGGCACCTTCGCCATCGAGGAAATCTACAATTATTCCGGCAAACGCCTGTCGCGCGACTGCTTCTCCACCTACCAGCAGACACCCATCTACCACCAAGGACACCTTTTCGGCATCCAATCCAACAACGCCCGGCAGCACCGGCTCGAATTCGTCTGCGTGCAACCCGACGCCAACGGTGGCACGATCGCCTGGGGCTCGGGAAAAGACACCGAATTCACCGCCCCCGGCAAGCGCGAGGCCTGGGGACCTTATGTGCTGGCCGATCGCAAGTTCTACGTCATGGGCGACACCGGCAAGCTGGCCGTGTTCGAGGCCACGACGGCAGCCTGCCGCAAGCTTGGCGAATGGCAACTGCTCGACGGGCACGAGACGTGGGGCCCGATGACCATCGTGGACGGATTGCTGTTTGTACGCGACTACGAGAATCTGGTATGCTTCGACATCGGGAAGACTGAAGACTGAAGACGGAAGACGGAAGACGGAAGACGGAAGACTCAAGACGGAAGACCTTCAACCATGAAATTGCAATCTTTGCTAAAGCGACTATTTCCATTCGCCGTGCTGCTTTTCGTCCTCTGTAGCGGGGTCTGGTACATGACGCGGCGCGAGGTTGCGCCTGGTCGGCGCGGTCCGGGGGCGAGCTTCGCGTTCGACAGCGAGCGTTTCCTGCAGACGGATCCCGCGCTGCTCATCGCGACGGAAACCGAGCCGATTCCCGTCCCCTTGGCGGAACCGCTGAATTTCCGCACCGGCCCCGGCAGCCGGCTTTACGTGGTCGGCGACGGACGCCTGATCACGCTGCAACCAGACGGAACGGCTGGCGAGATCGCGCTGGATATTGAAGGCACCCCGCGTTGCGTCGCCGTCGGCATGGACGGCACCGTGTATGTCGGCGTGGATGACCATGTCGAGACGTTCCGTGCGACGGGGGAACCACTGGCGCGCTGGCCAGTCCCGGCGGCGGGGGCGTTGCTTTCGGAAATCGCCGTGGCTGGCGATTTCGCCTTTGTCACCGACCGGCGTCATGGCGCGCTTTACCGCTACAACACGACCGATGGCGAGATCCTGGAACAGCACCGCGGCTTCACGATCTTCTCCAGTCCGGTGCTGGGCGTGGCCGCCACGGCCGGCGGCACGTTCTGGGTCGCCAATCCCGGCGCACGCGAGCTGCGGCACTACAGCGCCGAAGGTCAGGTGCTGGCCCGGTGGAGCCGCGCAGGGCGCGACCTCGACGGGTTTTCCGGCTGCTGCAACCCGGTTTCCGTGGCCGTGCTGCCCGGTGGCAACCTGCTGGTCAGCGAGCTGCATATCCTGCGCGTCAAGATCATCCGCCCCGACGGCAGTCTCGTCGGGCTGGTGGCCGGCCCGGACGCCTTCGATCCGCAGACCCCGCACCTGAATGTCGGTGTCGATGCTGAGGGGCGGATGCTGGTTCTCGACCCGGTACGGCGGCAGATCCGGGTGTTCGAGCGGAAGGAAAGAGATAGTTAACCACAGAAGGCACAGAATACACAGAAGCTTATGCTCGGTTTTTGGGAGGATGTAATGGAACGGGAGAAGATGAGGACGAAAGATTAGGGCAAAAGATTAGGGGGGAGAACATAAAACCTTTATCTTTCGCCCTAATCTTTCGCCTTAATCTTACTTCAACCGAGTGAAGTTAGCGGCGAGGAGATGAAGATTGAACGAAAAAAAGATAACACGGGGGGAGTTCCTGCGGGCTGCATTGCGGGGCGGGCTGCTGGCGGGCATCGGCGCGGCCGGTTGGCGGGCTGTCGGCGGACGCAAGGGACTCGACCGTTCGCGCCAGAACTGCGTCAACAAGAGCGTCTGCTGCCAGTGCCGCGTTTTTCGCGACTGCGGGCTGCCGGCGGCGCTGTCGGCCAAACAGGCCGGTGAGGACTTCTCGTCATGAACAACCGCAAGACCAGCCAGGCGGCAGTTCCCGCCCGCGACGAGGCGCGTCGCGGCTTCCTGCGCAAAGCGCTGGCCGGCCTGGCCGGCCTCTCGATCATCTCGGTGGCGGCGGCGGCGTTGCGCCGCTCGGACCGGACCGAGACCGTCTGGCAGATCGATCCCCACAAATGCACCCAGTGCGGGTTGTGCGCCACCGAATGCGTGCTCACACCCTCTGCCGTGAAATGCGTGCATGCCTATGACCTCTGCTGGTACTGCGACCTCTGCGGCGGCTATCACCAGTCCTACACGCAGGACACCGACACCGCCGCCGAGCACCAACTATGCCCGACGGCAGCCATCAGCCGCACCTACATCGAGAACCCGTTCTACAAGTACGACGTGGACGAGGCCAAGTGCATCGGCTGCGGGCTTTGCGTTAAAGGGTGCACGGCCTTCGGCAACGGCTCGCTGTTCCTGCAGGTGCGGCATGACCGCTGCGTGAACTGCAACGAATGCGCCATCGCGCGTGCCTGCCCGGCCTCCGCCTTCGTGCGCGTACCGGCGGCGGTGCCGTACATTCTGAAGGGGAGGCAGGGTGTGCGGCATGAGACCGGTGCCTTGCAGGGTGGGCCGCCTGAAGGCGGGACTACGAACGGGGGGATCTTGCAGGGTGGGCCGCCTGAAGGCGGGACTACGAACATTGGGGTATCGAAACCGTTTGTAGTTCCGCCTTCAGGCGGCATCGGGCGTCGTAGTCACGACACCGGAAACGAGGGGCTTACATGATGGCGCGCCGCAAGCACATGCCCCGCGTTCTCGCGGTATCGACCGCGCTATCACCGGCAGCCGCCCTGGCGGAGGGCGGCAGTCTGGCGCAGTTGCGGCCGACGTTTAGCGAGACCGGGCACCAGCCGCCGCCGACCGACCAGCCCGCCCCCCGGGCGGGGCACATGGAGTATGTGGACGTCGGCGTGCTGCTGCTGGCGCTGTGTGCCGCCAGCTTCATCGCGCTGCGGCTGCGCTCGCGGCGCTGGATGGTGGCACTGGCGATCTTCTCGGCGCTGTACTTCGGCTTCTACCGCCTGGGCTGCATCTGCCCCGTGGGCTCGGTCCAGAACGTGGCCGAGGCGATCGCTGACCGCGGCTACACGGTGCCACTGAGCGTCGTGCTCGTTTTCGCCCTGCCGCTGGTGTTCACGCTCTTTTTCGGTCGCACCTTCTGCGCGGCGGTCTGCCCGCTGGGCGTGCTGCAGGAACTCGTGGTGATCCGGCCGCGGCGGGTGCCGTTGCATATCCGGCGTCCGCTGGAGCTGATACCCTGGCTTTATCTCGCGGTCGCGGTCGTGCTGGCAGCGTCTGGCGGCGGCTACCTGATCTGCCGTTACGACCCGTTTATCGGCATCTTCCGCCTGGGCGGTCCCTTGCCGGTCATGCTCTTCGGCGCGGCCCTGCTGGCGATCGGTACCGTGATCGGACGTCCCTACTGCCGCTTCCTCTGTCCCTACGGTGCGCTGCTCGGCCTCTGTTCGCGGGTGGCGCGGCGGCACGTCAGCATCACCCCCGCCGCCTGTGTGCAATGCCGCCTGTGCGAGGACGCCTGTCCGTACGATGCCATCCTGGTGCCGACACCGGTGACCCCGCCCGAACCGCGCAACACGGCAATCCGACGGATCCTGCTGCTGCTCGCGCTTGCCCCGCTGCTGATCGGGGGTGGCGGCTGGCTGGGCTCCCGGCTGGCCGTGCCGCTCTCGCGTTTCGCGGACACGGTGAACCTGGCCGAACAGGTCCGGGTGGCCGAGGAAAAACCCGCAGCCCCGATCTCGGTGGAGGTCGATGGTTTCCGGCGCACGCGGGAGGAGCCCGCCCGGCTGGTTGAACGCGCCCTGGCTATCCGCCAGCACCTCAAGACGGGCGGCGGCTGGCTCGGCGCGTTCACGGGGCTGGTGCTCGCGGCCAGTCTGCTCAGCCTCGCCATCCGACGCACGCGACGCGATTACGTGCCCGACCGCGGCCAATGCGTAAGCTGCACGCGCTGCTTCAGCGCCTGCCCGGTAAAGCAACCGCCACGCGACAGCAGACAGGAGGCGGCGGATGCCTGAGCCTCGTTCCGCCTCCTGGCGCGCGCCGCTTGCCGATGCCCTGCTGGGCCTCTGCCTGGTCGCCGCGGTCTTCAGCGTGGCGATCGGCAGCCTCACGGTGCTGACGCACCGGCAATGGCGCGTTGCCGATCCGCTGAACGCCGACGCGCTGCTGCAACTGCGCGCACGCTACGCCGACGGCGCACGTGACGACGCCACCAAGGCAGCACTGCGAGCCGCGGACCTGGCCGCGCGGCAGCAGTATTTCACGCTGCAGCAGCGGGTGCGTACCGGAGGATGGCTGACGCTGGTCGGCGCAATCCTGGCCATCGGCGCCTGGGGTCTACGGACGGTAGTGCGCAAGCCGCCAATTGCCCCGGCACCGCCCCGCTGCGACGGCATGCAGGCGCTGGAAGCCGGAAAGACGCGCGCAGCCCTGGCAGGCGGGGCCCTGCTGCTGGCGGCGATTGCCGCCGTGGCGGCGTTCTCGTCTTCGTCGCCGCTGGGGGGGAAAGTCGAAAGTCGAAAGTCGAAAGTCGAAGTATCTGCAACATCCATCATCCAACGCCCAACACCCAACGCCCAACTTGTGACACTCACACACCCACACACTCACACACTCACGAACGTCTCCGAAAACACCGACACCCGACACCCGACACCCGAGGCCGCGACACGCGCCCGCTGGTCGCCGACGTTCCGGGGGGTTGGCGGATCCGGGTTGACGGCGTATGGCAATCTGCCACTGGAGTGGAACGAGGAGGAGAACCGGAATATCCGCTGGCGGCATGCGCTGGAGCTGCC
Source organism: uncultured Victivallales bacterium (assembly GCA_964609395.1). Taxonomy (GTDB): domain Bacteria; phylum Verrucomicrobiota; class Kiritimatiellia; order UBA8416; family UBA8416; genus UBA8416. The sequence continues at coordinate 43,057 of CAZSRU010000002.1, forward strand.
CGGCTGGGCCAGTCCGGTCGTTTCCGGCAGCCGCGTGATCGTCCTCGGGGCCGATGCCAGACGCCGCGAGGTCTACTGCGTCCATGCCGATAGCGGCGATCGCTTGTGGACCACCACCGTCCCTGCACATGCCGACGCGACGGCCGACTATCAGCCCGACACGATGGATGACCGTTGGAACACGCTGGTCTTTGCCGGGGCAACACCCGCGGTCACCGCGAAACAGGTGTTCGCGATCTACTCCACCGGCCAGCTCCTGGCGATGGATCTGGAGACCGGCACAGTGCAATGGAACCAGGTTCCCGCCCGGACCGCCGCCAACAAATTCGGGCTCGACAACGCGCTGCTGACCTATGAAGACAGCGTGATCGTCGTCTTCGAGGGTGACGAGCGTTTCATCGCCCGCTACGATGCCGCCACCGGCCGCGAGATCTGGAAGACCGTGCGCGAGACGCCCTCCTGGGCCTCCCCGATTCTGGCCCATACCGCCGATGGACGTGCGTTGGTCGTGCTGCTATCGGATCCCGACGTCACCGCCTGGGACGCCGTGACCGGGGCCGTCGTCTGGTCACAGAAGGTCCTGCGCAAGAAACCGGATTATGCGGTCGGCCCCTCTCCCGTGCATGTGGATGGACGCATCTTCGTCAACTGCCAGAACAGCGGCATCTACGCCCTGTCCCTGGCTGACGGCAGCCGCTTGTGGAGTCTGGAGGAGTTGCCCGACCGCCACGGGTTTGCCGACGGCGCGAGCATGGTCTCCGACGGCAGACACCTGTTCCAGTTCTACGAGTCCGTCCTTACCTGCGTGAACATGGAGACCGGCGAGGTCGTCAAGCAGGCGCAGGTCGACGCCTTCGCCGGCTACGCCTCGCCCGCGGCCGACAGCGGGCGGCTTTACCTCTTCGGCGACGCATCGAGCCTGGTCGTCGATGCCGACCCCGCCAGCGACTTCGCCGTGCTCGGCAAGGGAGAACTGGCCGACAACGTCGACGCCAGCCCCGCCATCACCGACGGACGCATCTACCTGCGCACGGACAAGGCCCTCTACGCGATCGGGAGGGAGTGACGATATGAGCGATAACCGCACAGATAGTTCGAAAAACAGCCCGCCGCTGCACCGCATTCCGGCTGAAGCCGGTACTACAAACGGGGGGAACCGCTTGCTCCGCACTCCGGCTGAAGCCGGTACTACGAACGGGGAAACCGCACCGTTTGTAGTCCCGCCTTCAGGCGGCAACAGAGCAAAAGCGACGCACACCACGCAAACAACACCCGCACCGATCGACCTTGCCGAGGTAGACCGGATCATCGCGGCGACCGGCCGCCGCCAGCAGGACCTGATCCCGATCCTCAGCGCGATCCAGGAGCACTTCAACTACCTGCCCGAGGCGGCCCTGCGGCGCATCCCGGCGCAGACGGGAATTTCGGCCGCCAGCGTCGCCGGCGTGGCCACCTTCTACGCGCAGTTCCGTCATCGGCCGGCCGGACGCCACGCGGTCAAGGTCTGCATCGGCACCGCCTGCCACGTCAAGGGGGCGGAGGTCTTGTACAGCGCCTTCCGCCAGCATCTGGGCATCGCGGAGGCTGACGATACCGATGCGGATAAACTCTTTACCGTCGAGAAGGTCGCCTGCCTGGGCTGCTGCATGCTGGCCCCCGCCGTGCAGATCGACGACATCACCTACGGGCCTGTTGAAGCCGGCAAGGTCGGCACCGTGCTGGCCGACTTCCTGGAGGCGCAGAAGCAGACGCCGCTGGATGCCGAGAACGCGCATGCGGCGGGCGTCTCGCTGGGCGAGGTGCGCCTCTGCCTGTGCTCAAGCTGCGTCGCGGGCGGATCACTGAAGACGCACACCGCCCTGGCCGACGCCATCCGGCGGCTAGCCCTGCCAGCCACGCTCAAGACCGTCGGCTGCAGCGGGATCTCCTACCAGACCCCGCTGGTCGAGGTGGCGCTGGCGGACGGCCCGCGCTTCCACTACGGGCTCGTGCAGCCCGGGGCGGTCGACGCGATCCTGCTGCGGCATTTCCGTCCGGCACAGGCGACCACGCGTGTCAAGGCCGCTGCCAGCCGCCTGCTCGAGCACCTGCTGCTGACCGGAACGGCCCGCGAGCCGGTCACCCGTTACGCCGTCGATCTGCGCAGCGGACCGGACGCCTGCTACGCCGGCCGGCAGCAGCGCCTGGTGACCGAGCACGCCGGCGAGATGAACCCGTCCGACATCGATGACTATCTCGCCAAGGATGGCTTCAAGGCCCTCGAACACGGCCTGAAGACGCTGACCCCGCAGGAGATTATAGACGCCGTCAGCACCAGCGGCCTGCGCGGGCGCGGCGGGGCGGGGTTCCCCACCGGCCGCAAGTGGCAGCTCGTGCATGATGCCGCCGACCCGGTGCGCTACCTGATCTGCAACGGGGACGAAGGCGACCCGGGGGCCTTCATGGACCGCATGATCCTCGAATCATTCCCCTTCCGCGTGCTCGAAGGCATGATCATCGCCGCCCGCGCCATCGGCGCGCACGCGGGCTACCTGTACATCCGCAGCGAGTACCCACTGGCCGCGCAGCGCCTGCGCGAGGCGATCGCCCAGTGCGAGGCGCGCGGACTGCTGGGCGAGCGGATTCTCGACACGGACTTCGATCTGCACCTGGAGGTTGTGGAAGGGGCAGGCGCGTTTGTCTGCGGCGAGGAAAGCGCGCTGATCCAGGCGATCGAGGGGTACCGCGGCATGCCGCGCTTCCGTCCGCCATTCCCCGCCGAGAGCGGCCTGTTCGGCAAGCCCACGCTTGTCAACAACGTCGAGACCTACGGTCTGGTGCCCTGGATCCTGCGTCACGGTCCCGAGGCCTTTGCCCGGCTCGGCACGGCGGGCAGCAAGGGGACCAAGGCATTCGCGCTGGCGGGCAAGATCACGCGCGGCGGCCTGATTGAAGTGCCGATGGGCATGCCCCTGCGGCAGATCGTCGAGGAGATCGGCGGCGGGGTTCCCGGCGGCAAGGCATTCAAGGCCGTGCAGGTCGGCGGTCCCTCGGGCGGTTGCGTGCCTGCCCGGCTGGCGGATGCCCCCGTCGATTACGAGGCTCTGACGGCGGCCGGGGCGATCATGGGGTCCGGCGGCATGGTGGTGCTCGACCAGGATGACTGCATGGTCGCCATCGCGCATTACTTCCTGACCTTCACCCAGCGCGAATCCTGCGGCAAATGCACCTACTGCCGCATCGGCACCAAACGCATGCTCGAGATCCTCGACCGGCTCTGCACCGGCAAGGGACGCAAGGGCGACCTCGCGGAACTGGAGCATCTCGCCCAGGTCACGCAGGAAGGCAGCCTGTGCGGACTGGGGCGAACCGCGCCCAATCCCGTGCTCTCGACGCTCACCCACTTCCGCGAGGAGTACGAGGCGCATCTGGAAGGCCGCTGCTCCGCGCTCCAGTGCAAGGCCCTGATCCGCTACCGGATCACCGAAAAATGCATCGGCTGCACGCGCTGCGCCCAGGCCTGCGGCGAGGGCGCGATCCGATCGGTCCCGCACGAGAAGCATGTGATCGACGACGCACTCTGCTCCCGCTGCGATGCCTGCCGGCAGGCCTGCCCGGTTGAGGGGGCAGTCGTCGTGGAAACCGGTTTTGAAAATACAATCGAATGCCATCCAGCCGAGGACGGACAAAAATGAATGGGGTACCTTTTCGGGAAATGAACGCAATGCTGAATATCACCATTAATGGACAACCGCATCAGGTTTCGGACGGCACACGCGTGATTGCCGCCTGCCGCGGTGTTGGAGTGGAGATTCCCACCTTGTGCTGGCTGGAGGGGCAGGCGCACTTCACCTCCTGCATGGTCTGCGTTGTCAAGGATGTGCATCGCGGACGGCTGATCCCTTCCTGCTCGGCCCCGGTCACCGACGGCATGGCGCTCGAGACCGACACCGACGAGGTACGCGACGCGCGGCGTGTGGCGCTGGAGCTGCTGCTAAGCGAGCACATCGGCGACTGCCGTGCCCCCTGCCAACGCGTGTGCCCGCTACAGCTCGACATTCCCCACATGATCCGCCAGATCGCGTCCGGCGACCTGGATGCGGCGGTGCAAACCGTGCAAAATGCCCAGACTCAATCCGGGGTCACCTGCGAGCAATGCAAGGCCCCCTGTGAGAAGGCCTGCCGCCGCAGCCGTGTTGATCAGCCGGTTGCTATCTGCCGATTGGTAGGGATAGTGGGGGGGGTGGGGAAAGTCGAAAGTCGAAAGTCGAAAGTCGAAATGGATTCAACGCCCAACGCCCAACATCCAACAACCAACAACCAAGTGGAAAGTCAAACATTGGACGTTGGGCGTTGGGCGTTGGATGTTGGGCGTTCAGAAACTCCCGTCCGGTTCGACAGTACCATCGGGCCTTTGCAGGCGGGCGATTTGGAAGCCTTCCTGGCTGGTGCGGTGCCGGGTTTGCAGGTGATTCCTGCCGGCGACGACTTCACGCCGGCGGAGGCCGCGCGCGAGGCCGCGCGCTGTTTGCGTTGCGACTGCCGCAAGCCCGAGGGCTGCAAGCTGCGTGATCTGGCCGAGACCTACGGTGCGCGGCAAGCGCGGTACAAGGGCACCGGGCGCAACCCCGTCGCGATCATGCGCGATCATCCGGCGATCGTCTTCGAGCCGGGCAAGTGTATCAAGTGCGGCATCTGTACCCGTATCGCCGAAGCCGCCGGGGAGGCCCCGGGCCTGACGTTCCTGAACCGCGGCATGGAGACGACCGTCGGCGTCCCATTCGGCGACCCGCTGGGCCAGGCCCTCACACGCACCACCGCCCTGCGCTGTGCCGACGCCTGCCCGACCGGGGCACTCGCGCTACCGGCGGGAGAGACCTGTCTATAACTTGGTCATTTTGTCACACGTTCGTTCAATAGATTAGGGCGAAAGATTAAGGCGAAAGATAAAGGTTGCTCATGTTCCACCCCTAATCTTTTGCCCTAATCGTTCGCCTTAATCTTCTCCCATATTTTCTGCTTTCTCCGTTCTTTCGGTGAACGAGAGCGGCGACGAGACCGGATTACAATGACCCCCTACGCGCCGGCGGCCTTGAAGGCAGTGGCGACGATCTGGCGGGCTTCATCCTGGATCTGCGAGAGATGCGTCTCGCCTTTGAAACTTTCGGCATAGATCTTGTAGACATCCTCCGTGCCGGAGGGGCGCGCCGCGAACCAGCCGTTGGCAGTCTGCACCTTCAGCCCGCCGATCGGCTCGTTGTTCGCCGGGGCGTGGGTCAGGATGGCGGTGACCGGATCACCGGCCAGCGTGTCGGCCTCCACCTGCCGTGCCGTCAACGCCGCCAGCACCTTCTTCTGCGCAGGGCTGGCCACGGCATCGATGCGGGCATAGACCGGCGCGCCGAAACGCGACTCCAGCTCCGTATAGTAGCGGCCCGGATCGCGCCCGCTGACGGCGGTGATCTCCGCCGCCAGCAGGTCGAGCAGGATGCCGTCCTTGTCCGTTGTCCAGACCGAGCCGTCACGGCGCAGGAACGAGGCCCCGGCGCTTTCCTCACCGCCGAAACCGTAGCTGCCGTCGGAGAGTCCCTTGACAAAGTACTTGAAGCCCACCGGCACCTCCGCCACCTGGCGACCCAGCGCCGCCGCGACGCGGTCGATCATGGAACTGGACACAAGCGTCTTGCCGATCATGGCATCCGCACGCCACTGCGGGCGGTGGCGGAAGAGGTAGTCGATGGCCACGGAAAGGTAATGGTTCGGATTCATCAGGCCGCGCCCCGGTGTGACGATCCCGTGCCGGTCGTAATCCGCGTCGTTACCGAAGGCGATATCGAAGCGGTCCTTGAGCGCGATCAGCCCGGCCATCGCGTAGGGCGAGGAGCAGTCCATGCGGATCTTGCCGTCCCAGTCGACACACATGAACATGAACGCCGGATCGACATCGCGGTTGACAATCTCCAGGTTCAGGCCATAGTGCTCCGCGATCGGCTCCCAGTAGCCGATCCCCGCGCCGCCCATCGGATCCACGCCGATGTGCAGGCCCGCGCCGCTGATGGCCTCCATGTCGATCGCCTCGCCCAGCGCCGCGACATAGGGCTGCACGAAATCGAACGCCTGCACCGATGGCAGCGCCAGCGCCTTTGCCAGCGGCAGGCGCTTCACGTCCTTGAGACCCGCCTCCATGATCGCGTTAGCCCGCCGCTCGATCACGCCGGTCACATCCTTGTCCGCCGGACCACCCGAGGGCGGGTTGTACTTGAAGCCCCCGTCGGCCGGCGGATTGTGCGACGGCGTGATAATCACCCCATCGGCCAGCCCGGACTGCCGGCCCGCGTTATAGGCAATAATCGCGTGCGAGACCGCCGGTGTCGGCGTATAGCCCCGGCCGGCCTGGTAGCGGACCTCGACGCCGTTGGCTGCCAGCACCTCGATAGCAGTAATCCAGGCCGCCTCGGAAAGCGCATGGGTATCCATCCCGACAAACAGCGGACCGTCCACGCCGCACTCGCGGCGCATCTCGGCAACCGCCTGCGACATCGCCAGCAGGTGTTCCTCCTGGAACGAGCCGTTGAAGGCGGTCCCCCGGTGCCCGGATGTACCGAAGCTCACCCGCTGCAACGCGCCACCCGGTTCCGGGGCACCCGTGTAATAGGCCGCCATCAGCCGTGCGATGTTTGTCCGTACAGCCGGCGTCGCCGGTTTCCCCGCCATCTCGCTAATGCTCATTTTGATGCTCTCCTTATAACCGCTTGCTGTCACGTCTCGTTGTAGCCCACTCGCGCCGCGAGTGCAGCTTGCGTATTGTAAGTGAACGGTTGCCTGGCATATTCGCGGGAATATGCGTAATCGCAAGCGCATCCCCGCTGCCTCAGTTGCGGCGCAACTGGGCTACATCTAAACACCCGACAACTCACATACCCACACACACCCGACGTTACCACTTCGTTTTCGCCCGAGCCCCCCGTGTTGCGGGGTTGACTACGTTTATACACGATAATAATAAGCCTTGTAAACAACGGCGATGATTTCTACACTTTTTGCCCGATGAGTGATCACATCAAAAAGACGCATGAATGGGTCAGGACTTTCTACCACGACTTGCAGGAGCTGGTCGACACCACCTTCCCGAAAACCTGCACGAAGTGCGGCAAGGTCTACGAGACCAAAGCGGCGTTCCTGACCGAGACGATCCCGGTCAAGGATATCACGCTGGAGGATCGCAGCGGTCTTTTCAGCCTGGAAGGCGGCCCCATCGAGACGGCGGTCGGTCTGTTCCGCAACTGCACCTGCGGCACCACCCTGATGGCCGACTTCAGGGATCGCCGCGACAACAGCGACAACGGCCAGGTTCGCCGCCTGCGTTTCGCGACGCTGATTGACAAGCTCTCTGAACATGGTATCGCGCGCGGCGATGCCCGTCTCGAGCTGCTCAAGGTACTGCACGGGGAGACCAGCAGCCTGATCGATGAACTGCTCGACGATGTCAAGCTTGGCTGATCAACTACCCGCGGAAGGAGAACGTCACGGTGCCCTCGCGCAATTTTTTTTCGAGCTTGAGTCGCAGCCAGCCGCGTATCTGCGCGCGCACCGGCGGAACCAGCAGCAGGAAGCCGGCCGCATCGGTGATCAATCCGGGCGTGAGCAGCAGCACACCGGCCACCAGGATCATCACCCCGTCAATCATCTGCGGGGCGGGCATACGTCCCTCGGCCATCTCGCGCTGGATAGCCAGCAGCACCATGAGTCCCTGCGTCCGCGCCATCCAGGCACCAGCGATACCCGTCAACACGACCAGCAGCAGCGTGGGAACAATGCCGTAATACCCCCCAAGCTTGATCAGCAGCCAGAGTTCCAGGATCGGCATCACAATGAATGCCGTCAACAACGATGAGAATATCAAAATCAACCTCCGATCGTGACTTATGTATCATGCAGGTACAGTGTAACAGACAAAGAGATGGAGGCAAGCCCGCCGCCCACTGGGGTGGCGAAAACGTATGGGTAACTTTTCGGGAGAATATTCACCGCAAGTATCAAAAGAAATGCATTTATCCGCTGCGTTCCTCATTCGTTGTGAAAATGCTGTTGCCCCAGGCACCTGGCCAACTGAATGTATTCACAACGAATCAGGGACGCAACGAATGAAGTATAAACAAGCGCTAACGAAAAAATAACACGGCGCCAATGGAATGCAAACGATACTGGGGTTTAGTAGACCGTGTTTTGAAGAGAGAGCAGGCTTGCATCAGTCAGGACGGGCATGTAGCTTTATTGCCGATCACGGCCCCGCAAGCGCACCTGTGATTTTTGGATTCATTGCCGATATACACAACGGAAGGAGGGCTGAGCATCGCGTAGACAACAGACATTAGCCGGAGCGGGCGCGATCCGCATCCATCCGGTGTATAGGTGCAAATGTGTTCAATAACGTAGAGTGAATAAGCCGTTCAATGGTTGAGCGGCGCAAACAGAAGGAAAGTAGAATGAAGCAGTTAGTAATGACAGGGATCATGACGGGTGTGATGGCAGCCGGCCTCGCCGCAACGGCCACCGCGCAGGAGAAGGCAGCGGAGAAGGTATCCTGGACGGATACGGTCAAGGTGAGCGGCGACGCGCGTTTCCGCTATCAGAACACGGCCGAGGAAGACAAGGAAGACCGTGAACGCTGGCGCTTCCGTGGCCGTATCGGCCTCGACGCCAAGGTCAACGATCAGGTGAAGGCCAACATTCGCCTAGTGACCAACAGCGGGGACCCGGTCTCTGACAATCAGACCATGGACAATGCGTTTGATGACAAGAATGCCGCGTTTGACCGTGTGTTCTTCACCTATAGCCCCGTCGAGATGCTGGGCATCCGCTTCGGCAAGATGTCGCAGCCGTGGACCGTGGTTGATGACCTCGTGATGAGCGGTGACGTGAACCCCGAAGGTATCGCCGTCAACGCCAAGCTTCCGGCGGGCAGCATCGAACTGCTGGCGCACGGTGGCGCGTTTGTGATCGACGAGCGTTCTGCCGACGACGAGAGCATGCTCTACTCAGGGCAGGTTGCCGCCAAGGCCAACTTCGGCAAGAAGGACTTCGTCATGGCGGGCGCAACGGTCTATGCCTTTGACAACATCGAGGGAATGGGACTGCAATTCGACGCCACCAAGGGCTTCGGCAACAGCACGACCAAGAAAGTATCGACAAAGGATGGAGTCGAAACCACAACGCTGCTGTATGCAACGGGCTACACGGTTGTCGAGGGCTTTGTCCAGGCGTCCATCAATGTCGGCGTTCCGCTGACACTCGGTGCGCAGTACATGGTGAACACCGATGCCGACGAGAATGACGTCGGTTACCTGGGCATGGCCGCCGTAAAGTTGCCGGCCGGTTTCAGCGTCGGCTACCAGTACCGCTACCTCGAGAAGGACTCCACCCTTGGCGTCTTTGCCGAGAGCACCGACTTCGGCAACGGCACGGATGTTGAAGGTCACATCCCGTATGTCAGCTATGACATCGCCAAGAACTTCAACATCAAGGCCCAGTACTCCATGGGAGACAAGGGCTTGGATAACGGCAAGACGATCGACACCTTCAAGATCGACCTCGCCTGCAAGTTCTAATCGAACCGCAGATCACACGGAAGCCGCCGGGAGTTGACTCCCGGCGGCTTCTTTTTTATGGCGTGTCGGCCAGCAGCAGGTCGCCATCCCATTCGAAAGCGGCCCCCAGTTTCGCGGCCAGCTCATCGGCATCGAGCGCGAAGCAGGGATCGATCTCAAGCCGCCAGCGTGGCTCGCCGTCGGCACCGCGCGGCACCGCGACACCGGCCTCCTCCATCCAGCGCGCGAACTTGCGCACGATGTCGCGCTGCGTGGTGGCCGGAGAATCATTACCCTCTGCATTCTTCACCGGTGAGAACTCGCACTGCCGGTCGAATTCCACATTCAACGCGACCGCCGCGTCGGGGATGACATCGAAGATGAACTTCTCGAACTTGCAGGCATTCGGTGCGGCCGGTTTCACGGCATGGCCGTGCGCGTCCACGCAAGGCACCTTCTTGATCGCCTTGTGCAACGGCATGGCCGCCTCCGCTTCCTTCTTCAGGAAGGCAACCGAGAACACATGGATCGCCACACTGCCGAAGAGGAGCTTCAGCCGACCGTCAGACCGTTTCTCCTGCATCTGCTGCGGGGTTAGCTCACTGTACTCCACGATCATGCTGCGTCCGCCCTTGACCGCCACAACCCCGAGCCCCTCGGCCGGGTCACGCTTGCTGCAGACCTTGGTCGAGACCTCGGCACCCTCCTTCAGATGCAACCCGACAAAACGCGGATCGGCGATCTCCACCAGCGGATTGTCGACCTGGAAGTAGAAGACCGAATGCAGACCACGCCGTTCCATATCATCGAACATGCCCCGGTCGCGCAGCGCGCTGATCGTGCCGCCATGACCGTCTGGGCTCATGAAGATGCGTCCGGGCGTCTCGAGCAGGATGCGGCCCTCCAGATCCAATGCTGGCCACATGCCCTGCGTGAAGAACAGCACCCGCTCCGGCGACAGCCCGAAATAGTCATTCTCCGTGAAGAACGCGCGGGTCGGGGCGTCGTTGGCCTGGCTGGTCATGATGTAGAACGGCACCCCGGCACCATAACGCCGTTCCAGCGCGAGGATCTTGCGGGCATGGATCTCGAACAGCGACGCACCGGAAACCGGACCGATCGAGTAAGCCCCCTTCGGTCCCTCGAAACCGAGCCGCGACCCCTGGCCGCCAGCCACCAGCAGCACGCCAACCTCGCCCCGCGACAACGCCGATTCGCCGTAGGCCGAAAGGGCCTCGTTACGCTCGCGCTCCGCCAGCGCGCCCAGCTCGGCAACCGCCGCCGGCTCGATCCCGGCCGCCGCCGTCCCGGCGGACTCCGGTTCCGCCAGCATGGCCTGCATCCGTTTGATCGCCTGCATGTCGATCGTCGCGACCTGCGCCAGCAGGTCCTGCTGCTGTACGGCATCCAGGCGCGCCCAGTGCGCCAGCACATGCCCCTGCCCGTTCGCGTCCAGAAAAGCCTTCGCCTCATCGTAAGTCATAACCACTCTCCTTTTTTCAGATCACTCCGCAAGGCCGTGTAAAAACGTCTGGAATGACGCTAATTCGACGGGAACCGCATCACGCACTCGCGCGTAGACTTTCTGAAGGTATTCGAGCTTGTCCCAGTCATATTCGAGGCTTCATTCACGCTCATAAACCATCTTTCCATGCTGGCGGATATCATCCGCGTATTCCGGCGCGATTTTCTCTAATTGCACGATATCGAGCGGGAACCGGCGAAGTGCCTGAGCATCGACAGACGCCTTCCGCTGTAGATCCGCGTCCCGGCGCAAGCCGCCCCGCTCACGATCCAGCAGCCGCTGACGCGCCTTCTCAAGGTGCATCTTCCCAGGCAAATTTGCAACCGTATCCATGGGCAAAAGCTAACAGACAGGCTTGAACTTGTAAAGCGGGGATTCGCAGCTTCAGCGGCGAAGAATCGCCGGCGTGCCGGGTGTTGGGTGACGGGTGACGAATGCAAGAGCGGCGCGAGTAGGCATATTTGTGAGGTTGGCTTTTGAGGCCCGGCTGGTTTAAGATGATGTATTTCCGGCACTTGCTTTAAACGGGTAAGATTCCTCTACTTGCCGAGGGGGATCGTGCCTGGCGCACCCCAGGTACGGCGGCGGAACCCGTCGCGGCTCTGCATGATGTACCACGAGCCTGAAGCCGCTGTGCCCGGAATGCCTGCCGCATCGTAGCAGCCGAAGTCGGCCACGCCGTCGCCGTCGTAGTCCCCGACCACCGGCACCGTTCCGCCGTAGCCGAAGGTCTCTGTCCGGAAGCCGGCGCGGCTCTGCATCAGGTACCAGCTTCCCGGATCCGCCAGCCATCTGCCACCGGCGAAGAACCCGGCGGCATCGTAGCAGCCGAAATCGGCCACGCCGTCGCCGTCGAAGTCGCCAGCCACCGGCACCGTGCCGCTGTAGCCGAAGGTCTCCGTCCGGAATCCGTCGCGGCTCTGCATCAGGTACCAGCTTCCCGGCTCCGCCAGCCATCTGCCCCCGGCATATATTCCGGCGGCATCATAGCAGCCGAAATCAGCCTTGCCGTCACCATCGAAGTCACCGGTGATCGGCACCGTGCCGCCGTACCCGAACGTTGCCGTCCGGAACCCGGCGCGGCTCTGCATGATGTACCAGGAGCCCGGCGAGACCCGCCCCGGGATACCGGCGGCATCGTAGCAGCCGAAGTCGGTGATCCCGTCGCCATCGAAGTCGCCGGTGATCGGCACCGTGCCGCCGTAGCCGAAGGTCTCGGTACGGAAGCCGTCGCGACTTTGCATGATGTACCAGGAGCCTGGCGCGGCAGCACCGGGGATCCCGTTCGGATCGTAGCAACCGTAATCGACAACCCCGTCGCCGTCGAAATCACCGGTGATCGGAATCGTGCCGGCGTAGCCGAAGGTGTTGGACCGCGTGCCGCCGTCGCTGAGCAGCAGCCGCCAGGAGCCGGTGGGTGGGTGATAGTAGCCCAGGTCGCTCTTGCGATCACCGTCGAAATCATTCGCCGCCAGTGCCGGTTGCCACAGGATCTGGTCCACCCAGCCGCCATCGTCGCCAGCATCCCCTGCCCCGTCCTTGGTGTAGAACCACCGCAGGGTCCAGTTGCCTGCAGGAACCAGCACTTGCTTGCGCACCCAGCCGCTGTCGCCCGATATCGCGCCGTCCAGTTCGTCCCCGTTGGCCGAGACACGCAGGAAGTCGGCACCGGCCTCGGAAGAGACCTTCCAGCGGAAGCTGATGATGCCGGGACCGGTCACCGTGGTCTGCAGCCAGCTTTGCTGACCATGGGTGATGTCGCCGCTCTGCGCCGCATCAACCCCGTCATAGGTGGTTTCGGTCTGTCCGAACCAGGCCGCCGGGCCGCCCGTCGTCCAGGTCAGCTCCGGGGCATCGACCGCGTCGCCGAGGGCGACCGGCGGCAGACTGGCGGCTTGGTTCACGGTAAATGTCCGGGTGAGCACCTCGCCCGCAACCGTGATCGTCCCGCTGCGTGCGGTCAGCGCCGCATTGGCCGCGACGCTATAGGTCACCGTGCCAGCCCCGCTGCCGGCGGCTCCGCCGGTGATGCTGATCCAGGCCACCGAGTTGGTCGCCGTCCAGGCTACGTTGCCGGTCACGCCGACAGTCTGCCCGGACGCCCCCGCCGCCACATGATCGCGGCTGGACGGATTGATCGCCAACACCGGAGCCGCCCCCGCCTGATTGACCGTGAAGGTGTTGGTGATGCCCCCGCCAGCAACCGTGATCGTCCCGCTGCGCGGGGTTGTCACCGTATTCGCGACGATGCTGTAGGTCACCGTGCCGTTGCCGCTGCCGGCGGCTCCACCGGTGATGCTGATCCAGGTGTTCGTCTCGGACGCCGTCCAGGCCACGTTGCCGGTCACGGCGATGGTCTGCCCTGCCGCTCCCGCCGCCACGTGATCGCGGCTGGCCGGGTTGATCGACAGCGCCGGAGCCGCACCCGCCTGGTTGACCGTGAAGGTGTTGGTGACGCCCCCGCCTGCGATCATGATCGTCCCGCTGCGCGGGGTGATCACCGTGTTCGTGCTGACGCTGTAGGTCACCGTGCCGTTGCCACTGCCTGCGGCGCCGCCGGTGATGCTGATCCAGGTGTTCGTCTCGGACGCCGTCCAAGCCACGTTGCCGGTCACGGCGATGGTCTGCCCTGCCGCTCCCGCCGCCACGTGATCGCGGCTGGCCGGGTTGATCGACAGCACCGGGGCCGTACCCGCCTGATTGACCATGAACGTCCGTGTGATGCCGCCGCCGCTGACCGTGATGAGCCCGCTGCGCGGGGTCGTCACGTTATTGGTGGCAATACTGTAGGTCACCGTGCCGTTCCCGCCACCGGCGCTGCCGTCGGTAATCGTGATCCAGTCGTCCGCCGTCACCCGTGTGGCAGTCCAGAACGCACTGGCCACCACGCTGAAGGTCTGGCCGGTGACCGCCCCGCTGTCATGATTGCGCGAGGAGGGGTCGATCTCCAGGGAGTACGAAAACACAGGGACCGTGTTGTAGCCGAAGCGGTACATGAAGGCGTAGCCGCGGTTGCTGAAATCGGCCAGGTCCGACGGTGCCCCGACAACCGCCGTACCCTGCCGGTAGCGGACGGCGGTCCCGAATAATCCCGCCGTGTTGCCTGCCGGTCGCGTGAACTTCTCCGCCAGCGTCCAGATGGAGCCCGCCGGATCCGGACGGTCGAACAGATAGGCGGCCCCCAGATTCTGCGGCCCCGAATGATGCGGGGCACCGGCGAATAGCTGGTTGCCGCTGACCGACACGCTGTGGCCGAAGCGACGTTCGGCGTCATTACGCCGGTCGAGTTCATGGACCAGGCTGAACACGTTCGTGCCACCCGGTATCTCGTAGATGAACACCCGGCCCGCGTTGGTGACCGTGCCCGCCGTCATCGCCGGCGCGCCGACTGCCGCCAGGGCACCATCAATCGCCACTTCCCAACCGAACTCCCTGGACAGGCTGGAGTCGGGCGCGACCAGGGTCTGTACCCGGCCCCACTGCCCGGTGCCACCCTGGTCCCGTGACAGCAGGAAGACCGCCCCTTCACGTACGCTTGCGCCTCCTACCACGTTGTAAAGCGGGGCACCGACCAGCAGCCGGTCCCCGGAAAGCGCCACGCTCTGCCCGAACAGCGCATTGGTGCTGCCCGCATCGGACGGTGCCCAGCGCCGGATCTCGCCCCAGGCGTTGGTGCCGCCCTGGTTCCGTCCGAACAACAGGACGGCACCGGCCTTGATTCCGGTTCCGGAAAGATCCGCATCCGGCGCACCCACCGCCAGCAGGTCGCCGTCCAGCGCTACCGAAAAGCCGAACCGCGCCATGGCCGTCAGGTTGGTCGGCACGACACGCAGCAGTTCGCCCCAGTTGTTGGTACCGCCCAGATCCCGTTCAAACAGGTACACAGCACCGGTATCGGCACCCGCGGTGTCGTCGTTGATCGCGCCGACCGCGACCCGTTCATCCGTCATGGCCACTGACCGCCCGAACCGGTCACCAGCCAGGACCGTTGCCGGCTGAAGCTGGCGCCATTGGGTCCAGAGATTGGTGGCAGCGGTATCGCGCCGGTAAATGAACGCAGCCCCGGAGTTAGTCCCCGACACCTGTGCGTTGGGTGCCCCGACCACCGCGTAATCGGCAATCGTGTCGACAGCCTGACCAAACGTGCCCTGTAGCAACGACGACGCAGGACGGACAACGCTGTCAAACGGGTGATGCGCAATCACACTGGTGGCCTGGTCGGAAACCGGCGGCGCGAAACTGTCGTTGACCGTGATCCGGAACTGCGTGGTCTGCGACCCGCCGAAGGGCACGGCCGCCGTATTCACGAAGAATGCCATGGCCCGCAACTGCGCGGTCGCCTCCGCCGCCGTGATGCCTTCGATCCAGTAGACACCGCCGCCAGCGGCGGTGAAATCGCCGAGCCCGCCGAATTGCCCGTTGTTCGGTTGCATCACCATCACAGTCACGGTCAACGGCTGTAGAACCAGATCGTCGATTTCCGTGATCACAACCGTCGAAAACGGCTGGATCGGGAGCCGGTAGTAGAACTCCTGGCCGGCCTGTGTGCCACCGATCGAGGGCGCGTCATTGACAGCGGTCACCGCAATCGCGGTATTGGTATCCACGACGGACGGGGACTTGTTGTCGGTCACGGAAATGGTGAACCGGGTGGCTTCCGTCGTCGGCACCGTGATGCGGTTTGGCGTCGGCTCAAACACCAGATTCGTGATCTGCAGCGTGGCCGTCGCGCCGGGCACATTGGTCAGGCTGTACGCCCCGCCACCCAGGTCGGTGAACGAACCCAGACTGCTGAGGATGCCTTTAGCCGGATCATCCAGCCACACGAGCACATCCACCGGTTCCGTCGTCTGCCGGTCGATATCGCTGATGGTGACCCCCAGGAAGGGCTGGGCGGTCTGCTTGTCGGTGATCGGAAGGTTCGCCGCCACATTGGTGATGGTCGGCTGGTCGTTGCGTCCCGCCACGATCAGCGATACCGTCGCGGCGCTCAGGCCCTCGAACGCCGCATGCACAACCACATCCACCTGCCCGGTCACGGTCACGCCCGAGTCGTCGGCCACGCGATAGAAGAACCGCTCCGAATACGGGTACGCGCCTGCATAGGCCGCATCCGGCGTATACAGCACGGTATTGCTGCCGCTCAGCCAGACCGTCCCGCCTGCATCGGCGCCGAAGACGCTGTGCAGCGTGTATTCCGCCGCGTACGAGTCCAGCAGGACGTCATTCGCCAGCACATCGACAACATTGCTGGCCGAGCCCGAAAGCACCACCAGTCGATCCGGCAGGAGCGGCAGGCTGCCGATCCGCAGGGTCACCACGGCGCTGCCGGTGCCACCCAAACCGTCCGACACGTTGTACGTGAACTGGTCGACCCCGACAAAACCGGCGGGCGGGCTGTAACGCAGCGCGTTGCCAGAAACCGAAACCGTGCCGCCGGACAATGCCGCCGACACCCCGGTGATCGTCCAGCCAGCGGCCGATCCCGGCTTGACAAAGTCGTTGGCGAGAACCGGCAGCAGGTTGTTGACACTGCTGCGCGCCACGTTATAGACGTCATCCTGTGTCACCGCGACCAGGTTGCTGGCGAGGTTCTGGACGCGCACGGCCACACGGGCCGCTGACCGGCGTCCAGCCCCATCGTTGATCTCGTACGTGAACGTCTCGGTGTATTCCGGCGCGGGCACGGAACCCGGACGGTAGGTCAGCGAAAGGCCATCCGGTGCGATCTGGACCGTGCCGCCCTGGTCCGGTGCATTGGTTCCCGTGCCCAGATCCGAGATCGTCAGAACCTGGTCCATGGGCGGCTGTATCCGGTCGTTGAGCACCACCGGCAGGGAGAAGCTGCGCGGCACGGACCCGCCGGACGGCACTTCATAGTAGACCGCATAGAAGTCATCACCGGCCACCAGGTCGCCACGCCGCACGGTCACGGTAACCGTGGCCTGGTCGGTGCCGGAGCCATCGGACATCGTGTAGCTGAACGATTCCGCGCCGAAGAAATCCGCTGCCGGGGTATACACCAGCTTGTTTTCGGCAATCTGCACAGAGCCGCCCTGGTCCGGCGAACCGACGGAAAGCACCGCGTAGGGCCGGTTGGTGCCCGGATAGCCGATATCATTCGCCAGCACGTCCAGCACATAGTCCGCCCCGTTTCCGCGCACGGTGTATACATCGGGATTGGCGTAGGTGCCCGCAGGCACGGTATCAACGGTCACAATACCGGTGGCGATGCGCGGCGGTACAGACGCATCCTCGACGACGTAGGAGAAGTCCTGCTGGCCGACGACACCCGAAGACGTGAAGGCCAGCTTATTGCCGTTGATCGCCAGCGTGCCGATCGCCGCAGACGCTGGCATGTTCGAGACCAGTGTCAGCGTCCCGCCGCGCAAAGCCGGCAGCAGGCGGTCGTTAGCCAGCACATCCAGCGCGACCGGTGCGGTATTTGTGGCTTCCGCCGTGAAGTAATCACGAGCGGTCTCGATCCGCCCGACGCTGATATGCACGGTCCCCGTGCCGGTGCCGCCGATCCGGTCGGTCGCCGTATAGCGAACCTGCTCAACCCCGATGAAGTCCGCATCCGGCGTGTAGACCAGTCCGGTGCCTGCGGCATTGGTGGTCAGCGTGCCATACGTGGCCGGTGTGACGATTGCCCGGATCCGCAAAGCGGCTTTTGATTCCGTGACGAGCAGGTCGTTCCCCAGCACATCCAGGGCGTTGCCGATACTGCCCGGCAACACGCTGAAGGCGTCGTCCTGGATCGTCAACACCCCACGCCTCTCTATGCCAAGCACCGTAACCGCCGCCTGCGCAACCGCCGTCCCGCCGCCATTGACCTCGTACGTGAATGTCAGGACCGAGTTCCCGGCAGGCGCGGTATAGAGGACGGTGTTGTTCGTGAGCACCGGCTGGCCCGGCAGGGTACTGTCGAGAATCGCGGAAATGGTGAATCCAGCGCCCGTGGCAGGCAGCAGGTTATCATTGGCGGTCACGTCCAGTATGACCGACTCGCCCGCGGCGACCGCGAACTGGTCGTTCGCGGCATAAAGCAGACCGTTGACTGTCGGAGCGACCGTGCGCACCATGACCACGGCGCTGTCCTCATCGCCCCTGTCATTGCGGATCGTGTAGCGGAAATAATCGTCGCCCGCAAACCCGGTCGGCGGACTGTAGACCAGATTGACGCCGCCGGTGCCGATCGCCACCGTACCGCCATGCAGTGCCGGCCCGGCATTGACAATCGTCAGCAGTCCAACGGCATCCGTGTAATCGCGGTCGTTCGCCAGCACATCGAGCACCCGCGCGCCGTTCCCTGCCGGCAGGTGGAACTGGTCATCCACGGCGAAGAGGAAGCTATTGTCGCTGATCGCGACCATGAATGTATTGGTATAGGACTGCCAGTCGGCGAGCTGGTCCAGCAGCGCGGATGCCGTCGCGTCATGCGAGACATTGGTTGAGCTCATATCCACACGGGCCTGGCCGGGGTTCGGGAAGTCGGTGGCGGGCACGATCCCGAGCCGATCATCGGGAACCACGCCGTTGATATCGATGTCGGTATCGTTGCCGCGCGGGTCAAAGACAAAAACCTCATCCTCGTGCGTGTTGTAGGTATCCGGCAGCGCGAGCGGCGAATCGTTGACGCCGCTCACCAGCACGGCGACCAGCGAGGTGACGGAACCGCCGGTCATGTCATCCGCCACCACGACCGAGAACGTATCCACCAGCAGCTCACCCCGCACCAGCGACTGGAGGTTGGATGCCAAGGTCGGGTCGTACGAGATCACACCGCTGAAAAGGTTGATCACGGCCCCTTCCCGGCTGAGTCCATCCACCGACTCCACGCGCAGCGAATCCAGACGGTCGATATCGCTGTCATTTGCAAGCAGATCCAAAGCCGCGATATTCAGGAGCGTATCCTCATCGGTGCTGAATACATCGCGCAGCACCAGCGTACCCGCCAGGGTGCCGCCGAGGTCGAGCACATGCAGGTCCGTCCGGTCGAAGGTACCGGAGAGCGGTGGCAGCGCGTACATCAGGTCCAGGCCGCTTTCGAGCACCTCCGCCAACGTGGTTCCAGCCCCCACAAGCGGGGCGAGCACGGAAAGGGAATCCGGATCGGCAAGCGGCACGGGCGGATCGTTCACGCCCGTGACGATCACGTCCACGGGGCCGATACCGATGGCACCGTGACTATCCTCGACGGCGTACCAGAAGCGGTTCGTGAACAATTCGCCCTCGGCCAGCCCGCGCAGGTACGCGGAGGCGGAGGCGTCGTACAGCAGGTGATCCTCCTGGACATTCGACCGGCGGACAAGGCGGACGCGGGCACCCGCATCGGTCACCGCCTGGTAACGGTTGGTTTCATTCAACACGACCCACAAGCCCTTGACGACATGATTATCGACATACGAACGCGGGATGGTGAATGTGTCCGCATCCACCACGGTCACGGTGTGATAGCCGTTATAGGACGGATGCCCGCCGTAATTGGCGATCAGCACCTGGGTTCCCGACGCGAGCCCGTGGCCGGGCGATTGCACGGAGACCGGCACCTGGCCGACGGTCCCCGCAAAGTCGGTGATGGCATGAACAGCAGGCAGGACACCGGCCACCCGCAGATTCGCCCAGGTGTCATCGGTATCGATATCGTCGTCATTGCCCAGCAGATCCTGCGTCAGCATCAGCGGGGCCGGCACGGGATCGGTCGTCGGGAATGTGATCACGGAACCCGCCAGTTCCGGCCGCGTCATGAGGCGGACCACGGAGCGTTCGGTCACGTTGGTGATCACATCCGGCACCGCCACCGGCGCATCGTTGACACCGGTGACGCGGACTGTGACCGCCGTCTCGCTACGGGTGGTCGGAGCCCGTGGAAGCACGGTTTCCCAGAAGCCGCGCGGGGCGTTGTTGTTCATGAACGCCACCGGTATGGTAAAGGTGTCGTCGCCAAGCACCGTGACGGCATGGGTGCCGTTATACGCGGCGTTCGCGCCGGAGATGACAATCTGCGCGTCATTCGTCAGCCGGTGGTTGACCGCCGTCACACGCGTGGCCCCGCCATCGGCGGCATAGGCCTGCACGGAAGCGGAGCCGATATCGATGATCTCGTAATAGAAGATGTCGATGACCTCCACCCCAACCGGCAGTTGCTGGAGCGAAAGAACAGCGCGCGGATCATAGGACACACGCGTTCTGCGCAGCGGCGTGGCAACCGGATCGACGGCGATTTCCGCGCCGAGCGTCGAGTTTGTCAGGGCCGTGTCGCCGGTTCCGGCCGCCGTGGCGGCACTGATATCCACGATCACCAGCCGGTCGTTGCCATCGCCGTCATAGTCATTCGCCACCAGGTCGAACACCGCGAATTCATCTTCGCTCACGGTGAAGAGGTCCGCACGGGCCAGCGGTTCGGCATTGTCCTGGCCGAACGGCGTACCGAGCACATCGGCACCCGGCGAACGGGTGTTCGTGTTCAGCGGGCGGGCGGGATCGATACCCTCGTACGGTCCCGGCAGGATCAGGGCGTGCGGCACCAGCGCGAATCCGCGGTACTGCGGGGCCAATGCGATCGCGTTGCCGGCTATATCCAGCAGGTTTGTACCGTTGACCGGGTTCAGGAAGGTGCCGAGATACGCCTGGCGGGCGACCGGCTGCTGCGTGCCACCGATGCCGACGGTGATGATCCCGCGTGTGGCCAGTGCCCGGCCCGGCTCCTCCGAGGCCGCCACGAATGGTGCCGGATTGTTGGCACCCGCCACGGCAAACGGGGCATTGGTAAAGGCCACCACCATGCCGAAACCGGGGTTCACCATCAGCGGCGCGGCGGCACCGGCGGTCGGGAACACGGTGTTGGTGGCGATAATCGTGCCGTCCGCGAACCGATGGACTTCCTCCCCGTTGATAAAGAGCGAGAACGGGGACAGGTCGATCGGTGTCGAATCGCGACGAACGAAAAGCTCGATGAAGTTCAGCTCGCCGTCATCGAACATGATCTCGTTGATGACCAGGCGGCCAAGCGCCTGGTACTCGATGGCACCCGCGTCGGCGATTCCCTCGCGCAGCACCCCTCGCTGATCCAGGGAGAACAGGGACGCGAAGGCGATGTCGCGGGCCGGGCTGGCCGCCTGCAGGCCGAAATACGGGGTTGGATCGCCAGCGCTGTTGAGCGTGGTCAACCGGGCACTCGTCAATGTCAGGTCGTTGACATGGTCGAGCAGGTAGACGGCACCCGGCTGCCCGGCCTGCTGCCCCGGAACCTGGGTGCTGTCGTCGCAGATATTGCCGCCGCCGGAGACGAAAAGCCCGCCGCCGAACACGGAAAGGTTGCGCCCCGAGAAGTCGTTGAAGATCGAGTGGACCGGACGGATGTAGGCATTCTCGCCAATGCCGATAATCGCGCTCGCCCACCCTGACGCATCGCGGTTACCGGCAAACGTGCAGTGCGTGACGCTGACGTTGAGCGGCGTGGACTTCGTGACGGTCTCGACCGCCAGCGCCCCGCCGCCGTCACCGCTCGGATTGGGCTGGCTGTTATCCGCGAAAGTGGTATTCATGATCCGGATGTGCTCGTCCGAATAGATGGATACGCCTGCACCGCTGCGCCCGGTATCCGCCCGCAGGGAATTGCGCCCGATGAAGCAGCCATCCAGGACCAGGCTGCCGCCTTCAACATCGATCGCCCCGCCGTACTGCCCGGCCACGGAATCGGTCACGGCCACATGACGCAGGGTGAGCATGCCGTTCTGCTGCACCTGGATCGCGCCGCCGAAGGATGCGGTCCCGCGCGAAAGCGTCATCCCCTCGATCGTCACGTTGGCGCCGATGGCGAACAACTGGCGGTCCGGCACCCCGTCACCATTGCTGTCGCCGCTGATCGTCAGCAGCCCCGCTCCCGGCCCCTTGAGCGTCACGCTGCGGGTCAGGACATTCGCCGTCGTGCCGGGCATCCGGATAACCGCGGGCCAGGACGGGAGGGCGAAGGTGATCACGTCGTTGTTGCCGATCTGGGTCAGGGCGTAATTGAACGATCCCGGCAGCCCGTCGTTCGCCGCGCGCACCACAAGGTGATTGCGGGGCTCGTCCTGGATCTGGATGTAAAGACTGCGGGTTGTGGTCAGCAGGGCATAATCGCGGACGGTGAGCGTGAAGGTCGTCCCGCCGGGATCATCCAGCGGGAACGGGTAACTGACGCTAAGCGCATAGGTGATATTCGTCAAGGCCTGCAGCACGGCGTTGGTCGTGCCGGTCATGGCGTACTCGCCGGAGGTGGCGGTGGGCGTGAAGCCGCCGAGGTTGCCGAGCGTTCCCTTGGCCGGATTGTCGATACGGATGGTGAAGGTAACATTCTGCGGGTCGTCATTACGCAGACCGAGATCCTGGAACGGCAGGATCGTCGCGGCGGGCGGGATCAGTTCCGGCTGGTCCGCCGGATCCGGCACATTGATGATCGCCGGCGCGTTATTGACGCTGCGCACTCTGATTGTCAGACTGTTGTTCTGCGCGGAAAGCCCCGTTGCATCGGTCACCGTCACCGTCACCAGGGTATCGGCCGCGTCCCCGACCGGCAATGCGCCGGGGATCGGGTTGTACGATACGTTGCGCAGGGCGTCAGTCAAAAGCGACTGCGTCTGAAGCGGGAACACGGTCTGCGAGAACGTCCCCAGGGCGGGGTTGGACTGCGTCAGCACGGCACTGACCAGTTGCACGCCGCCCTGGTCCGGATCGCTGGTGAACACCGTCGGAAACGGGACGACGTCCGTATCGCCATCCGTGATGTTGCGTGTCTCCGCCGGAATACCGCCGATCGTCGGCGGAGTCAATACCGGATGGATCGTGATGAAATTCGTCTCGACCCCGGATCCGCCGAACCCGTCAAACGCCGTCACCCGAAGGGCCACCTCCACCGGGTTGGTCGAGGCGATACCGCCCGAGGACGCGGCAAAGGACAGGCCCTGGATTGCCGACTGTAGCGTGCCCTGGTTACCCGTCAGCGTATTGGTCGGGGTAATCGAGCCCAGCCCCGCCTGGGCGGGATCGGCGATCTCGATCAGCAAGGTGAACAGGTCTTCCCCCAGATCAGAGTCGAAAAGGAAATCCAGCGTGAACGGCTGGATGGACGTGCCCTCGAGCAGGGTGTCAGGAGAAAGCGTGACCAACAGCGAGGGATCATTGTTGCTGACGGTAATAGCGATGTTGTTGGTGGCATGGACCGTGAAGTCCGGACTCGAGACCGACACTGTCGCGGACAGGTTGTTGACCGTGCCCGGCGTGCCGCGGAACGGGACCGCCAGTATCTGCAGGGCGCGCACGGAAGCGGTCACAGTGGCGGGGTTCCCGCTGACCGTTTTCGACGTGGTACCGTCAATAAACTTGGCTAGGTCGCCGTTGCCAAGCGTTACCGTCACCGACAGCGTCTCCGCAACCGGCATTAGATGGTCGACATCCGCGATCACGATACCCGGAAGGATGTTCACCGCGCCGGCATTGTCCATCATGGTGACATTCGTCGCCGATCCGATCGTGGATGGATCCGTCACCGGGCTGACCGTCAGCAGGAAGTTCGTGGTGACGACGTGATCCGTATCCGTGGCGGTTAAAGTGATCGTGGAGTTGCCGTTGATATCGGCTTTCGGGGTCAGGCTGAGCGTCCTGCTCGGATTAATGCCGCCCAGCCCCATGTCGGCCGCATCGATCAGGTTGGTATTGCTCGATGAGACTGTCACGGCGGCAGCGGTGGCCGGGGTCCCATCGGGATAGGAAACCGTGAAACTGATGTTGGTCGAGGTATCCTCGTTAATCGTCTTGGGCGTGATCGGCGAAAACGCCGGTGGATAGCGACGGAAATTGATAGTGAAATCAACGGTATTGGTGGTAAAGGTGTCCTCGCCGGTCACCCGCGCGGTAACGGTACCGGACTTGTTGGTCACCGGCGCGAGCATAGCCGTCACGACCCCGCTGGAACTGTTGGTCGTCAGCGATATATTTGCTTGCGGTACAATATCCGTACCGGAAAGAATCGAGGCCGTGAAGTGGACCGAGGGGTCTGCGGGCGTGAAGTTGATGCCGCCGCTGAACGACGCGCCCGGCGCGGAATTGGTAGCGGGGGAGGAGAAGGCCAGAGTCAAGTCAACCGCGGTCGTCGGCACCGGCAGGAAGACAACCTCGAAGGAATTGGTAGCGATCGGATTGCTTGCAGAAGGATGCTTCCAGTACGCCAGATCGACAAAGACCCGACCGGCTGTATTCGTCACCGGTGTCAGGGTAATGACCACGTTGGTACTCGTGTTATTCGTGGTGATGTTGGCAGGCGGAACGATGTGGCCGCCGCGAGTCACGGTTATTGTAAACCGATCGAATTCGTCTGTATCAAAGCTGTATGCACCGGTCCAGACGGCACCTTCGGAGCTGTTGGTAGACGGACTGGTGAAGCCGCGGGTCAGTGCGGCATACGCCTGCACCGGCAACAGTATGGCGGTCAGCGAGGCCACACACAGGAAGCGTTGGATCCAGCGCGATGGTTTGCATTCAGCGTTCGTATTCATCGTTTATCCCCTCGGTTGTCATCATAAAACGTCTACGGAACAATCATGGCTGGCGCCCGTTCGCCGCGCGGCGTCAGTGCCGGCGCTTGCGGCACGGCAGACTCGGGCACCTTCAAGCGGGCGGCCTGCTTCGGGTCAATATGCACCTTGGCACCCGCCAGCAAATTCTCCTTGAACGACTTTTCAACCGCGTCCTGGCGCTCGCGCAGCAGGCGGCGGCGCAGACTTGCGACCGCCTCCTCGAACGGGGTTATGCGGGCTTCGCGCTCACCGGTCTTCATCACGATATACAACCCGTCACCGGCAGCCAACACGTCGCTGGGCTGGCCCGTTGGCAGGGCGATTCCCGCCTCGATAACAGCGGCCGGCCAGTGATAATCCTGCCGACCGGGCTCCAGCCAGCCCAGATCACCGCCGCGGTAGCGGCTGACCGTATCCTCCGATGCCTCCGCCGCCACCTTCCCGAACCCGGAAATCCGCCCGTTCTGCGTCACCCCGTCGGGATCGGCCAGATAACGGTCACGGGCGGCTTGCAGTTCCGTGCGCAGGGCCTCGCGGCGATCCTCGCCGTCTTGGCGGCCAAGCCGACGATACAGGATGGCCAGGCGCACGCGGCCGGACTGCGTATGGGCCGCGCGGTCAGCCTCATAGGCCTGCCGGAGTTCCTCGTCGCTGACGGTCACCGCGTCCTTGCGGGCCTGCAGTGTGCCAGCCAGCCAGTGCGCCAGTTTCTGATTCTCCAATTCCCGGCGTACCGCCGGGTCTTCCAACGAGGCGGACTGCTCGGCTTGCTGCAGCATGATCCGTCGGTCGACCAGATCCTGCAGGATCGCATCCGGCGTGCCGACAGGCCGGCTGGACGCCAGGCGCCGCTGCACCTCGAAGTCGAAGTCCGCCTGCGTGATCGCCTGGCCATTGACCTCCGCCAGCGGCACATCCGCGGCGGCGACCGGTTCCTTCCTGCACGAGCAACCACCGCCCGCCAGAATAGCGGCAGCCAGCGATCCCGGCACCACAAGCGCGATCATCAGCCTTTTACGCATCAGGGCTTCCACTCCACTTCGACGGTGATGAACACGTGTGCACCAGCCGGTGCCGACACCTCGTAATAGACCTGCTCGGGATCCGGCGTGCCTTCGGGGGCGGCCACAGGCGTCACCGGTGCAACCGTTTGCGCCGGGCGCATCAGATCGGTCATGCCCCGCACACGGTAGATCACGCTACCCTGCACGTCCAGCGGCTTGCGGAAGGTCACCAGTCGACGTCCATTGTGCAGCAGCGGACGTGGCAACCCGTCCTGGACCGGGTCCTGCGCACCCAGGCCGAACGCATAGCGCTGGAGGTGCGTGGCACCGCGGCCACCGGAATCAGCGGCGGCAAAGGCCGCCAGATCGCCGGTGGACACGCCGAATTCACGCAGCCGCCAGGTGGCCAGCGAATCCACGCGCATGATCAGCGCCGCCTGGGCGATACCGGCTACCGGGTTGACCAGGTAATCCGCATCGGGCAGCAACGTGACCGTGACCGTCCTGGCACCACCCGTCCAGGATGCCCCCGCCTTCGGCTTGACTTCCAGCAGCAGCGAGGTCTGGCCCGCGGCCATGGTCACCAGCGTGGGCAGCGGCTCGTAGTCCGTGCCACTCCGTGCCGTGCCGCCGATGGACAACCGCACCAGGGCGTCGCCGCTTGTCACATAACGGCGGCGTAACCGGATCAGGGCGCGCGTACCGGTTTCCACAACCGCCGGGTTCTCGATCACATCGAGTTCCACCACCATCGCCAGATTCTCGATCGTGACTTTCGCGCTCGTTGCCGCCCCGAGACGATACCCCGTCCCCGCAGCCAGCGTCAGATGCGCCACCTTCTCCGGGCCCTGGTAGCCGGTCATGTAAGGCATGATATCGATATCCAGGGTGGCCACGCCCGCCTGCATCACGATCACCGGCGAGACCGGCTCGTAATCCGTGCCATTGACCGCCGTGCCGCTGAGCAGGATACTGACCGGCAGGTTGTTCGCCAGGCTACCCTCGCGACGCAGCGTGAAGCGGCCCGGCGTCGGACCGCTCTGCGCCGCGCGCGGCACCGTGGCCGTCACCGATATACGCGGCTCCAGTGCCAGCAGGCCAACCTGCAACCGGCGAGTTTCAACCAGTTTGTATAGATCGGCATCAGCCGCCAGTAGTGTGGGCAGTGCCACCGCCAGATTGGTGTAGGCCACCGCGTCGAGCGCCACTTGCAGCTCCGTCACACCCGCCACCTGCATGAACCGCAAATACCGGTGCGCGAATGACCCGGCTGGCGCGGGAATGTTCGACAAGTCAATCGTGTCATTTTCCGCTAGCGAGAAATCCGAAACAACCGTGCGCCCGTGCGACAGGTCCTCGAACATGAACCGATCCGCACCCGGCCCCCCCGTCAGGGTGCCGCCGTTGACGGCCGCCGCCAGCACATCGTCGCGGTGACCACCGGCAAGCGTCCTGCCCGCACCCCCGCCGACCAGCACGTGCGGGCGGTCATCCCCGTAGGCCGCCCGGTACGCCGCGAGGGCAGCGCCTGCAAGCCCGGCGCTGGGGGCACCCGCGACGGGCACCGCCGGCAAATCCGCGGCATCCAGGATCACATGACCGATCCGGGCGTAGTAGTGGTTGCTCAACCAGCGCGCCTCGGGCAGCGCGAGCGTGGCGGGCAGCATATCAGGCGGCTGGTAGGTCAGCAGCCGCACATCACCGGCAACGGCGGGATGCGCCGGATTCTCGTCCCGCACGCTGAGCGTGAAGATCCCCGGATCGGCATCTGTCCCGTCATGCACATACAGCACGCGACCGGCAAGCAGATCCGCCTGCGTAAACCCGTCGCCGACCGCCAGGACGGCATCCGGCGTGGACGGCACGGCCTGCGCGTTGCGCCGCCACAGGGCACCGGCGGCCGGGAGTGCCGTCAGCGTGTAGGCGACCTGCGCGGCGGCGCTGTCGAGATCGGCGGTGTCGAGCAGCACGGCGGTGCTGCCGTCGCGATAGACCAGCAGCTCGCCGGTGAGCAACGCGGGGACGCGGGCGTCAAGGCGGGGGTCCAGGCCACGTAGGTAGGCATCCAGCGCCGTAAGCCCGTCGCCACTGAAATCACGTCGGGCATCGGAGGCATCCTGCTTGTCCAGTCCGTAGCGGTCCTCCCACCAGTCCGCGATCCCATCGCCATCGGTATCCGGGGCCACCCGTCCCAGCGCCAGGTCCATGCGGTAGGTTGCGGTGCGCCGCAACTGCTCGGTGGTAAACACCACGCTGGCGGGCCCCAGCAGCGATGCCACCTCGCCATCCACGGTCACGCGCTTATGCACATTGGCAGCGGGCAACAACGGCAGCGGTATTCCGCCAGTACCGGTTTCGAGACCCAGCGCGAATGCCGAATGCGGCACATGCAGCCGGTAGGAGTACATCCCGTCGCCGAGGTCGAACAACGTCGTCTCTAGGGAGACCTCGATGCCGTCGGACCGCAGGATAGTCCAGCGCAGCGACCCGCTGGTAATCAGGAAATCCTGCGCGGAGCCGGTCCCCAGTACCTTCCCGTAGAAGATCGTGTGGGGCTCGCTAAAGGAGGTCGCTGCCGCGTCCTGCGTCACTGGCGACAAGATTGTCGCCAGCACCACGAGTCCGGTTGCCAGAGTTGCTGCCTTGCTTGATGTATTCATAATGCCACCATCCTTAATCCACCGTCAGTTACCGGGATGCCCGTAGGTCTGGAAGACCAGCTTGATGTCCTTGACCTGGTTAATGAACCGGTCCAGACCTTCGTCCGGATCGGCGTTGAACGTGAGGCCGGGAATGATGAGAAGCCACTCGGTGTTCCACACCGACCGCCCGATCAACCGGCTGTCGAAAACCATCTCGTCCAGATTCACAGCCGTTCCCGAATCGTGATACGCCCGGAAGCTCGAGAAGCGGCGCGGCGTGCCGATCCGCCCGTTCAGGCTGTCCAGCAGCGGACGGTACGAGGCGTATTGCAGCGCGCTGTCAAGTGCCGCATAGGGCACCGGGATCAATTGATCCACCACCTTCCAGATACGCACCTTGTCCGGCGTCGGGCTATTGGCGATGCTCATGATGTCCGAGCCGACGGGGATCAGGTATACCCGCGGTGCCTGCGGCAGATCGTTAAGCACATCGTCGGACAGGTAATCCGAGAACCAGACGCCGACCGAACGCACCTTGGTCGCGAACAGCGACGGGTCATAGGCGTGATCGCCACCGCTGAGCGGGTGGCCGAAGACGTTCCTGCCAGCGGTGATCGTCGTGCTAAAGCGCAGCACAAGTCCGGGCTCCACCGCCGGGGTGCCTCCGTCGGTCAGATCCGAGGCGAACGGCCGCGCGAAATAGCGGTACTCGTCGACATCCCAGAGATTCTCGACACGCGCCGCCTGCAGTGCCTGCCGCCAGAGGGTATCCGCATCCTGCCCGCCGCCGGGGAACTGACCGTCGCCCACGGGTTGCAGATTGCCGGACGGCAGGATCCGTAACCATTCCGTGCGCAGGGAGATCTTGCCGGTTTCGGTCTGCGGGTTGTTGAACCCGAGCTGCCCCTGCAGGGCGTCGAAATTGGCATTCAGCGTGGCCAACGCATTGGCCAGCCCGCTGCCGCGCTGCGGCGCGCCGTCCTGGACCAGACCGATGCTGCGTGCCTTGACGATCTCGGCGAACATCGACGCGGGCGAGCCCGGATCCGACGGATCGAAGTTGGTCTCGTAGTCATACGCCTTGGCCGCCAGATAGGCATAGCGAGCCGCCAGTTCGAACGCGCTGTCATAAACTTCCAGCGCATGGTTGCGATGCACGCGGAAGGTCATGTCCTGATAGCGGTTCTGCTGGGTCATGGCCGCCACACGCTTGTTGAACGCGGCGCGCTCATCGATCAGGCGGGCACCCTCGGTCACCAGCGAACGGTAGCGGTCGGACAACGCCCGCAGGGCCTCGATCTCCTTGAAGATCTCGATCCGCAGGAGCGGTTCATCATCGAACGGCAGCCCACTGAGTGCCTCGCGGAGCGCCAGCCGATCCTCCATCGCCGCATGTTTCAGTTCCAGTTCCTTTTCCGCGATCTCGAACGCGATTTCAGCGATCAGCGCAGCGATCTTCAACGCCGCCTCCACCCCGCTGATCCCGGCTTTGGTGATCGCGCCCGTCAATTGTATCGCCCCGCGCGCGGGTGCCGCCGCATCCCCCGGGGAGATGGCCAGGCCGCCGGTGGGCAGGTTCTTCGGGACGAATTCCTGCGAGGCCAGTGAGATATTCTCGACCGTTTCGCCCAGTGCACCCGCGATATCCACCGCCGCCGTAAGCCCCTTGATGACGTTGTTGACCACGTACTGGGTGCGGATGAAAATCGCGTTATCCGTGCGGATCTCCTTCTTGACGCCTACGGTCGCATTCAGGAGGCGCAGACCGCCGACAATATCGCCGACCAGGCCGTCCCAGGCCCCGATTGCCCGGGCGATCTCGGCTTCCT
Organism: uncultured Victivallales bacterium; assembly: GCA_964609395.1. Lineage (GTDB taxonomy): Bacteria > Verrucomicrobiota > Kiritimatiellia > UBA8416 > UBA8416 > UBA8416. The sequence continues at coordinate 73,182 of CAZSRU010000002.1, forward strand.
GGCGCACCATTTCATTGATGACCATCTGCAGCTCACCGACAGCTGGGCGCGAACCCCACGCCTGCGGCGCCTGGAAGGAGTAGCCGGAAGCCTTCACCGGCATCAGTTGCGAGAGGTTTTGCAGCGGGGTTTTCGGGTCATCGAGGTCGGTGTAGTTCAACGCGAACGCGCCGTCAAGGGAACGCACCGCGGCCGTGTCGCCATCGACGCCGATAAAGGACGAGGCGAACGTGCGGACGTCATCGGCGTTGATCATCCCGATGTTCGTATTCTCGATCTTCGTTTCCAGCGCATCCAGCAGATCGCCGCCGGAGAGCACACCGTTGTTGTTAAACGTCGCGAAATCCAGCGTCGGCCCCGGTACGGTGCGGTTGGATATCTCCAGTACATCGACATACATGTACAGCGCGATGTCCGGTCCCGCGTAGCCCGCCGGGTATATCCGGCCCGGGCCGACCGTGCCGTCGTACGGCCGGCCGAAGATCTCGATCAGCCGGTTGTTGAAGGCCGCGTTCTCCTGGAACACCTCGTTGCGGAAGGCCACCTCGGTGTTGGCCACCTGGCGCAGACGGTTCTGCGATTCATTCGCGTAATCCCAGACGGTCTTGGCGTTGTTCAGCGCGCCCACGGCCCGGTCATACATCTGCTGGAAGTGCGAGCGGCCGGAACCGGCATCCTCGATCTGCTGCGGGTTGATATCAAAGGGCACCGCCGCCGAGTCGAGGCGCAACGGGTTGAGCCCGTTGTTGGCATCGTCGAACGTCTGCTGGATGCTGTTGAGGTTGGCGGAGACCACACGAATTTCCTCGTTGGACTGCCGGTCGACCTTCTGTATACCCTCCAGCGTGGTGTTCGGATGCTGCGAGGGCAGCAGCGCGTTGGCCGTCACCCAGTCGAAATAGGCCCCCTGCCCGGCGCGGCGCGACCAGCCCTGCAGGCCCCAGGCGCGATCCGGCTCGACGTCGATGTAGCCCTGCCACTGCGCCGTCGGATCCTCGACATAATGCTGGCGGTAGGTGGCGGTGACGATCTCCGCCCCGGTACGCGCCCGCGCCGCCGCGGCCCGGGCGAACTTGCGCTCATCCAGGAAATCAACCGGGATGACGATATCCATCAGGTTGTAGAACTCCGAGCGCGAGACCCAGTTGAAGTAGGGATGCCGCAGCAGGTCGTACTGCTTGCGCACGGCGGTCAGGTAATGCCCCCAGGCATCGCCATGCCCCATCGGGTATAGGATCATGCCGTCGGCCTCGTCAATGAACCCGTCGTTGTTGATATCCGTGACGTTGTAGTTCATGGCGTAGGCCGCCTCGCCCTCACCCTTGGTGAAGTTCCAGAACAGGCGGTTGTAGACCGGACGGGCCAGGAAGTTGTTCACGCCGCGCAGCAGCGCCAGTTCCTCTTCCAACAGGGAGGACATCTGGTTCTGGAAGGCATGCACCACCGGGGCCAGCGCCCCGTATTCCACCGAATCGCTGCCGATGCCGATGGTCGGATCGCGGGCGTCGGTATAGGCCTCGTTGCCGAGCAGCATGTAGAAGTCGGACAGCCGGGTGGAAGCCAGTTGCAGCGCATTGGCGATGGCCGGTGTCGAGACCGGATTCGACAGGTCGATGCTCAGCGAGGCCGAGCGATCCAGCACCGTGCCGTAAAGCGCGATCAGGCCCACGTTCTCGATCACATCCTTGGCCGGATTCAGCGCGACCGGCCCCTCGAAGCGCGGCCCGAGCTGCTGCAGCATACTGGAGACCGTGGACGGGCTTTCGCCCTCGAAGTCGCGGATACGGGCCTCGTAGGGGTTCACCGCGTCGAGAACGCGCTTGATCCAACCCATGGACAACTGCGCCCGGTAATCGGGGAATCCGTCGAGATCGAAATCGTTGAACGGATCGTTGTTACCCGCGCCGGCCCACTCGAAGTTAACCTTCGTATCGCCATTGGGCTGCGGCTTGTTCCAGTCGGTACCCTGCGCGAAGTCGTTGCGATGGCGGTAGCGCACGAACCACCAGGAATCCGCGAGCAGCGTCTCCGGCGTGTTGGGGTTGCCCTTGAGCAGGATCCCGAACATGCCCTGCCCCTGCTGCCCGGACATATCCGGGAAGAATTTCCAGTCGCCTGCCGAATCAGGATCCTCCACATAGGGCGGCAGCACATCGAGTTGGCCGTCATCCGGACGATACCACCACTCGAACACCAAGTCGCCGGCGTTACCGCCGAACTCGCCGGTGTGGCGCAGGACCACGTTCTCATCGAAGACGTTGTCCGAGAGCACGGTCTTGATCGCCCCGCGGTAGCGCTCACGCTGGTCAACCTTGATGATGTGCAGAGTCACGGGAGATCCACCCATGCTCGGGTCATTGTTCTCCGCTACAGTGACCCAGCTCTCTTCCGGCAACGGCACGGTCTGGCCGCGAGAATCGGTGTAGGTGCCCAGCGGATCGAGGAATCCCGCGTTCGGCACCAGCGCCAGCCCGGGGCCGAACTGGCGGGCGGCCTCGGGCACGCGCGAATTGGTCTTCGGCACCAGCACGTCCGAGCCCGGCTCGATCGGTTCGAGCAGCGGCTCGCCCGTGACCGGGTCACGCTGTACCTGCGCCTGGAGGCCGACGAGGTAGTCGCCGGTGATGAACTGGCCGTTGGACTGCTCCAGCGCAGCCGGATTGCGCGTCAGGTGGAAAAGCGTATTCACCGCGCCGCGCCAGCCTGCCTGCGTGTCGTCCACCAGCGCCAGCAAGGCATCCAGGTCGCTTGCGGTCATGATGTTCGGTTCGAGCACATAGACCTGAGGAGGAGGAGCGGTCAGCGAGTTGTCGCCGATCGCCTTGTCGTTGAGCAGGCCGGTCACTTCCAGGCGCCCAGTGATCAGGTTGCCGTTCTCGTCGCGCGACTGGGCCAGCGGGTCGTAGCGCAGCCGCTTCTGCAGCGAGGCGGGCAGGTCGTTGAACACATACTTGCCTCCACTGACACGCGTGCGTCCGGAGGCAGGCAGCAGCTCGGTCGGGAACGCGCTGATCGCCAGCGGAACGGAGCGCACATCCAGCACCTGCGCCATGCGTACCGTCCAGCTCGTGCGCAGACGGTCCGTGCGGCCCTGCGGGTTCAGGGCGTCGAACACCACCTCGCCCACGGCGAAGCCCAGCACGCCGGGCAGCCCGGGCGTCGGCACGGTACTCTGCGAACCATTCGGATTGATCACGATCGCATTGGGATTGTCCTGGCGGTACTCACCGCCCGAATAGGTCAGCGTCTCCCCGGCCTTGAGCACCGGCGCCACGGCGGGCCAGTCGCTCTTGTAGAGGATGCGGTTTGGACGCGATTCGCTGTCGATGGCGGCGGACACCACCGTGCCGGGGTTCAGCGCCCGCAGGCGGCTGAGCGTCGCGGGCATGAACGCCACACTGTCGCCGACATTCACCACGGCGGCCACGCGCTGCTGCGTGGATTCCAGATAGCGGATGCGGCCGGACTCGTTCTCGGGCCACCAGAAACCGGGATTCAGCGGATAGTGGATCGAGAAGGTGAACCAGGCGTTCTCGCCGCCGGAGACGGCCCAGCTCGTGCCCTTGTGATCCTCCCAGTAGGTCGCCTGGCCCTTGATGTTCACGCCGTAGGTTTCGGGCGAGGGCGTCGCGCCTATCACCACGCCCAGCGGATAGAACGGGATGACCGGCTCGCCGGCCTCCATGCGCACATACGGCTCCAGCGCCAGTTGCGACGGTGAGGCACTGACGGCGGCCCCCTCGCTGGCGGGCGTCACCAGGCCCTGGTTGACGAACCGGTAACCGGAGATGTACGGATCCTCCTTCTGGATGCTGTAGACCCGCATGGCGAATTCCTCGGCGGCGGTGTCGTAGTACTGCACCAGCACGCGCGGATGCGAGGTGTAGTCCGCACCCTGCGCCGACTCCAGCAGCGAGCCCGTATGGTAGCGGTTGAGGTCGTTGTTGCGCAGTGCATAGGCGGCCAGCGGGCGAGGCGAAACCTGGGCGAAGCGCCGCGACGGCGCCATCAGCGCATGCTCCTCGTTCGGGTTGTAGCCCGGCAGCGCCGGATTGTTCTGGACGTAGATCTGCGCCTGCTGCAGGCGCGAGGGGTCATACGTGGTGAGCGCGGGGAACACGTTCGTCACGATACCGCCCTCGCCGTTCGGCGACAGCCGCAACACTTCCGGAGCCACAAGCTGGTCCTGGCCAGCGGCATCGACACTCTCGCTGCCGAACTGGCTGGCGATCACGATCCGCCCCAGCCCCTCGGCGGCATTGACCGGCCAGCGCGGCAGGTACGTGCGCGCGGCATGCGGCCAGAGAATGGTATCGGTCTTTGCCGGATCGGCATACCAGACCACCACGATCCGCTCATCGGGCTGGGCCTTTGGATGCAGGTTCACGGGGATCACCGGCCCCGGCAGCGCCGCGCGGTTGACCACGACCTTTTCCGCCGTGGTGGAAAGCAGCAGCCCCATGTCATACACATCACGCGCCCGCAATCCTTCGAGGGCGGCAGCATCGTACACATTGGCATTGTAGCGGGCGTTCTCGAACATCACGTAGCCCGTGCCGAGACGGGCCAGATCGAGTTCCGTATCCGCGATCCTGCGGCCGATCACGGCGGTAGCCTCCGGCCTGACAACATCATTCCAGCGCTGGCTGCGAACCACGCGCACCCGTACGAATTCCTGCGGCTCGCCGCGGCCGACCTGTGCCACCTCGGCAAACACCAGCACGCTGCGCCCGGCGCGTTCCACCGCGAACAGGCTGCCGTCGGTAATGCCCGCCTCATTCTCCGTATAGGCAATCTTCTTGAAGCGGAAGTTCCCGCCCACCGGTTGCGGGTTCAACTGCACATCCGGCGCACCGACGATGTGCGGGTAGTGGGCGTTATCCGGGTACAGGGCGGTGATCAGCACCTGCACCGACTGCCCGCCATCCAGGTTCCAGATGGCACGGTACTGCCCCGGCACAACCGGGTAGAGCCGTTTGGCTTTGTCGTCCCAGACAACCAGTTCCGAAGCCGCCACGTTCCGATTGGCACCATCCACGGAAATCAGCCGGATCTCGTCTGGCTCGCGGCGGATAATCGTCGCCAGTTCCGGTTTGTCCACCAGGAAGGCGGAATTGGCCTGGTAGAGGAATTCACCGAGTTTCACCGTATCGAGATACACCTGCGAGCCGTAGGTCCAGAGCACGCGCGCCGGACGCCGCAGTTGAGGGATGTTCAGGCCGCGATAGATCCGGCCGTCCGCCGCCATGAACCCCGGGTTCCACAAGGCCACCGGCCCGGTGGCGGTCACGAGCGGCCCGCCGTTGAGCAGCGAGCCGTCATTGCTGCTGATGTCGCCGCTGGAACTGAAGTAGAAGCCGTCGCCTGAAAGCCAACCGCCGAGCGCCTGCGAGGTAGGCCCGGACACATTCGCCGCCGTGGCCACAACGACCTGATCATTCGGATTGAACCAGAAAATACCTTCCAGTGCACCGATTTCAATCGGGGCACCCGCCGAATTGATGCGGAATACGCGCGGCAGCGCGGCGCGCGAGGGATCATCGACGTTGACTCGGATGCCGAACTGGATCTGCCAGACGTATTCAATGCTGCCCCAGTTGTCCATGATGAACGCATCCACCTGCTGGCGCTGCGGCGGGGCCTGCCCGACGGACAGCATCTTCTGGTAGGTCACCTGCTCGGTGAACACGCCGCGCGCACTGCCCTTGGCGCGATACCCCACGGGCACGTAACGGATGTCAAGCCCCGGGCGGGTGAAATCGATCAACTGGCCGTCGATCTGCGCCAGGACGCTCTCCCCCTTGGGAATCCAGTTGATCTTGTTGGCGTCGGGATTCGGGTTGCCCGAGGCACCGGAGGTCAGCGGTCCTGCCCAGGGCTCGCCCGTTGGCGTGCGCTCGTCGCTTTCCGTGGCGCTGAAGTCATGCCCTACCAGCAGCGCGTAATCATGCCGCCAACGCAGGTTCACCTGCGAATCGGCACTGATATCAAACGCATACTGGGTCGGATCACCCGTCTGCGGGGTGTTGTTCACGGAAAGGCCGGTGGCAACAAAGCGCTGCCGAGGCGGGTTTGCCGGATCCAGCTCGTCCTCTGGCGGGATGGCAGTGCTGTCGTAGAGGAACGTGCCGTCCGCCGTCCGGTAGACCGCCTCAACCGCGCGGATGTCGACACGGGATCCGTCGGCCAGGTAATTGATGTTCACATCGGCGGTCGGGTTGATCCATTCCTCGATCAGCCCCCCCTGCTTGTTGTAGACCCGTACCAGGAAATTGGGCACGTGCTGAGAGGTCCCCTGTACCCTTGAGACGACCTGCAGGCTGCGCGGGCGCGTCTCGGATAGGAATGTGTACCACTGGTTCGGCAGCGTCGAGGCCGTATCAGTCATCTCCAGTTCCGAGCGTCCCCCGCCCGCGCCGAACACGGTGACCTTGGCGTTCATCCGGCTGATTCCGTTATTGAACAGCACTTTGGCGGCATTGGCCGGACCGGCGGTGAATTTGCCTCTGAGGCCGATATAATTGCCCGTCGTCAACCCGCCGATATTCACGAGTCGGATCGTATCCGAGGGGGCCGGCGTAAAGATCGGCCCGGGCAGCGAAACGTTGGCGCTGTTCTTCGTGCTGAACCACTTGGCGGACATCGGGAACTCCTCCCAACTGTCAGACTGCCGCCGCCAGGCAATGGACAGGTTATCCCCGCCCCCATGCTCTTTCATCAGTGCCCGCATGTAGTAGCGCTGTCCGGCGTTGAGGGAAATCCACACGGACTCCTGACTGCTGTACTTCGTCCACTGGTTGGGACTCGTCCAGCCCGGCACCGAGGCGATGTTCACGAGATCCGCGGCGTTCTCGGTCGTGCTGAGGGCCAGCACCCCGTTATCATCACTCGCGATCCAGAATTTGTAATTGCCGGTCGTAGGCGGAATCAGGTAGCCATGAATACGCTGGCCGTACAAGTCGCCCGCGTTGATGGGTGCTTCAACCAGGCCGGACAGCCGGATCCGGCTGTGCGGCGTGGTCGTCAGATTAGCCGTATACAGCATAAGCTCATTGATCGTGGTGCCGGGAATGGATGTCCATGCCTCGCGGATCAGCCCTGTGTCATCCGCCAGATACTCCGGTTCGAGCACATCGGCGGACCGCGTGACGGAATTATAGATCAGGCGCTCGAATTCATGATCCGTACCGTCCATGCTGATGACCAGTCCGGTAATCTGCTCGCGCGATTCGTTGTAAACCCGGATCTCGAACTCGTCCGTGCCGGTCGGCATGACCTGGACCTTGAACGCCATGTCGTTGGCCGAAAATGTCGCGGAAGTACCGGCCAGGAAGCTGGCGCACGCCAGCATAAAGCCTATGGCCCCGCGCAGACGCGGGATTCGTGTCGTCGTGTTTTTCATAATGCAGCCCTCACCGGGTGTTTAGTGTATCAATCAGACTGATGCGGTGTAATGTAAAGCGGCCTTCCGTCCGTAGCCCGATCGGATCGGTATCGGGCGCGGGACCCAGCGGCTTGTGGAGCCCGAAGATCTCCTCGCGATAGACGCCGGTGATCAGGTCGACACCATAGCCGGACGGCTGCAGCGCGCCGCCGTCGGTATCGTCGAAGTCAAAACGGAGATTGCGTTCGATATTGAACCCGGTGGTATGATCCGGATGCCGGCGGTGCCGGAAGGGGTTGGTGGGATGGCTGGCAGGCAGGTAGATACGACCGGTCAGGCCAGCGGGGCCCAGGTCGGAGGGCTGCGTCAGTTCCATGATCAGGCGCGGATCACCGCTGCCGGTGGCGAACACGCCCGCCAGCGGCAGTTCCGTGCGCACCGCCCGCGCCGCCTGCCCCATTTCCGCGGACAGCGCCTTGATCGCCGCGACCTTGGCGGCGGCATACAGCGAGAAGGGCGTGTAAAGCGGGTTGTTGACGCGCTCGGAGATAGCCCCGTTGATCGCCGCCAACGCGGCCTTGGCGGGAATGCCGGCAAACGCCGCCGAACTGACCAAGGCGTTGTAATCAACCGTCGGGGTCAGCACCGGCACCGGGTAACGGGCCACCACGGCGGCATGCGCCTCAAGCCCCGCGGCCTTGGCCAGGGTCAGGATCTGCGCCGTGGACTGCGCCGCATTGGCGAGCGCCGCTTGTGCGATCGCCCCCAGCACCGTGTCCACGGCCTCCTCGCCGCGGCTGTCGTTGTAGGTCAGCACCTTGGTCGTCAGTGCCTCCTGCACGGCCGCCATCGCCTCGGGCGTCGCCCGCAGCACGGTCTCGATCGTCACCAACGTGGCACCGGGGGACTGAGCCGCCGCGGGCGCGGCTGCCGCCGCCACCGTGATCATCTGGCCGAAAACGCGCCCGGAAATGAAACGGTGGTACAGGTTGGCGGTATCGGCGAAGGCCGCCGACGCGTTGTGGGCCGCTGTTTCCTCATCGCCCGGCGCGGCCGCCTGCACGGCGGCCACCACGGCCTGCACCATCTCCAGCGCACGGCTGTCGCCATAGAACGACTGGTTCCGCAGGGCGATCGCCTGGTTGGTAAACGCCGCCACGCTGGCATCGTCCGGATTCGCCGCAATCGTATTCACCGCCCCCGAATTGAAATCCTGCAGGAATGCTTCGAACGAGGCCGCGACATCGGCGTTACTGGCCAGCGTCTCCAACCCCGGCTGCAGCAAGGCCACCCCGGCCTGGCGGGCCGTCACCCGGTCGCCCTGCGTGCTGAGCGACAACGCGGGATTGCCGACAAAGTCACGGGCGCCGGTGGCGGCCTGCTCCACGATGACGTCAATCGCCTCCGACGCCTTGCCGTCCCCGAAGTCGAACGCGGCACTGGCGATGCGGATCGCCGGCTGCGGCACGAACTCGGCATACAGGCGCGGATCCGTGACCAGCGCCACATCCGATTCCAGCGAGCGTCTTCCCGCTTCCGAGCGGTCGAGAATCGCCACATCGCGCAGCAGGTTGACCTGCCCCGCGCCGTTGACATGCAGGATCACCCGCAGGTCCGCCCGGTCGCCGGTCGGTGTCGGCACCAGCGGATTCGGCGCGATCGCCACGTTTTCCGCGTTAAACGGAATTGAGACCTCGTTGACCGCCATCAACTGAACCTCGCCGACCCATAACCCGCGGAACGGGCTGGCCTGGCCGAACGCCGGCCCCGATGACAACAGCACGGCGACCGCCGCCGTCCATCCGAAAAACGATACAATGCGCGTGGCATTCATGGCTGACTCCCGATTCAGTTGGTTGGTGTTGAGGAAACCGCGTCACTGAACGCAGTGATCGAAAGATAATGGACCGTGCCCATGTCCGTACGGACCCGCAGCAGTGAATGGCGTGTGCCGGTTTCCTGCCTGTCGCGCTGTACCTCGAAGGGCAACCGCAGGGCTTCCCCGGCCTCGAACACGGGCAGGGTGTGCGACCAGGCGCCACGTTCGAGAGGGAAACTCAGAGTCCGCACCGAGCGCGCCTCGCCACTGTCGCGGGTACGCACCGCCAGCGCCAGCGGCATCTCGTCGTTCTGCGCCACGATATGATCGAGCGTCACGGTCAGCGGATGCGCCGCCTGGTTGCGCAGCACCACCGACTGGCCTGAATCAGGCGTCAGCACCAGGCCGAAGGGCGACCGGGTCGAGACATCCAGCGGTCCCGCGTAGTCCGAGCGCCCTTTGGTATAGATCCAGAAGGCCTCCCCCGGACGCATCACCTCCGCGGCGGGATCCTGCACCTTGCGCCATATCCCGTTGCGCATACGATAGATACGGTCGTGATTGTGCGCGGGCGAGGCCGCGAAGAACTGGCGGAAGGTCGGACCGCCGGGCTGCTGCACGCTGAAGCCGGTAAAGGTATAGGCATCCGGCGTCCAGCGCTGGTGTCCCGGAGCCACCTGCCCGGTAATCTCCAGCGAGACCGGCGCGGTCGCGTGAATCAGGTACGGGGTGCCGCCGTTGAGGGACGAAAGGCGCGCGAGGAAGGCATCGGCGCGGTGCGGGGCGTACCAGACACGCCACCCGTAGGCACGCAATTGATCGGCAGAGGGATCCTGAACGAACTGCGCGCCGTCCGGCGACGCGCTGAACGCGGCCACGATATCGATAGGTGCCCCCGCGAACAGCAACGCGGGATCCGCCTCCAGCGGATCCACTTCGAGGTAAACCGCGTTCCAGCCTGCCTCCAGTGCCAGCGCCTGCGTCCGCACCGCCTGGGCCCGTGCCGCCGCCGGCGCCAGCATGATCAACAGCAAAGCGGCCGGCAGCAGCCGGGGCCACGCGGAGCGGTGTCCGAATCGACCGCCCGAATCTCTAAACTGTAGCCAACTCATGATCGCCTCCCATCATCTGATCGCTGTGCGTTACTCTAAATCCTGCCCGTGCTTCCATCCTCAGTTGACAATGACCTCACCCTCGTCGTCCAAATAAACATTTGAGGGCGGGGGCGGCTCGGGCTCGCCCGGCCCAGCTTGAGGCGCGTCGTATTGCTCGGGCAAGAGGGTCTCCTCCACCTGCACCCCCGCCTGCACCGGCCCTGTCCGTATCGTGCGGACCCGGAAATCGCGGTTGACCATGTCGCCCATGCGCGAGGCGAACGGGAGAACCCGGCCGCCGCCGGACGCGCGGTTGATCCCGGTGCCGTTCCAGAAGTCCAGCGGCAGGTGCAGCCGGAAGCCCGCGAAGTAATCCGTACGGTTCAACTCGGCATCCTCGTACCACTCCACATCGAGCGTCAGATTCGGATGGACCCGTGATTCGACCCGCACCCGGAACCCGGCGATATCGTCCTCGTAGTCGGAGGAGAAGTCGTAGTGACCGGCAAAGACGGCGGTCGGCATGCGGGAGGCCAGGTAAGGCAGCCAGACACCGATCTCGGCATCGAAGCCGGAAAGCGCCTCTTCATAGCGCCGCCATTGCGTGGTGGTCGTCGTCACGAGCCGTCCGCTGGTTTCCGTCGTCGTCAGGGCCTCGGCAAAGACCACCTTCTCGTCCGTCTGTGGATGATAATAGTTAGCCCGCGCATCCACCCAGCGGGACAGCAGCTCCAGCCCGCCGCCCACCTGCCCGAAGGTGTTCTCATCCTGTGTCCAGCGCTGGTCGTAGTAGGCGTTGACGCCGAGGATGATTTCCGGACAGTCAAACAAGTGCCGCGCCACCAGACCGGCATTCAACTCCTGCTCGCTGCCTTCCGCGAAGGACCCGCGCAGATTCAGGAAGAGGACGGAATTGCCCGGTTTCCACAACGGCAGCAGACCGTCGACAACGAATTCCTGGGTATCATCGCCGAACCGGCCACCAGCCGAAAGCCGTCCCGGTTCAAGGAATGCGGCAGTGGTTACCGGTTCGGCGGCGGAAAGCACACCTACCGACCCCAGCAAAATCAACATGGAGAAAACCGAGCCACCTCGTCTCGGATACGTATTCATAAGCCTGCTCCCCGCGTTTCACCCTCAAATCCGACGACCTTTCACCAAAAACGATTCCTGCTTGTACTCCGATGAAATCAGAATTACAACATTATTTTTCCACTATATGTAAATCCTGTCCGCCGGTGCAATGACACGGCGTCGCATCTCTGGCAGGATTTAAAAATTATACTGGGGCAAGCGTGTTTGGTTTTCGTGAGCGTGGGAAATGAATAATCCTGCCGGATGCGGGCAAACAAGCCTGGGGGTTCCCAGCATCAGGCTTGCATCTTCACACGGGAAACCGGTATAGTTGCGCCTTTCATGATCTCGTGACAACGCATACAACCGGGACACTCCCAGACGCGGGGGGGCCGGATTCTACAACATCATCAGAAAGCATACGGATATGACAACAGCGATACAGGCGGAAAAAAAACGACGCACGGGCAACTACCGGGTCGATATGAGCGTGGAGGGCCTCAAGGCCGATTTCGAGCACCACTTGCGCTATACACTGGCCAAGGACCGCTTCACGGCAACCGACAATGACCGCTACTCGGCCCTGGTGCTGGCCGTGCGCGACCGCATGGTCGAACGCTGGATCGGCACGCAGCAGATGCACCACCGCCAGAACGTCAAGCGGATCTACTACCTCTCGCTCGAATTCCTGATCGGACGGCTGCTGGGCACGAACGTGATCAACATGCAGATGGAGGACCTCTGCCGCGATGCGCTCTCGAGTTTCAATCTCGACTGGAACGACCTGCGCGATTACGAGGTCGATGCCGGTCTCGGCAACGGCGGCCTGGGCCGCCTGGCCGCCTGCTTCCTCGATTCGATGTCCACGCTTGACCTGCCCGCCATCGGCTACGGCCTGCGCTATGACTACGGCATCTTCCGCCAGAAGATCGAGAACGGCTACCAGGTCGAGGAACCGGATCCCTGGCTGCAGCGCAACTACCCCTGGGAAATCGCCCGCCCTGAGTATTCCGCCGAGGTCCGCTTCGGCGGCGAGGTCCAGGTCCGCCACACCTCCAAGGGAACCCGCTACGAATGGATCAATACCCGCGTTGTCATGGGGATGCCCTACGACCTGCCGATCTGCGGGTACGGGGATTCGGCCGTCAATACGCTTCGTTTGTGGTCCGCGCGTGCCGACGACGAGTTCGACCTGGACGACTTCAACCGCGGCTCGTATGTCGCGGCGGTCGAGAACAAGGTGCTGGCGGAGAACCTGACCAAGGTGCTTTACCCGAACGACAATATGCTGGAGGGCAAGGAACTGCGCCTGCGCCAGCAGTATTTCTTCGTCTCCTGCTCGCTGCAGGACATCATCCGCCGCTTCAAGGATGACAATGAGGATTTCAGCACCTTCCCCGAAAAGGCGTTCATCCAGCTCAACGATACGCATCCGGCGCTGGTCATACCGGAACTGATGCGGCTGTTGATGGACACCGAGGGTATGGGCTGGAACCAGGCCTGGCGCATCACGCAGCAATCGGTCGGCTACACCAACCATACCATCCTGCCCGAGGCGATGGAGAAATGGCCGATCAGCCTGGTGGAGCGCCTGCTGCCGCGGCACATGCAGATCATCTACGAGATCAACCGGCATTTCATGCGCGAGGTGGCCACCCGCTACCCCATGGATACGCCCCGTCTCGGCCGCATGAGCATCATTGCCGACGGCGACCACCCGCAGATCCGCATGGCGCACCTGGCCATCGTGGGCTCCTGCTCGGTCAATGGCGTCGCCGAACTGCACACCCGGCTGCTGACCACGGACGTCCTGAAGGATTTCGCGGAACTGTGGCCGGAACGGTTCAACAACAAGACCAACGGCATCACTCCCCGGCGCTGGCTGCTGAAGTCCAACCCCGGCCTCTCCGCGCTGATCACCGAGACCATCGGCGACCAATGGCCGACCGCGCTCGAACAGCTCGAGCGGCTGCGGCCCTTCGCTGATGATCCGGCTTTCCGCAAGCGCTTCCGCGCGATCAAGCAGCAGAACAAGCAGGCGCTGGCCGATTACATCGCCGCCGAGACCGGCATCACCGTCAGCGCGGACTCGATCTTCGATGTCCAGGTCAAGCGGCTGCATGAGTACAAGCGCCAGTTGCTGCTCGCGCTTTACATCATCATCCTCTATAACCGGATCAAGGACAATCCCAAGCTCGATGTCGTGCCGCGCACGTTCATCTTCGCGGCCAAGGCCGCGCCGGGGTACGCCATGTCCAAGCTGATCATCAAGCTGATCCACCAGATTGCCGAGGTCATCAACGATGACCAGGGCATCCGGGACAAGATCAAGGTGGTCTTCCTGCCGAACTACCGGGTCTCGCTGGCCGAGAAGATCATTCCCGCCGCCAACGTCAGCGAGCAGATCTCGCTGGCCGGCACCGAAGCCTCCGGCACCGGGAACATGAAGTTGATGCTCAACGGCGCGCTGACCATCGGGACCCTCGACGGCGCGAATGTCGAGATCAAGGAAGAGGTCGGCGACGAGAACATCTACATCTTCGGGCTCACGGCCGACGAGGTCAACACCCGCCGTCCCGGCTACAGGCCCTGGGATGTTTACCACCGCGAACCGGAGATCAAGCGCGCCATCGACATGATCAGCGCCGATTTCTTCTCGATGATCGAGCCCGGGATCTTCCGGCCGATTGTCCAGGCCCTGCTCGACTGGGGCGATCACTACATGCTGCTCGAGGATCTGCCAGCCTACATGGCCGCCCAGCAGCGGATCGACACCGAGTACCGGGATACCGACCTCTGGGACCGCAAGGCGATTCTCAATGTGGCCTCTGCCGGCAAGTTCTCGTCCGACCGCACCATCCGCGAGTACGCCGAGGAGATCTGGCACGTGACCCCCTGCCCGATAAAGGACGCCCCGCCGCTGCCGTCGGACCTGGAAGAGTGAAGACGATGGGTAAAGTCGAAAATCGAAAGTCGAAAGTCGAAATTGACAGACAACGGCCCAACATCCAATGACAAATGACCAATGACCCGAAAAGACGGGCAAGGTGGCTGTGGGCGCTCCTGATCCTGCTGCTGCTGGTGCTGATCCTGCTGCCGTTCCTGGCGGTCGGGAAACCACTGGAAGCCTGGATGGAAGCGGTCATGGGTAAACTCCAGGACCGCCCGCTGGCCGCCTTCCTGATGGTTGCCGGATCCTTGGGCAGCGACGTCCTGCTACCCGTGCCCTCGAGCATCGTCAGCACCCTGGGCGGGGCCGCCCTAGGCGCGGCAGGCGGCACGCTGGCCTCGTGGCTGGGCATGATGACCAGTTGCCTGCTGGGCTACTGGCTGGGACAAACAGGCCGACCGCTCGGACGCGGGCTGGTCGGGTCCGCCGAGATGCAACGCCTCGAACGCCTGGAAAACCGGATCGGCGATTGGGCGATCGTCGCCGTCCGGGCGGTACCGGTCCTGGCCGAGGCATCCACGATCCTGGCGGGGATGGGCCGCATGCGGCTGTCGCGCTTCATCTGCCTCTCGGCCCTGGCCAACCTCGGCGTATCGGCAGTCTATGCCCTGATCGGCAGCCTCTCCGGGCGCGCCGACGCCTTCCTGCCAGCCTTCGGCATCTCCCTGCTGCTGGCTGGCCTGGCCATCTGGATCGGCAAGCGGTATCTTCCGCCGAAGGGGTAACTTTTGGGCATAGGCACAACGAATCAGGCACGCAACGAATGAAAAGCGCATGAAGCCATAGGCGATCGTTTGGAAGGCGAGCGCATGCCAGGCCGTAGCCTTGCGTAGGCTGGTCCTCGCGAGCCTGCGGAGCAAAGGGTTTGTAGTTCCGCCTTCAGGCGGCTGCGGAGCAAAAGCCCGTTGGTAGCGGGTCTACTTATGCTCGGAAATAGGAGACGATTACGGCGAAAGATTAGGGCGAAGGATAAGGGGGCGGAGCAGAAGCAACCTTTATCTCTTGCCCTAATCTTTCACCCTAATCTCTCATGGCGAATGGTTTAAAAAACGGTGAAGTCATAGGCAAACCACGAACGAAACCGACTGCTTGACATACCATATATAGACTAGTACATTATTGCCATGTGGGAGATATATGAACACCATTCGCTCGTCAGGAAGCTTCCTCGGATACCAATCGAGGTGCTGAAACGATATGAGAAATGGAAGGACATTGTTGTGATCTCGGGGCCAGACGGCCTGAGATTGATCAAGGGGTTTCATGATGAAGCCTTACGGGGTGAGTGGCAAGGCCACCGATCCTCGCGGCTCGGGTTGAAATACAGGCTGATCTACACGATTGAGGACAAGAAGCTTTATGTTCAGGTTTTCGACATAACCGCACATGACTATCGAAAGAAATGAAATGAAGAACTACCGAAAAGCGCAGAAGACAGTCGACGTCACCGTGGGTGAGTCTGTCCGGATCATTCGAGAGCTGCAGGGGCTCAGCCAAACGGAGTTGGCCGAACTGACTGGCATTCCTCAGTCGACGATTTCTGGAATTGAGCATGATCGGATACAGATTGGCGTAGAGCGGGCAAAAATTCTCGCCCGAGCACTAAACTGCCATCCTGCCGTTCTTGTGTTCCCCGGCTGGGAGATCAAAGACCAGAAAGCAGCCTGACAAGATGAATGCAGGCTACGCGCAAAAACCGTGATTTGCGACGTGTGTGCCGGGCATGGCACGTAACTTCACCTGCGCATAAACGTGATCAGGATGTCTGAAGGTATAGGTAAACCGCGAACGAAAACGATATGGCACTCTTTTCCCATTGCCCACCCGCCCCCAATGCGCTACCGTTCTCGCATAGACGCTGCTGGCTATTGCTCCTTGACGCATATCGGGACCCCGCATTTCCCCGCTATGCGTCAGAATGCCCCATGAAACCGAAAGAACCAGCAGAACCAATGACGCAACACAAATGCGTGCCCCGCTATATTTGACGCATAATAACATGTTCTGCAAGATACGCCCTGAACTCGGCTAAGAATTCGGTTGCCTTGAACGTTTGATTGATAATACAATTCACTAATTGTCAACATCCGGAACAAAGGGAGCATCAGCCATGACCATTATCGAACCGCATATCCACATGTACTCGCGCACAACCGACG
Source organism: uncultured Victivallales bacterium (assembly GCA_964609395.1). GTDB lineage: Bacteria > Verrucomicrobiota > Kiritimatiellia > UBA8416 > UBA8416 > UBA8416. Next base: position 89,662 of record CAZSRU010000002.1, read on the forward strand.
ATTACCAGGCGATGTATGCCGCCGGTATCCGGGCCTGCGTGGAACCCTCGTTCTGGATGGGGGCCGACCGGCGCTATGCCGGCACCTTCTTCGATTATTTCAAACTGATCCTCGATTTCGAGACCATCCGCGCCCGCCGTTTCGGCATCGATCATTTCGCGGCCGTCTCGCTGAACCCGAAGGAGACCGAGAACCGGGCGCTGGCCGACGAGGTGATCAACGGGCTCGGTGAATACCTCGATCACGCGCGTTGCGTGGCACTGGGCGAGATCGGGTTCAACAACATGACCCCCAACGAGGAATATGCTTTCTGCCGCCAGCTCGAGATCGCCAAGGCGCGCGACATGGTCGTGATCGTCCACCTGCCGCACCTCGACAAGCTCAACGGCACAAAACGCACCGCCGCGATCGTGCGTGAGATGGGCATGAACCCGGACAAGGTCATCATCGACCACAACACCGAGGAAACCATGGCTATCAGCCGCGAGACGGGCTGCTACTGCGGCATGACGGTCTACCCCATCTCCAAGCTCACCCCCGCGCGGGTCTCGGATATCATCCGCACGTTCGGCAGCGAGCGCATGATCGTCGACGGCTCGGCCGACTGGGGCATCTCGGATCCGCTGAGCCTGATCAAGGTGGTCACGTTCATGAAGGAGGACGGCCATCCGGAGGAGACCATCGAGCGACTGGTGTTCAAGAACGCGATGGCCTTCTACAGCGGTTCGCCCAAGTGGAAACCGGAACTGGACCTGGTACCGGTCGATCCGACCATCTTCCAGCGATGAGCCCGTTGCGCCGAACACTCAGGGGGTGGATGGAACTGATACGCCCCCCGAACCTGTTCACCGTGCCCGGTGATCCGCTGGCCGGGTTCATCCTGGCCGGTGGCGGCGGCGACGGCGACTTCGCACCAGCGGCCCTGACCACCCTCGCCGCCTGCCTGCTCTACATGGCGGGACTGATCTGGAACGATTGCGCCGACGACCGCGAGGATTCCAGAACGCGCCCGGGGCGGCCCATCCCGAGCGGACGTGTCAGGCGAGGCCACGCGCTTGCCGTCGCCTCCATGATGGCGGCAGGGGGAGTGGCGCTCGCCTGGCAGGCGGCACCAGCGGCCGGGTACGTGGCGCTGCTTTTGGCCGCATTGGTCCTGGCGTACAACTTCGTCACGCGCCGTCACCTTGTCGCCGGCGTCATCACGATGGGCCTGTGCCGCGGCGCGAGCGTCCTGCTGGGGGCGGCGGCGGTAAAGCGCATACAGCCTGCGGGGATTCCGGCTGAAGCCGGTACTACGAAGGGGCTTTCAGACGTTTTCGGAGCGTTTGTAGTCCCGCCTTTAGGCGGCAATTACGCGCTTCCGTGGCTTGCGGCGGGCGGCATCACGCTCTATATTATCGCCGTGAGTGTGCTGGCGCACGGGGAGACGCACCGGCAGCGGCTGGGCATCAAGCCGTGGCTGCCGGCAGGGGCCGCCGCGCTGCTGTTTGTAATGGTCGGCCGGGCCAATCCCTACTCCGCCGGATTGGCGGCGGTAGCCCTGGCGTGGCTGATGCTGCGCGCACTGGCCCTGCGGGGCGAGCCGGAACCGGCCGACGTGCAGCGCGCGATCGGCTGCGTGATCCGGACGCTGCTGCTGCTGCAAGCCGGGCTTTGCGCATTGGTGCCGGAGACGGGACTGCTGCCGGCGGTGATCCTGCTGGCGGCCTGGCCCCTGGCCGCGTTGACGGGACACTGGTTTTATGGAAGTTGAGACAATGACAACAAAACGATTACTCGTGGTTCAGGTGGCGGCGCTGGGATACGACTTCCTGACCGCCAACACGGATCCCGTCTGCGACGACCTGGTGTTCGAGCCGATGGACACGGTCTTCCCGGCCCTGACCTGCCCGGTACAGGCCTCGTTCCGCACCGCGCTACCACCGGGTGGGCATGGCATGACAGCCAACGGGCTCTGGGATGAACGCTACGCGCGGGTGCGCTTTTGGGAACAGGCCGCCAGCCTGGTCGAGGGCGGCCGGATCTGGGACGACTGGCGCCAGGCCGGTGGCACCACGGCCCTGCTCTTCTGGCAGCAGATCCTGGGCGAATCGGTCGATATGGTCCTCTCGCCAGCCCCGATCCACAAGCACCATGGCGGCCTGATCCAGGATTGTTACGGCCAGCCGCCAGACCTTTACAGCCGCCTTTGCCGCGAGCTGGGCCGCCCGTTCCAACTGGCGCGCTACTGGGGGCCCCTCGCCTCACCAGCCTCCTCGCAATGGATCGCCGAGGCCACCTGCCGCGTGCTGGCCAGCGGGTCCGACGCGCCGGGCCTGTGCCTGACGTACCTGCCGGCTCTGGACTACGACCTGCAACGCTACGGCACACGCGACCACCGCAGTCTAAAGGCCCTGACGACAGTGATGGCGCAACTGACGCTGCTGCGCACAGCGGCCCGCCAGAACGGCTACGAGATGGTCGTGTTCGGCGATTACGCCATCGGCGATTGCGAGGCGGGGGCCGTCCTGCCCAACCGCCTACTGCACGAGGCGGGACTTTTCGACGTGCGGAAGGTGCGCGGACGCGCCTATCCGGATTTCTACCGCAGCCGCGCCATGGTCCTGGTCGATCACGAGGTCGCCCATGTGCATGTGCGCGAGGCCGTAGACATCGAACGCACCGTCGCCGCCTTAAGCGGCCATCCCGGTATCGGCCGCATCCTGCAAGGCGACGCCCTGGCCGCCATCGGCCTGGCACACCCGCGCGCCGGGCAGTTGGTGCTGGAGGCGGCAGGGGGCTACTGGTTCGCGTATCCCTGGTGGAACAAGCCCCGCGAGGCACCGGATTACGCCGGCCATGTGGACATCCACAACAAACCGGGATATGATCCCTGCGAATTATTCTGGGGCTGGCCGCCAGGGACGGTCGGACAAGACCCGTCCCGCATCCGCGGCTCGCACGGACGCATCGGTCCGACCCGCCGGGCGGCCTGGGCCTCCACCTGCCTGGAGCGTAAACCCACCACCCTGCTGGAGCTGGCGAGGGAGGTGCGGGAGTGGCTTGGGGAATAAGAAAAGCAGAAATTGAAAAGCAGAAATTGGAAATTGAAGAACGGTAGACGGTGGAGTGTGGACAGTGGAATGAACTTTCGAAGATCGAATGACGCTTAAATAGTTATAGAGACGTCCATGGACGTCGGGTGTAGCCCAGTTGCGCCGCAACTGAGGCAGCGGGGATGCGCGTGCGATTTCGCAAATCACCGCACGATGCCGACCAACCGTTCGCTTACAACACGCAAGCCGCACTCGCGGCGCGAGTGGGCTACAGTTGAAAACAGCAACTATCGGGGTGAAAAAGACGAAGAGTAGGGGAAATATGGAATACATACAGGAATTCAGCGTGCCGTTCGCCTATCCGGTCTGCTTCACGCACGGCGTATTCGATCCGGCCAACCGGGCACTGGAAAAGATGCTGGCGCGCGCCTGCGAGGCAACGCTCCCGCGCGTGCTGGTGGTCGCCGATCAGGGCGTCGTGGACGCCCGCCCGGGCCTTCTGCCTGCCGTTACCACCTATCTACAGGGGTGCACGCACCTGTGCCGGCCAGTGGCTGAACCGGTGATCGTCCCCGGCGGAGAACGCACCAAGAACGGCTGGAACGTGGTGCAGAACCTGATGACAATAATCGGGACAAATCACCTCTGCCGGCACAGCATGGTGCTGGCCATCGGCGGCGGCAGCATGCTGGACATGACCGGGTTCGCCGCCGCGCTGGCGCACCGCGGCGTGCGCCTGATCCGAGTCCCGACCACCACGCTGGCGCAGTGCGATGCCGCCGTCGGTGTCAAGAACGGCATGGACGAGCACGGCATGAAGAATTTCGTCGGCACCTTCGCGCCGCCCTTCGGCGTGCTGGTGGACTTCGATTTCCTGGACACGCTCGAGGATCGCTACTGGAAAGGCGGCATCGCCGAGGCCTTCAAGGTGGCCATGATCAAGGATACCGCCTTCTTCGAGCAGCTCTGCGAGGGGGCGGCCGCGCTGGGCAGACGCGATGCCACCCTGATCGAGACCGTCGTGCAGCAGGCGGCCCTGCTGCACCTCAAGCACATCCGCTCCTCCGGTGATCCCTTTGAATTCGGCACCGCCCGCCCGCTTGACTTCGGCCACTGGGCCGCGCACAAGCTCGAGATTATCTCGAACTATATCCTCAGCCACGGCGAGGCGGTTGCGATCGGTCTGGCGCTCGACACCTGCTACGCGGCGGCAACGGGGTTACTGAGCGCCGCCGAACGCGACCGGACGCTCGAAGCCATGGCGGCAATCGGCCTACCGCTCTGGTCACCGGCCCTGGAGTTGCGCAGCGACGACGGCAGGCTGGTCGTCCTCAAGGGGCTGGACGAGTTCCGCGAGCACCTCGGCGGGGAATTGACCGTCACGCTCCCGGACGGTATCGGCAAGGGGCTGGAGGTGCACACCATGGACCACGCCAGAATCACCGAAGCCATCGCCTTCCTCAAGAGTTGGAGACCCCGGCGGGGCAAGGAGTAGCACCATGCACATCACACCGCACCCTGGCACGCATCTGACCTACTGCCTGAATGTGCATCCGGGCGAGACCTGGGAGGAGAATTTCGCAGCGATCAAGACCCACGCGCTGGCCGTGCGGGTGGTCGTCGCCCCCGCCGTACCATTCGGACTCGGCCTGCGGCTGAGCCATCAGGCGGCAAAGAGCCTGATGGACCTCGATACGCGAACAACCTTTAAGGATTTCCTGGCGGCAAACAACCTGTACGCCTTCACGATCAACGGCTTCCCCTACGGGGCGTTCCACGGCACCCGCGTCAAGGAGGCGGTCTACCAGCCCGACTGGCGGGCGCGCGAGCGCTTGGACTATACGCTCATGCTCGCCGACATCCTGGCGGACCTCCTGCCCGAAGGCGTGCCGGGCAGCATCAGCACCGTCCCCGGGGCTTACCGCGCCGCCGTCACCGATGACCGTGACCGCGCCGTCATGGCCGCCGCGCTGGGCCAGGTGGCCGTGGCCCTGGAACGGCTGTCGCAGGAGCGCGGCCGCGAGATCTGCCTGGGACTGGAACCCGAGCCGGACTGCCTGATCGAGACCACGGAGGAAATGATCGCGTTCATGAAAAACGACATGACCGCCGACGCACTGCCCGTGGTTTGCCGTGAGCTGGGACTCGCCAAGCCGCAGGCGGAAGTGGTCATGCGCCGCCGTATCGGCCTTTGCCTCGACACCTGCCATTCGGCCATGCAGTTCGAGACGCCGTCCGACGCACTGCGCAAGGCGATCGCGGCCGGCGTCAACGTCTGCAAGATACAGGTCAGCGCCGCTCTGACCGCAATGGATCCGCCGGTTACGGCGGCGCGACTGGCGGCGTTCGACGATAACGTCTACCTGCACCAGGTGCGGATCCGCGACACCAATGGCCGAGTCAGCCGCTTCCCGGATCTCCAGCCGGCACTGGCGCAAATGACACCGGGCGGTAGCGCACAGGCCTCCCCGCGCGAGTGGCGCATCCACTGTCACGTGCCGCTTGACTACACCGGTGACGGCACGCTCGGCACGACCGCGGGCGACCTGACGCCGGCCTTTTTTTCGCAGGCCCTGCAATCCGGGATTGCACATCTGGAGATCGAGACGTATACATTCGGCGTGCTCCCTGCGTCCTTGCGGGCCGTCGGGATCACAAACAGCATCGCCAACGAATTCGCATGGGTGCAGGGGAGACTGCAGACCGCAGACTGCAGACTGTAGACCAATTCAACCTTGAACGAAAGATCGACAGTATGAGCGAGAAACAGCAGGTAACCCCGGGACGGATCATGGACATGGCCTCGGCCTTCTTCGAATCGGCAACGCTGTTTGCCGCTTCCGATCTGGGCGTGTTCAGGCAGCTTGCCGGCAGTACCGGGGCCTCGCTCGAATCGCTCGCCGACGCCCTGAAGCTCGATCCCCACGGGCTGCGGCTACTGCTGGATGCCTGTGTCGCCATCGGCCTGCTGGCCAAAAGCGACGACGGCCAATACCGCAACGCACCCGATACGGAAGCGTTCCTGGTGCCCGGCAAGCGCGGCGATCTCAGCCAGGCCATCCGCTACAACCGCGACGTCTACGACGCCTGGGGTCACCTGGCCGAACTCGCGCGCAACGGCAAGCCGGTCGAGCGCCCGGCACTGCATCTGGGCGACGACCCGGCCCGCACCCGCAACTTCGTGCTGGCGATGCATGGCCGCGCGCTGGCGATGGGGCCGCTGGTGATCCCGTCGCTCGACCTCGCCGGTCGCGGGCGGCTGCTGGATGCCGGAGGCGGCCCCGGCACCTTCGCCGTGCTGGCGGCACAGGCGAACCCCGGCCTGCACTGCACCGTGCTCGACCTGCCGGAGGTGGCGGCCATCGCCGGCGATCTGATCAAGCAGCAGGGGATGAGCGAGCGCGTCGACACCTTGCCCGGCGATTACCACACCACCCCCTTTCCCGGCGGCATGGATGCGGTCAACTTCCTCGGCGTCCTGCATCAGGAATCGCCCGCCAGCATCCAGGACCTGTTCAAGCGCGCCTATGCGGCGCTCAAGCCCGGCGGCGTCGTGCATGTGCTCGACATGATGACCGACGCCTCGCACACGCAGCCGCGTTTTTCCGCCATGTTCGCCGTCAACATGGCCCTGACTACCGACAACGGCTGGGTCTTCTCCGACCGCGAAGTAGAGCAATGGCTGCGCGAGGCCGGTTTCGCCCGCATCGAGACCCGCCCCCTCCCCCCGCCAGCCCCCCACTGGCTGACACCCGCCTCCCCCCCGGGATAAACCCATGCCAAACCCGCCATCCCCACCCCCCTCCATAGTCCCACGGCATGCCGTGGCACCATCGAATAAACGCAAGAACCTGCGTATGCAAGGCTGGGATTTCACCAGCCCCGGCTGGTATTTCCTGACGCTCTGCACCAAGCACATGCGCCCGGCCTTCGGAACCGTCGTCAACGGCCACATGGTGCTCAACGAGGCCGGGCATATCGCCGACCACTGCTGGCAAGCCATTCCGGCCCATTTCCCGCGCGCAATGCTGCACGAACACGTCGTGATGCCAAACCACGTGCACGGCCTGCTGCAACTCATCCATAGCCCCACGGCATGCCGTGGTGGCATGGAAGAATTCGCCAAACCCGTCGCCGGTTCCGTGCCCACGATCATGCGCTCGTACAAGGCCGCTGTGTCGAAAGCGCTGGGCGAGAGCGTCTGGCAGGGGCGCTTCTACGAGGTGCGGGCCCGCGACGATGCCGCCCGCACGAATATCCGGCGCTATATCCGCGAGAATCCGCGCAACTACGACGCCGTGATGAATGGCGGCGAACCGCAATTTCTGGGCAACAAGGCACTTCTGGACATGCCCAAGGTGGGCTTCCTCGCCTCGCGCGGACAGGACGCGCCGCACGGCAGCCTGCCACTCAAACCCGGCGAGGCCATCATGTCGGGGTTTCTCTCCCCGATGGAACGTGCCGTCTTCCGGGCCGGACTGGCCCGCAAGCGCCCCATGATCTGGGTATTGCCATGGGGGTTGGATTCCGTCGATAGCAACACGGCATGCCGTGCTGCCATTGACGCGGGGAGGCTGCTGGTGCTTTCGCCTTTCGAGGCCGCCGTAGATGCCCCCAGCGCCAGACGCGCCGTGTGGTGCAACCAATACGTGCTGGCGCAATGCGCCCGCGCAGTGGTCGGACACCTCAACCCCGACGGCATGCTCGCCTGCATCCTAGCCGAGGCCGACCCGGAAAAAGAACTCATCCACTTCTGAACCTCCCCATCATACGTCCACGGCATGCCGTGGACGCAGCCGCCAAAGGCGAATTCAACGGGAATTCGGCATTGACTTGCAGGGCTCGCTGCCCTATAGTGCCGCCCGTTACTTGAACTTCTGGCGGGATAGCTCAGTCGGCAGAGCGAAGGACTCATAAGCCTTAGGTCACCGGTTCGATCCCGGTTCCCGCTACCATCTAAACCACAAAATAAGCCGGAGTAGCGTGCACCCAAAGGCATCTGCCGGGAAAGCCATTCCTTCGCACCGCGAACCGCTTCCGGTACATCAGGACAGGAACTGGTTCTTTCACTTCTCTGCGTCCCGACCTGCGAGCCTGGTAGGCATATACAGCGACGGGCGGCGCGATTCCATCACCGGCAGGGCGTGGCGCACCCGATCGATCTCGTCCAGATCGACATCCACGGTGAGCAGCCCTGCCTCCCCGTCGCCGCCTTCGCGCTTGACCTCGCCACCGGGACCGATCACGCAGGAGTGCCCGCCGAACGGCTTGCCCGCATGGTTGACGCCGGCCAGGAAAAGCTGGTTCTCGACCGCCCGGGCGCGGCACAGCACGGACCAGTCGGCGATGCGCACCTGCGGCCAAGCCGCCAGCACCGCCAGCACCTGTGCCCCGTGGTCGGCCAGTTGACGGTAAAGTTCTGGGAAACGCAGATCGAAACAGATCGAAAGCCCCCAGCAGACCCCGTCGATCGTTACCACCTGCAAGGCATCACCGGCGAGGAAGACGTCGGCCTCGGCCCCCTCCGGGCCGCGGAAGAGATGGGTCTTACGGTAGGCACCGCATAGGTTGCCGTCGCGGTCAAACGCGGCCGCGGCATTGTAGATGCCGTCCGCCCCGCGTTCGGAAAGCCCGGCAATGATCCCGATCCGGCACCGCTGCGACGCCGCCTGCAGTGCATCCAGCGCCGCCCCCGGCCAGGGGCCGGCCTTTTCGCGCATCGCGGCCAGCGCGTAGCCCGTGTCGGACAACTCCGGGAACAGGACAACCGCGCAACCGGCGGCGGCCGCCTCAGCCGCAAACCGGTCGTAGCGGGCGTTGTTGTCGCCATTCACAACCCAACTCGCCTGTATCAATCCAATTCGCATAACTTCAACCTTAATGTCAGTTTATCCTGGCTAATCCGGCGGGAGAACGGCGTTGATCGCCGCCTGCCGTGCGGGGTCCCCTACCGCCGCCAGTCGCTCGCGGTATTGCCGGATGGTCTGCAGATAGTGCTGCACCTCGGGGCCTACCTTGCGCCCGGCCGCTTTCCCCTTGGCGCTGCCGTAGAGCAGCGGCAGGATATCCGGCAGAGGCAGGATATCCTCGATCTGCAGCGCGAGATTGGCCGGCCCGTCATACAAACCCGAACGCTTGAGCACTTCAAGCATCTTGGTACAGAGCTGCGTGGTGCAGGTGATCGGCCGCCAGCGAGGTAAGCGGCAGCCCGTTGGACCGAGAGCCGGGCAGGGACCGTTGCCGGGCATCCGGCCCAGCTCCAGCGGGACCAGTTTCTCGTACCAGCCACGATCCCGGCGGCATTGCAGCGGGTTGAGCGTCTCCCAGGTGTCGTGCACCTGGTTATCGATCATGCAGCAGCACCACTGGTCTCGCGCCTGCCGCTGGCCACCGGTGGACTCGCGCAAGGTCTTGCGGGCACAGCGGCCGCACAGGTCGCCGAACAGCGCGAAGAAACGCCACAGCTCGCGTTCGATCTCATGAAAATCCTTCAGGTACCGGCTATTGGTTTCCATATGCTGTAGCCCGCTCGCGCCGCGAGCGCGGCTGCTTCCGCCTATGCGCCTTGTTTACAACCCCAGCAGTCCCTGCGTTCGTTGCGCCCGCTGCTGCCACACCGGCGCGAGCTCCCGGTTCTGCTGGATCGCCCGCTGCGCATCGGCCCCGCCGTAACGGACCGCTGAACCCAGCGATGCGCCTGCCTGCACCGGGTCACCGGACTGGACGTCGAGCGTCGCCAGATCCAGCCAGGCGCGCCAGTCGGTCGGCTGGCGGTCAAGATAGGCCTTGAGCGCCTGGCGCATGCCGGCGGCGTAGCCTATCTTGCCGAAGAGCTGCGCGATATTGAGCAGCTCCTGCACGGGGGCGTCCGGCGGCATCCGCTGCAGGCAGAGCGTCAGCGCGTGGCCCATCTCCTGCGGGCGCTGGGCCTGATCATAGAGCCGGGCGATGGCCATCAGCATGAACGATGGCATATCCGGGCTTTGCAGCAGGCCGCCAGCCACCTGAAGAAACCGGTCGTGACGCCCACCCTGGAGGTAAAGGCTCGCCAACTGGAGCACCTTCTGCGCATCGGCGGGCTGCTGTTGCTGCAGTTCCGTCTCGAGCTTCTGGACCTGCTCATTCAGCGCCTTTATGTTGTTGATCTGGTTTATGAACTCACCGGATTTGTCGTTGGCCGGATCCTGCTCGCCAAACGTCTGCATCAGATCGCGCGCCTTGTCGAACTGACCGCTGCGCATGTAGAGCTCCGCCAGCCGGAAGTTGGCCTCCGGACTGAGTGGGTAGAGGTCCAGCGCTTCATTGAAGGCCTGGGTCGCCTCCTTCTGCATGCCGCGATAGCCATAGAGACCGGCGATCGCGCTGCGCAGCTTGGAGAACGACTTGCGCGCGCACACATCGCGCACAAACCAGCGGTTCTTGACCATCCGCCGCGTGTACCAGTCCCAGAAATCGAGATCATCGTGAACATTCTCCACCGTCAGGCCGGGGCTTTGCTCGCGGTTGATCTTCATGATCAGCCCGTGGGGCGTCAGATACGGGTACATCCAGCCGATGACGTAGCTTTCCTCGACGAAGAACTCGTGCTTCCAGTTGTTGAAGTCAAAGATCTGTTTCGCCAGGATGCCGTTGATCTCCATCACGCCCATCACGCCGGTGATCTGGACGCGCCCGTTCTCGCGGATGATACCGGCCACCGGCGGACGCTTGCCCGAATCCACCTCGCTGACGTAGATTGAGAAGGCATTGGCGCTGTCGGCCACGCTCGGGATCCAGATGTCGTTGCCGTAGAGGTCGCGCATCACGCTCATGTACGTGCCGTCGGCCAGCGCGTTCTGGGTGATCAGGAACACATCCTCGCGCACACGGGCGGAATAGATCATGTAGGTCGGCACGAAACGTCCAGGATCGGTACCGCCGAAGAAGACCGCCCCCTCGCCCATCGCGGGCGGGAAAACCGGATTCGGCAGCGGTTCCTCGTCGGGCTCCAGCTCCTCGAGGATCGCCGCAGCCCCGCGCAACTGGTAGTTGCCGAACTGCCAGCCGAAATCGCGGTCGTGCTGATCGGCCCCGCCGTAGAGCTTGAGCAGTGTAGGATTGTAGGCGTTGGCCAGGATCGGGATCACCGGCAGCAAGGCCGTCACGACGACCCACGTCGGAGTCAGGCAGCGCACGCGACCGTCCAGGAACGACAGCAGGAAGATCAGGCCGTAGCCGATCCAGAAGGAGAACAGCAGGTGCGAGGAGATGAACTTGACGCGCTGGATGAAGGTGTCCTGGATGTCCATCTTCAGGTTGGCCAGCGCGATCAGGCCGATACTCAGGGTAACGAAGGCGATCAGCGTCGAGACCATCCACCGCTGCGAGTTCTCGTCGACTGTCAGCGTGAAGCGATCCTTTTTGGCCAGCAGCAACCCGCCCAGCCACAGGATCACAAAAGGGGCAGCCAACAGCACGGGAATCACCATCAGCGAGACCACGGTGTCACCGGCCGAACCACCCTCGCCACGCACCACGGCGAGGAACTTGTTGCCCACCAGGGCCACCCAGATTAGCGAGGTCACACCCAGCACCCCCACTGCCGTGATCCGCTCCCAGAGGCGGGCTTTCCTAGCCAGGAGATAATCCTGGATCAACCCGCGGAAACGCGCCACGATCATCGTGACCGCACCCAGTGCCAGGATCAGGAACACGCCCAGTGCCGGCACCTTGTAGAGGTCCATCGGATTGAAAAGGGCCAGGCTGTCAACCAACAGCAGCAGCAGGGCGGCCAGGATCAACACGACCGCCGCCTTCATGCCGTCGAATTCACGCGACCGCAGCCGCAGCCGCCAGGCACTGAACGGCAAGAACGCTACCAGCGTAATCAGCATGGTGAAATTCAGGCGCAGATCCGACAGGTAGGTGCCGATCTGGTGCAGGAAGCGGATCGAGAACACATCCACCGGCACGATCTTCTCGTACTGGCCGCGGCTGATCGCGTGCTTGAAACCCTCCCAGGTGCGCGGATACCCCCAGTTCATCGGCGGATTGCGCAGGTCGGAGACGAGCGGCATGTAGGCATAGACCGAGACCCCGAGTTCGGCCAGCAGGATGGTGATCGCGGCCGTCTTGCCGCGCGGCAGGAGGAAATAGGCCAGGATCAGCCAGGCACCGTTGAGGCCGAAATACAGATACATCGAGATATGCGTTGGATGCTGGATCGGCGGCAGCTTCCCTGCCTGCATCAGCAGCAGCACCAGCACGATCGGCCCGCCCGCGACCGCGAAGTCGCGGAACAGCTCGAAGTCGCGCAGCATGATCAGGATCGCGAGGGACAGCATCGCCAGCAGCAGCACCTGGTAGTTCGTCAGGCCGATGCCGAAGATCAGCGCCACCACGAACAGCGTCCCGTCCGTGGGCCGGGTCATCCACTTGTAGACCAGCAGCATCACCAGGATCAGGATCAGGGCATTGAGGCTGTAGACTTCCACGATCACCGACTGCGACCACATGATCGGCGTGAAAGCGAACAGCAGGCTGGCGGCGACGCCCCCCGCCCAGCAGATGGCCTGCTCGACACGGAGGGACATATCGTGCGAGATCTGGGATGAACGGCGCAGGATGTCGCGGCCCGAGCGGCAGATCAGCATCGCCGCCAGGCCGGAGGCGATCGCCCCGGAAACCGCGGAAAGCATCGCGATCCCGTAGGTGGGGTTGGGCTGCCCACGGAAGGTCACGAACGAGAAGAGCCGCGCGAACACCCAGGCCAGCATCGTCCAGCTCGGGTATCCCGGCGGATGCGGCACGCCGAGCCAATCGCCCGCCACGGCCAGTTCCCCGCCGTCCTCCAGCGTCACCGACGGCGCCAGGGTATAGACATACACCACCAGTGCCGCCACCAGCGCCGTCCAGAACGCCGCCCAGTCAACCCGGCCCAGGAAAGACACACCGCCCGAATCGTTACCATTATCCGCCATACCACCACCCCGGTTTACAGGATTCAGATCAAAGACCGCAAAATATCACGACCGCACCGCCCAATCAAGTCGCAACAACCACACCCGCAACAACCACTCTTCAGCGCACCGCCTCGCGCAGGCGGTTGAACAGTTCGCGGTCTGGGGCGGACAACTGCTCGCGGTAGGGGTCCAGCATCTCGAGCGTATTGCGAACGGGCTCCTTCTTGCCGAGTGCAAGCTGCGCATCGCCCATGTGCAGGTGGAAGGTCGGGTTGTTGCCGAAGAGGGAGATCGCGCGCCCGAACGCCTCTTCCGCCGCTTCCGTCCGCCCGGTACGCATCAGGATCACGCCCTTGGTATCCCAGGCGGCCGGCTGTTTCTCGTTCACGGCCAGCGCCTCGTTGATCAGGCTCTCGGCCTCGTCGAACGCGCCCCGCTCCGTCATCAGCCACGCCAGGTCGTTGAGCGCCATCGGCAGACGCTCGCGGCGCAGGCTCTGGCGCAGCGAGTCCTCCGCCAGCATGAGATCACCGTTGGCGATCTGCAGGCTGCCGCGCACGTAGAGTGCCAGCGCATGGCCCGGATCCTCCTGCAGCAGTACCTTGACGTGCCGCCGGATCGAGTCGGCCCGGCCCAGCGCCAGATCCAGGCGCAGCAGCGTCTCGATCAGCCGGCGGTTGCCGGGCTGCAGCGCGAGCGCGGCGTCGAAGAATTCCGCCGCCGCCGGCAGGTCCTGCTTTTCGAAGGCCCGGCGGCCGGCGATGATGGAACCGTGCAGACCGCTGCGCCCCTCGATCGACTCGAGCCGGCGCAGCGCGGTATCGACCAGCCGCTCGTTGCCGGACGCGAACCCGACCTCTGCCAGCAACACCCAGCCGCGCACCAGTTGCCGCTGATCGATCAACAGCGTCTCGAGTCGTTCCCGCGCCGGTTCATAGGCCTTGGCGGCGATCTCGATCAGTGCCTGCTGGAGCACCGCATGCACGGGGTCGAGCCCGCTGGCGACCGCCTGAACGCGGTATGACTCGGCCTTCACGTGGTCGCGCTGCATCAGGGCGATACGCATCAGGCCCTGCAAGGCCGGCAGACTGGCCGGCTCGCGCAGCAGCATCTCCTTGTAGATCGCCTCGCTCTCCAGGGGGCGGTTGTCCATCAGGTACAGGTCCGCCATCACCCCCTGCATATTCGCGCGCTGCGCATCGGGCAGCAGCTCGGAGGCCCGCTCCATCTGGGCAATGGCCATCTCCGGGCGCCCGGAGTAGGCCCATGACCAGCCGAGCTGGGCGAAGGCCTCCGGTGCCCGCACGGTGCCGTAATGCCGCGAGAGCGCCCAGATGTGGTATTTCTGTTCCAGCCCCTGCTCCAGGGCCGCGAGCGCCGCAGCCACACTGCCATCGGCATCCTGCGCCCGGCCGGCCTGCACCATGGCCGCCAGGTTCAACAGCGCGCTGACATTGTCCGGATCCAGCCGGCGGGCTGCCCGGTAGGCGCGTTCCGCATCGGCGGAGCGTTCCAGATCCTCCATCAGCACGCCGAGGTTGTTGGCCGCCATCGCCGAATGCGATGCCGGCCAAGAGGCCCGCCGGACGGCACCGACGGACGGCGCCGCGGCGGCAGCGGCGGCCTCGCCGGCCAGCCACGCCTCCATCTCCGGCCAGAACGCCTCGTTGCGGCCCATCAGCGCTGCGGCGTCAATGGAAGAGCGGTCCTCGACCCCGAAAAAAACCATCCGGTTCGGCACGGCGTGATACCCGTGGCGTGCCCACAGGTCCGGGTCATTCAGGACCGCAACGCTCGCCGCCGCCTCGCTGCCCGGGGCCAGCCATTCGCGCAGCAGTGCCGCGAGGCTCAGCGTTGCCAGGTTCTTGAGGCGCACGTCATCGAAGAGGCTAGCCACATAGTCCTGGTAAATCGAGTTGCCGCCAGCCTGCAGGTTCAGGACGCGCAGCGGGATCTGCCGGCGGCGGGCCGCCAGCAGCAGGTGGTTGTCAAGCTGACCGTCCGTCACCAGCCAGGTGCGCCCCTCGAGGCTGGCGACGACCTGGTCGGCCACCGCGTTGACCGTGCGGGCAGCCCCAGTGTCGATGATCTTCGCGTTGGGCCAGGGGCGCCAGAGCACCACGCCGAACAGACCGGCCACGACCACCCCGCCAATCACCAGGCGCACGATCCCACGGACCGGGGCAGCGTCGCTGTCGCGCCGCGCACCGGGCATCAGCAGCCAGAAGGCGGCCAGGTAGCCGTAGACCATCGCCACCAGCACATACGGGGTCACCAGCAGCCGGCGCCAGCCCTGCAGCATCGCCCAGGGCGAGAGCGACATGTCCAGCGCCGTCATCACCGCCAGCGCCGTCATGATCACGTGCAGGATGTAGAGCCCCCAGTCGCGCTCGTCATTGAGTGCCCGCCGCGCCACCGCGAACATGGCCGCCCACGGCACCACGGTCACGAACAGGATCACCAGCCAGCCGTCGCGCGGCAGGCTGCGGGTGACGAGGACGAACTGGTCGCGCCACATGACGCGCAGGATCTGCCAGAAACTATGGTAGCCGCGGATGGCGTAGCCGGGCGTCTGATAGAACATCCAGGCGGCAACCAGATACGTCGCCAGCAGCCCGGCCAGGAAGACGGCGACCAGCACCACCGGCAGCCAGCCGCGCAGGTTCTCGCGCTTCCACATGACGTAAAGCATGGCGAACCCGAAGACCGGCCCCAGCACCAGCAGCGTCGCGAACTCCGCCAGGCACAGCCCGTACAGCAAGGCCAGCGCCACGGCCGCCGCCACTCGCCCGGTCTGGGCGTAGGCAACGAAAAGCCGGGCCAGTACCAGCACCAGCAGGACATCGAACGCGGCGGTATGCGCCCGTGTCGCCACGCTCCAGAACGGCAGGCAGAAGGCCAGGAACAGGGCGGACGCGCTGCCCGCCAGCAGCGAGGCCGCCCGACGGCGACCGGCGGTCACCTGGTATTCATCCATGAAAAACATGATCCCGCGGCGCATCAGGCTGAAAAGCAGCCAAACCGCCCCCGCCGCGCACACCGCGCTCAGCAGGTTGAGTGCCTGCACCGCCTGGTCTCCCGCCACCGCGGCCAGCCCGCGCGCCAGCAGCGACCACAGCGGGGAGGCGGGCGACAACTGCGGGTACAACCCGAGGTGCGAGACCACCAGCATGGACGACACGCCCGGGAAAGCCCCCTCGCTCAAGGTCGCCCAGTACACCCCGAAAGCCACCAGGGCGATCACCGGCCCGATCAACCGATCCATCCAGTTCATCTTCATAGTCGTTCACTCCTGCTCAAACGCGGGTTGTGCGCGGGGATATGTGTAGAGAGATCCCAATCTGTCAACGCCGCCGCCATGTGACGCGCCACTATGCAGAATGGGTTCGCGGGTGTCAAGCCACCACCCACCCTTAATTGCTTGCGCCGCACCCGCCTTCCATATAAGTTACCGGCCTATGAAAATTGCCATCGATATCCAGTCTGCCGTGACCCAGAAAGCCGGTGTCGGCCGCTATACACGCGAACTGATCGGGAACCTCGCCGGCATGATGGCGCCGGACCGGCTCGCACCGGTCTATTTCGACTTCAAGCACGAGGCCGAAGCGATCGGGATCCCCGGGGCCGAGACGCGGGCGATACGCTGGATCCCCGGCCGCGTGGTCCAGCTTGCCTGGAACACCCTGCTGTTCCCCCCCTACAACTGGCTCGCCGGCCGGGCCGATCTCTACCATTTCCCCAATTTCATCATTCCGCCACTGGGCCGGGGCAAGGCCGTCGTGACCATCCATGACCTGGCCTTCATGCGATACCCGCAGTTCGCCGAGACCCGCAACGTCCACTATCTCAACAGGCATATCCGCCGCACCGCCGCCCGCGCGGATGCCATCATCACCGTCTCGCACTTCAGCGCCCGCGAAGTCTGCACCTACCTCAACGTGCCGCCGGAACGGGTTTTTCCCATCCACCACGGCATCGACCCGCGCTTCCGCCGCCCCGAACCGCAAGCCATGCGCGCAACGCTGGCTGGCATCGGCCTCGACCGCCCCTACCTGCTGACCGTCGGCACCGTCGAGCCTCGCAAGAACATCCCGCACCTGGTGCGCGTGTTCGAGACGCTGACCGACTTCGATGGCGACCTCGTCATCGCCGGCGGCATGGGCTGGAAGACCCAGCCGATCCTCGACTGCATCCGCCAGTCGCCGCGCGCCGCCTCGATCAAGTGCCTCGGCTTCACGAACGACGACACCCTGCCAGCCCTCTATACCGGGGCGGAGATGTTCCTGCTGAGTTCCTTCTATGAAGGCTTCGGCTTCCCGCCCGTCGAGGCCATGGCCTGCGGCACGCCGGTGGTCTCCAGCACCGGCGGCTCGCTCCAGGAAGTGCTCGGCGACGCGGCGGTCCTGCTCTCGCACTACGACATCGACGGCTGGACCGAGGCCATCCGGCGCGTGCGCCATGACGCCGAACATCGCCGCGACCTGATCGAGAAGGGCTACAGCAAGGCCGCCTCCTACACGTGGGAGAAGACCGCCCGCCGCACGCTGGAGGTTTTCAGGCAGGTCGCGTCATGAACATCGCCATCGACGCCAGATGGATCTTCCCCCACATTTCCGGCATCGGCAACTATACCCGCCAGTTGCTCGCCGAATATGCGCACATGCAGACGCCCCACCGCATCACCGCGATCTTCAACGACCCCGCCCTCGAGGCCCGTACCCGCGCCGAGACCGGCATGGACCGGGCCGCGCACATGCGCAGCCTCCTTTTCCCTGCTGGCATGTTCGCCCTCCGCAGCCAGTCGGCGCTGCCGCGACTGCTCAGGCAGGAACGCATCCGGGTCTTCCACTCCCCGAACTACATGATCCCGTTCCTGGCCTTCTCACGCCATGCCGACGGCCCCATCCGCGCGGTCACCACCATCCACGACCTGATCCCGCTGCGCTTTCCGGACCACGCGCCGAAGTCGAAAAAAGCCCGTGTCATGCCCATCTTCCGCACCCTGCTGCGCGAGGCCGCCCGTCGTTCGACCTGCATCCTCACCGTCAGCAATACCTCGCGCCGCGACATCATCGAACTGCTGAAAGCCCCGCCGGAGCGCGTCCGCCCGGTCTACAACGGCGTCGCCGACGTCTTCCTGCAGGCCGGACAGCAAGCCGCCGCCCCAGCCGACGCACCCCCGGAAAGCCCGCGCACCCTGCTCTATGTCGGCCGCGCCGATCCCTACAAGAACATCACCACCCTGCTTCACGCGCTGGCCCGCCTGCGCCGGGATGAGGGGATGAACGTAAGACTGCGTATCGCTGGCTCGCCCGACCCGCGCTACCCCGAACCCGCCGCCCTGGCCGCAACGCTCGGCATTGCCGATGCCGTCGAGTGGACCGGCTACCTCACCGACGACGCCCTCGTATCCGCCTACCGCCATGCCGACCTGCTGGTTCACCCGTCCCGCTACGAGGGCTTCGGCCTCCAGATCCTCGAGGCCATGGCCTGCGGCACCCCCGTGCTCAGCAGCAATGCCGGCTCGCTGCCCGAGGTCGTCGGCGACGCCGGCCGCCTGGTCCCGCCCGACGACACCGACGCGTTCGTGCACGGGATCAAGGCCATCCTGACCACACCCGCCCTCGCCGCGCAGATGCGCGCGGCCGGATTCGCGCAGGCCGCCCGGTTTTCTTGGGCCGATACCGCCCGCCAGACACTGGACGCCTGCATCGCGGCGGGCGGCGACGGGGAGGTCCCAGCATGACACTCGCGCACGACGACATAAGCACCCCTGCCGCCTGGCCCACGGTCAGCACCTCGCTCTGCCATGACTGGCTCACCGGCATGCGCGGCGGCGAGCGCGTGCTCGAGATCCTGTGCGACGGTTTTCCTGCCGCCCCCATCTACACGCTCCTGGCCAACCCCGGTGCCGTCTCCGACACCATCAACCGCCACCCGATCCATACCTCCTGCCTGCAGCACATTCCCGCCATCGACAAGCACTACCGCGCGTTCCTGCCCGTGCTGCCTGCCGCCATCCGCACCCTGCACCCGCCCGAGACCGAACTGATGATCAGCACCAGCTCCTGCGTGGCCAAGAGCATCATCACCCCGCCCGGCACGCGCCACCTCTGCTACTGCTTCACCCCCATGCGCTATGCCTGGACTTTCTTCGACGAATACTTCGGCGGCAGCAGGCTCAAGGGCCTGGCCGCCCGCCCGCTGCTGGCCGCCCTTCGCCACTGGGACCGCCGCACCGCCAGCCGCGTCGACCGCTTCGTCGCCATCAGCCACCACGTCCGCCGCCGCATCGAGACCTTCTACGGACGTGAAGCCGATGTCGTCTACCCGCCCGTCGACACCCACCGCTGCACCCCCGGCGACACCCCAGGCGCGCGCGACTTCGACCTCATCGTCTCGGCCATGGTCCCCTACAAGCGCATCGACCTGGCGATCGACGCCTACAACCGGCTCGGCTTCCCGCTGCGGATTGTCGGCGTCGGCGGACGCCGTGCCGAGCTCGAGGCCCGCGCCAGGTCCAACATCACCTTCGAAGGCTGGAAGAGCGACGACGAGGTGCTCGCCCTTTACCGCGATTGCCGCCTGCTCGTATTTCCCGGCGAGGAGGACTTCGGCATCGTCCCGCTCGAGGCCCAGGCCTGCGGCAAGCCGGTGGTCGCCTATGGCAAGGGCGGGGCGCTCGAGACGATCCGGGACGGGGTCTCCGGCCTGTTCTTCGACCGCCAGACCCCCGAGGCCCTCGCCGCCGCCGTCACCGCTGCCGCCGGACACCAGTGGGATGCCGCCGCCATCCGCCGCCACGCCGAAGCCTTCGGTACCGACGCCTTCATCCGCGGCCTAGCCGCCGCCATCCACCGCTGCCTCAACCACGCCTAAATCAAATGTCGATTGTCGAGAACGCCCTAAAGTTCAAGGTGAACAAAATGATGACAAGGGAGAAAGATCCCCAGGTCATAGCGGAGTTCAGGCGAAAACGGACTTGGCAGCTCATCGTGGTCGTGCCGTTCATGGCGGCACTCCTTCCCCTGCTCATGCTTGAGGATGCAGGGCCGGACGGGATGTTTGGCATCCCTGTAGGCGTGGTCGGTATATGCCTCATGGCGATTGACTCCACAACGTAATGTCTCCATCCTGCTCTTGGTTTGAATCATATCATAATCCATTTATGCCGCGAATGGGGATGAGGAGGACACGGTCTACCTCGCCGCGCAGATGAAACGCTTTGCCCTTGTGATACCGTCTACAGCAGAACCGTTCTTACCGTCCAGCCTGCTCGCTATGTCGCACGACATTCGGTGCCAATCGCATCGCCGTTGATAATTTCGGGTCTTCCGCAGAATCTGTGGGTAGGCAACATTTCTGGTACACACTGATTCGGCCTGTTGGTGGGGATTTTGCGTGCAGTTGTTGCGTAGAATAGGCAGAATTATCTCGTATCGTGATAAATTCGGCTGTGGGGATCGACGAAGCGGGTGGTTTAAGCGTAACCAAGTAAGCGTGAGACTAAGGGTGGGACTAAGAGGGCGATGAAGTGTTTGGAGGCGTGGCGACTATGGCACAACTGTTTG
>CAZSRU010000003.1:0-83846 GCA_964609395.1 uncultured Victivallales bacterium
TTTGACAGAACCCCGCGAACATACATACCCACAGATTCTGCGGAAGACCCAAAATCACGGGGCGGTGCCAATCAGGCCTGTTGGCGTAGATATCGTGGCAATTGTAATGTAGAATGGGCGGAATTATGTTGTATCAGGATTATGTGGGCTGCCGGGAACGATAAAGACAGTGGTTTAAGCGTAACCAACTAAGGGTGTAATTAAGTCTGGGAATAAGTGTGCGATGAAGTGTTGGAACAGAACACTTAGTCCCACACTTGAACGCACACTTAAACTCACTCTTACTTGGTTACGCTTAATCCACCCGCTTCGTCGGTCATACATGGACAGGGGAAGCCACCCACAGATTCTGCGGAAGACCCTTATATTTGTGAGAATGGTGTGCTTGTGGATGTGATTTCCCGTATGTTGCCTGATCTTCCGCAACGCGCTGATGCGAGTGCTGGTAGCGGGCGATTTGCGGGGCGTACTTGCTTTCGAGCTTGCGCAGTTCCGCAACATCAATTCGAGCGGGGTTGTCAATACTGGCGAGACCGGTACTTCCAAGGGGGTGCGGACGGTTACGCCAACGGGATAACGTTATACGAACTCGATGGGGCCATCGTAGGCGAGGAGTTGCCTGTCGTGTGTGAGCAGGCGGAGTGGTTCGTGGCCTGCTTGCGCAACGAGCATCCGGTCGAACGGATCGGCGTGATGATCGGGCAGGGCTTCCGTGGCGGCAGCATGCGCGGAGGAAACCTTCAGCTCAATGTAGCCCGCCTCATGAAACAGGCTGGCTGCTTCCTTGCCGGAAATCGGCATATCGCCTCTGCCGAGCCGGTGTTTGATCGCAATTTCCCAGATCGACGCGGCACTGAAGTAAACCGTGGCATCAGGCGAAAGAATAGTGGTGCGTGCCGAGGTTGATAGGCGTGGGCTATCGGTTATTGCCCAGAGTGCGATCTGGGTGTCGAGTAGTAGGTTCATCGGGATTCATCCTCCCCGAATAGGCTGGCAATCTGCGGATTGCTGCCATCAATATCATCCGGGACGACAAAACGTCCTCGCGCGATCCCGATTCGACGAGATGTGTCGGTAAGCGTTGCCGACGTGACCAGCACGACCGGTTTCCCGCGACGGGCGATGACCACGCGATCCTCCCTGCCTGATATCAAATCCTCTACAATTCGCGATAAATGCGTCTTGGCATTAAAAAGACTGACAGTATGCATTCGCTCTCCTTCGTTTGAACCAAACTAGTTTAGTTTATTGGTTGAGTCAATTCGATTTATCAGGCTTCTGATTCTTCCGGGGTGTGCCTGTTTGTGGCCCAGTCGGGCTTGTCCACCGTAGCCTTGGCGAAGGCGGACCGCGACTGAGGCGGCGGGATGCGCGTACGCTTATGCAAATTACCTTGAATATGCCAAACAACTGTTCGCTTGCAACGCGGAAGCCGCGCTCGCGGCCCAGCCTTCGGCACGGCTTCGGCGGGCAAGCTGCGAGCGGGCTACAGGCTGGGAACAGGTTTCGTGTGCGAGGGTAAGGCAGGTGGGGCGGGGCTTGGGCGGCTATTTGCGGTAGACGTCGTCGTGGGTGCCGATGTCGAGCAGGGTTATTTTTCCCTGGTTGAGCGCGAGCAGCAGGATGATGCGGTGGCTGTAGGTCAACGAGACGGCATGTTTGCCCTGAAGACGTCCCTTGAGAGGGTGAAGGCGCAGACGCGGGTGCGCGGGATCGGTCTCAAGCTGTTCGAGAACCGTTTGCAATTCGCTCTGGAGTGCCGGATTCTTGCGCAGGAGGCGCCGGGCAGTACGGGTGAAGGTCTGTGTCCATGTGAGTTGATACATTACAGCCTACTCCGGTGCCAGAATATCGCGCATGAGATCGGCGGCACTGCCTGAGTTGAATCGTCCGGACTCGATGTCGGTTTCGGAGGCGGCAACCCTTGCAAGACTAAGGTCTTCCAGCATGGTCTGGTAATCTTCCTCGCGCAGGATCACGTATTCCGGACGATTGTTCCTGATTACGTGGACGGGCTCATTCCTTGTCGATTTATCGACAACGCCAATCCCGCAACGTTTGATCTCTTGTGCTGCAATGGTCAGCATATTGTATCTCCTGTTTATTAAATCCAGTATCAAAACTAGCACTTGATCGAGTACTTGTAAAGGAAGATTTCATGTAGGGTTCAGGGACAGGCTTCTGATTCTTCCGGGGTGTGCCTGTTGTTGCCCAGTCGCAGCTTACCAGCCTTCGCCACGGCTTCGGCGGGCAAGCTGCGAGCGGGCTGGGAATAGGTTTTGTGTGCGAGGGGCATGCAGGTGGGGCGGGGTGCATATCGGAGATATGCACCTACTGGGTGTAAAATACGGATTGACGCAAACGCTACTATAGGTGTATATCTGGCACTATGCGAGTGGTGATGGATACGTGTATCTGGGTGGCGGCTGTCCGGAGCCGACGGGGGGCCAGCTTTGCGCTGCTTTCGGAAATTGGACTGGGCCGATTCCGGTTCGGCCTATCCGTGCCGCTGTTTCTCGAGTATCAGGCCAGTCTGATGGCGACGGTCAGCAAACGGGAGGTTCCACTGACCGCTGAACAGGTTGCTGCCGTCCTGGCGGCGTTGGCTCATTACGGAGCAGAGGTTCCGATCTATTTCCGCCTCAGGCCGAACTTGAAAGATGAAAATGACAATATGGTTTTTGAGTGTGCGGCCAATTTCGGGGCTGAAGCGATCATCACGCACAATGTGCGGGACTTCCGTCAGCCGGAACTCAAGGGTTACGGCATCGAAATTCTCAAGCCTGATGAATTCCTACAGCGAATAAGGAGACAACCATGAAAACATTACAGGTGCGGATGCCGGAAAATGTGCATAGCCGGGTCAAACGACTTTCCCACGCGGAAGGAATATCGCTCAACCAGTTCATTGTCGCCTCGGTATCCAACGAGATTGTCCGGGAGGAGACACGGGATTTCTTCAGGATGGCGGCTTCACGGTTTGATCCGAAAGCCTTTGCCGATGCGCTTGCCGCCGTGCCGGATGTGCCGCCGGCAGACGGTGATTCAATCACGGGGTGAGAGGTCCAGGAGGTTGACGATGACTAAGCATATCGTGCTTATGGGCTGGATCGGTGTTCTGGCGGTTGGTGTGGTGGCGGCACGGGGTGAGTCAGCGCCGGGGTGGTATCTGTCACTGCCGGCGGGGGATCCGGCGATGCTGGTGGGGCGGGGGATGGCCGAGCGCGGTGCGTCGTCGTCGCCGTCCGAGGCGCTGGCACAGGCCAAGCGCGAGGCGCTGCGGGATCTGGCGATGTCGCTGGTCTGCCGGATTTGTGCGCAGATCGAGGATGTGCAGTCGGACGCGCCCGGCGCGGAAAGCCGCTATACCAGCCGCACCCGCGTGGACGCCATGCTCGACCTGGTGAATGTCAAGGTTCTGGAATCGGTGACCACCCGTGAGGCCGCGTTTGTGCTGGTGGCGGCGGATCGTGCTGAAATGGCTGCCGCCTACCGACTGCGCGTGTCGCAGGCTCTCTCGTCGGCAACCACCACGTTCGAGCCAAAAATTGCTGCTGCTGGATAAACATCCGATCGGGGAACACCAGGTCAACCGCTGGGTACCGCTGCCGCTGGAACTGGAAGTGTGCGCCCCGGCCGGGGTGGAGCAGTTGCTGGTGCAGGCGGTCACTGATGCGGGCGATATGCGGCTGCCGCCGCTGGATGTCGAGAAGCGCGACATGGGCGGCGGGTATGTCATGCCGGTCATCGCGGAGCCGCTGGACAAGGCGCTTGTCCGTACACGGGGAATCATGGTCAAGACGCCGCGGCTTTTCGCCGAAACCGTCAGCCAGTGGACGGTGTTCGAGTAGCGGGGCGGTATGGCGGATCATGCGCGGTTAGCCGGGCGTGGCTCGGCACAGCCTCTCCCTCCAGAGAGGGCGCAGCCAAAGTGGCGGGAGCATCCTGCTCCCGATGCCCGTGGGATGTCCATGTTCTGACCATGGCGAGTCTTCCGGTCTTTTTATGGAATGCCCATGGACAGTCCCACGGACGCGGACGGGGTGGGACCCGTCCCTCCAGTTGGCGTGAGTGCGCGGTTAGTCGCGCAAGCCGCTGCGGGACATGATGGCACTGGTTGGGATGCTTGAAATGTGTTTGTGCCAGTGTGTCTCACTTGGGTTGGGTGAGTCAGGCTGGCGCGCTTCGATTGTAATCTACTAATGTTAAGTGTGTTGTAGTATTCAGCCTACGATATATTCGCGATTGGCACGGTCATTGCTTCTGTTCTAGCAGCGCAATTATTTTAATGCGACCACGATCAGGAGGTTTTAAATGGCCAAGGTACTTGGAATTGATTTAGGCACGACCAACTCGTGCATGTCGGTGATGGAGGGTGGCGAGCCGGTGGTGATTCCGAACGCCGAAGGTACGCGGACGACGCCGTCGGTGGTGGCGTTTGCCAAGAACGGGGAGCGCCTGGTGGGGCAGGCAGCCAAGCGGCAGGCGGTAACCAATCCGAAGAATACCGTTTTCTCGATCAAGCGTTTCATGGGCCGCAAATACGAGGAAGTGGCGCATGAGATCACGCTGGTTCCTTATCAGGTGGTCAAGGCCGCCAACGGCGACGCCCACGTGAAGATTGACGACAAGACGTTCTCCCCGCCGGAGATCTCGTCGATGATCCTGCAGAAGCTCAAGGCGGATGCCGAGCAGTTCCTGGGCGAGAAGATCACGCAGGCCGTGATCACCGTGCCGGCGTATTTCAATGACAGTCAGCGGCAGGCCACCAAGGATGCAGGCAAGATCGCCGGGCTGGAAGTGCTGCGTATCATCAACGAGCCGACCGCGGCCTCGCTGGCCTATGGGCTGGACAAGAAGAAGGAAGAGAACATCGCCGTGTACGACTTCGGCGGCGGTACGTTCGATATCTCCATCCTCGACATCGGTGACGGCGTGTTCGAGGTGAAGTCCACCAACGGCGACACGCACCTCGGTGGCGATGATCTTGACCAGGCGGTGATCGACTGGCTGGTCGGCGAGTTCCGCCGGGAGCACGGGATCGACCTTTCCAAGGACAGCATGGCGCTGCAGCGGCTGAAAGAAGCGGCGGAGAAGGCCAAGTGCGAGCTGTCCAGCTCCCAGCAGACCGATTTGAACCTGCCGTTCATCACGGCGGACGCCAACGGCCCCAAGCATCTGAATGTGACGCTTTCGCGCTCGAAGCTCGAGCAGTTGACCGAGTCGCTGGTGGCGCGATCGCTGGCTCCCTGCAAGGCGGCGATGCGCGATTCGGGGCTCTCCTCGGTCGATGAGGTGATCCTGGTTGGCGGCATGACGCGGATGCCGAAGATCCAGGAGACGGCCAAGGAGCTGTTCGGCAAGGAGCCGCACAAGGGTGTGAACCCGGACGAGGTTGTGGCGATCGGTGCCGGCATCCAGGGTGGCATCCTGGCGGGCGACGTCAAGGACGTGCTGCTGCTGGACGTGACCCCGCTTTCGCTGGGTATCGAGACCCTCGGCGGGGTGATGACGCCGCTGATCGAGCGCAACACGACGATCCCGACCAAGAAGAGCGAGATCTTCAGCACGGCGGCGGACAACCAGCCCGGCGTGGAGATCCATGTGCTGCAGGGCGAGCGCAAGATGGCTGGCGACAACAAGTCCATCGGGCGCTTCAAGCTCGACGGGATTCCGCCGGCGGCGCGTGGCGTCCCGCAGATCGAGGTGACGTTCGACATCGATGCCAACGGCATCCTGAATGTATCAGCCAAGGACCTGGGCACCGGCAAGCAGCAGAAGATCACCATTACCGCGTCGAGCGGGCTGAGCGAGAGCGAAGTCAAGAAGATGGTCGAGGAGGCCGAGCGGCACGCGGACGAGGACAAGTCCCGCCGCGAATCGGTCGAGACAAAGAACATGGCCGAGAACATCGTCTACCAGACCGAGAAGATGCTCAAGGAGCACGGCGACAAGGTGGATGCCGGCAAGAAGGCCAAAGTGGAAAGTGCGGTTGCCGCTCTCAAGAAGGCGGCGGAAGGCCATTCGACGGAAGACATCAAGGCGAAGATGGATGCCCTGAACCAGGAAATGCAGGCCATCTCGCAGGAAATGTATGCCCATGCGCAGCAGGCGGGCGGCGAGCAGCAGGCGTCTGGCGGCGGTGCCTCCGCCGGTGGTCCGGCCCAGGATGCGTCCGCGGGCGGCGGAGCCAAGGAGAAGGACGGGGATGTGATCGATGCCGATTTCGAGATGGTCGACGACGATAAGAAATAATGTGGCTGCGGACAGCGTTGCGGATCGGTTGATCGGTGGCGCTGTCCGTGTGTGTTTAACAACAAGTCCGGCGGTGCCGGACGCAAACAAGGGAGAGACAGAAAGATGAACATTAAACCATTGGGTGATCGGGTGCTGGTCAAGCCGGCTGCTGAGTCGGAAGTGAAAAAGGGCGGGATCATCATTCCCGACACGGCCAAGGAGAAGCCGCAGGAAGGTACCGTCGTGGCGATCGGCACCGGCAAGCTGGATGACGCCGGCAAGCTGATCCCGTTCAATGTCAAGAAGGGCGACCGTGTGCTGATGCCCAAGTACGGCGGCACGGAAGTCAAGATCGACGATGTGGAATACCAGATCATCCGCGAAGAGGACATCCTCGGCGTCATCAGCTGAACCGTCGATCCTCAAACAATACGTAATCAATAAAGGAGAAGAACAAAATGGCAGCAAAGCAATTGAAGTATGACGTGGATGCACGTCAGGCGATTCTGGTGGGCATTGAGAAACTCAGCCGCGCCGTCACCGTGACCCTCGGACCATGCGGTCGCAATGTGGTTCTGGACAAGAAGTTCGGTTCCCCGACCGTGACCAAGGACGGCGTGACCGTGGCCAAGGAGATCGAGCTTTCCGATCCGTTCGAGAACATGGGTGCGCAGATGGTGCGCGAGGTGTCGAGCAAGACCAGCGACGTGGCCGGCGACGGTACCACGACCGCGACCCTGCTGACCGAGGCGATCTTCCGCGAAGGTCTCAAGAACGTGACCGCGGGTGCCAACCCGATGAGCCTCAAGCGCGGTATCGACCGGGCGACCGGCGCGGTCGTGAAGGCGATCGCCAAGATGAGCAAGAAGGTCAAGGAGCACACCGAGATCGCCCAGGTGGCGACCATCTCGGCCAATGGCGATACCGAGATCGGCAACATCATCGCCGAGGCGATGGACAAGGTTGGCAAGGACGGCACGATCACCGTTGAAGAGGCCAAGACGATGGAGACCACGCTGGATGTGGTGGAAGGCATGCAGTTCGACAAGGGTTACCTCTCGCCGTACTTCGTGACCAATCCCGACAACATGGAAGCGGTGCTCGAGGATGCCTACATCCTGATTCACGAGAAGAAGATCTCGAATCTCCAGGATCTGCTGCCGTTGCTGCAGAACGTGGCGAAGGCTGGCAAGCCGCTGATGATCATCGCCGAGGATGTCGAGGGCGAAGCACTCGCGACGCTGGTGGTGAACCGCCTGCGCGGTACGTTCCAGTGCTGCGCGGTGAAGGCGCCGGGCTTCGGCGACCGTCGCAAAGCGATGCTCGAGGATATCGCGGTCCTGACCGGTGGCAAGATGCTCTCCGAGGAGCTCGGCATCAAGCTCGAGAAGGTCACGCTTGAAGATCTGGGACGCGCCAAGCGCATCACGATCGACAAGGAAAACACCACGATCGTGGAAGGTGCCGGCAAGACGGCGGACATCCAGGGTCGCGTGGGCCAGATCAAGCGCCAGATCGAGGATACCACCTCGGATTACGACCGCGAGAAGCTGCAGGAACGCCTGGCCAAGCTGGCCGGTGGTGTTGCGGTGATCAACGTCGGTGCCGCGACCGAGTCGGAGATGAAGGAGAAGAAGGCCCGCGTGGAAGACGCGCTGCATGCGACGCGTGCCGCCGTGGAAGAAGGCGTGGTTCCGGGCGGTGGCGTCGCGCTGCTGAATGCCCAGAAGTGCCTGGACGCGGTTGTCGCCGAAGGTGACGAGGCGGTCGGTGTGGATATCATCCGCCGCGCGCTGGAATCTCCGATGCGCAAGCTGGTCGCCAACGCTGGCGTCGAGGGTGCGCTGATCGTGGCCGAGGTCAAGAAGAGCAAGAATGCCTCCTATGGCTACAATGTGGCTACGGGCGAGTTCGAGGATCTGATCAAGGCCGGCGTGCTTGATCCGGCCAAGGTGACGCGTACGGCGTTGCAGAATGCGGCGAGCATCGCCGGCCTGCTGCTGACGACCGAGTGCATGATCACGGACCTGCCGGAAGAGAAGAAGGCCGGTGGCGCGCCCGATATGGGCGGCATGGGCGGCGGCATGGGTGGAATGGGCGGGATGATGTAAGCCCGTAATTAGGGTTGACTTAACGGGACGGGGCGCATACACTGCGCCCCGTTTCATTTACATGTGGAGGCTTCCTTGAATATTGATCTGATTAATGCTGCAAAAGCGCGCATACAGAGCGTGCCGGTGCTGGTCAACATGGTGTCGCAGCGGGTGCGCCAGTTGAACAACGGGGAACGCCCGTTGGTAAAGCCGATGGTTGGCGAGGAGAAGGCGGATGTCGCCCTGCGCGAGATCGCCGATGGTAAACTGGGTTACGAGGTCGCGGCTGAAGCGATCCCTGATCCGATGTCGTTCTAGCGATTGTCATGCCTGAGCAGGCAAATATCGCAACCAACCGCAAGGCGTACCATGACTACGAGATCATGGAGCGTTATGAGGCGGGGATTGAACTGGTAGGCACCGAGGTCAAGTCGCTCCGTCTCGGGCAGGTCAGCATGACCGGGGCCTACGTGCAGATCAGTGGCGGTGATGCCGTCCTTTCAGGGTTGACCATTCAGCCCTATTCCCACGGCAACCGTTTCAATCATGAGTGTGGCCGTCTGCGGCGCTTGCTGCTGCATAAACGCGAGATCGCGAAACTGAAGGTGGATGTCGAGGCGGCGGGACATACACTGGTCCCGTTGCGGCTCTACTTCCGTCGGCGGTCGGTAAAGATAGAGATTGGTGTTTGTCGTGGCAAGAAGCAGGCCGACAAACGTGAAGCCATGAAGACGAAAACATCCACGCGCGAGGCTCAGCGGGCGATCCGGGCGGCGACAAAACACTAGTGTATATATGAAAAGTTCATCCTTGAAATTCAGATCGGTGATTCCCGATGTGCGCCGGGTGGTGATCAAGATCGGCAGCCGGGTGCTGGTGCAGAAGACCGGGCGTCCGGACGTGCGCCGCATAAGCAGCCTGGTCGCCGATATCACGGCGATCCGCAAGACCGGGCGTGAGGTCGTTGTCATCACCTCCGGGGCGGTCGGATCCGGTATGGAGGCACTCGGCCTGAAGACGCGCCCGACGCTGCTGCCTGAAATCCAGATGGCGGCCGCGGTCGGGCAGACGCGCCTGATGTCGCGCTACGCGGAACTGTTCGGTACCAAAGGGATCAAGGTCGGCCAGGTGTTGCTGACGCATTCCGATTTCCAACATTCGGTGCGCCGCACGAATGCGCGTCGCACGATCGAGGCGCTGCTGCGCCATGGCGTGATTCCGATCATCAACGAGAACGATGTGGTGGCCGATGAGGAACTGAAGGCTGACATGGCCTTCAGCGATAACGATTTCCTGGCCGCCCTTGTGGTCAAGATGATTCGTGCCGATCTGCTGGTGATCCTTTCCACTGTGGACGGGGTTCGCGAGCCGGCTTCAAATGGCCGAACGCAGCGGGTCCCTTATTTTGAGCGCATCACACGCAAGACGTTCGATCTGGTCGGGGCGTCGGATTCGCCACTGTCAAAAGGCGGCATGGGCTCCAAGCTGAAGGCGGCCCAGACTGCCGCGCTATCCGGCTGTGGTGTAGTGATCGCCAACGGGCTGATCCGCGGGGTGCTGCAGTCCGTGATGGCTGGCGAAGACACCGGCACCATGATCGTGGCGTCCGCGCTTTAAGACGGATCTGCAAACGCCTCGAAAACGGGGTTGAAACCTGTTTGTAGTTCCGGCTTCAGTCGGAATCGACACGGGTAATTGCCCACAACGGGAATTGCCGCACAACCGGAGATGGATTATGGAACTGCATGAGGAAATGGTCGGGATCGGGAGTCGCGCCTTGGACGCGTCCCGTGAACTGGTGTTGTGCAATACACGCAAGAAGAATGCCATCCTGATTGAGATGGCCGATGCGCTCGATGAACGGCGGGCGGACATCGCCGAGGCGAACCGGCTCGATGTCGAGGCCGCCAGGGCGGCGGGACTGTCGCCGGTGATGCTCGACCGGTTGACGTTGACGCCGGCGCGGATCGACGGGATGATTTCCGGATTGAGGGACGTGGCCGCGCTCATGGATCCGGTTGGCGAGACCATCAGTCGCTGGATCCGCCCGAACGGCCTTGAAATCATCAAGCAGCGGGTGCCGATCGGGGTGATCGGCATCATCTACGAGTCGCGGCCGAATGTCACCGTCGATACGGCCGCGCTGTGCCTGAAGACCTCCAACGCGGTCATCCTGCGCGGCGGCAAGGAATCCGTGCATTCCAACGCGATCCTAGCCGATATCCTCATCGCGGTTGGCCGGCGCAAGGGCATGCCGGAGGACGCGATCCAATTGATCCGCACAGCCGACCGCGAGGCGGTCCGCGAGCTGGTGCAGCTTGAGGGGTATGTCGATCTGGTGATCCCGCGCGGTGGCGAGGCCCTGATTCGCGCGGTCACGGAGAACGCGCGAGTGCCGGTCATCAAGCATTACAAGGGCATCTGCCATACCTATGTCGATGAATCCGCGGATGTGGCCATGGCGGTGGCGATTGCCATCAACGCCAAGTGTCAGCGTCCGGGAGTCTGCAACGCCATGGAGACGCTGTTGGTACACGAGGCGATTGCGCCGGTGTTCCTGCCGACGTTTGTCAAACGGGCGACCGAATGCGGTGTGACCCTGCTCGGGGACGGCGCGGCACGGGCGGTTGTCCCGGCAATGCAGGTGGCGACGGAGGAGGATTGGACCACGGAGTATCTGGATCTGCGCCTGTCCGTGCGGGTGGTCGGTTCCGTGCGGGAGGCCGTTGCCCATATCAACAAGTACGGTTCCCGTCATTCCGATGCGATCGTCGCCGAGTCCGAGTCCGCCCAGAAGATCTTCACGCAGGAAGTCGATTCCGCCACCGTGTATGTGAATGCATCCACGCGGTTCACCGACGGAGGCGAATTCGGCATGGGGGCTGAGATCGGAATCAGCACCGACAAGCTGCATGCCCGCGGGCCGATGGGCCTCGAGGAACTGACTACCTACAAGTACGTTATCCAAGGCAAGGGCCAGGTACGGTAGCACTTCAGCGCAAGGCCAGTGGCGGTCCCAGGACCTCGCGCAGCACGATGGCCTTGCGGATGGCTTCGGCGTCCGACAAATCCTTACGGATGGCTTCGCCGAGGATGCTGGCGGTGGTTTTCGGGGCTGAAAACTTCTCAAGCACGACAGCAGCCTGCACCTTTGCCGAATCGGAGCGAATGGCCTTCGGGACAGGGATCGGCAACACTGGCGGCCTGACCTCGCGCATGGCCTGCTGGCGGGATTGCTTATTCACTTTTGCCCGTGCCTGGGTAAGACCGCGACGGGCCGAAATCGCCTTCGCGGTATTGGCCGCTGTCGCTTTGGCGACCGGTTTCTGGCCGCCGCCCAGCGTCCGAAGGAACTCCTGCAAGGCCTCGTCTGGGGCGGCAAATTCACGCATTTGCCCGCCGCCGCCTTTTCCGCCGACCGCCGCCTCGTCAGCACCGGTGTTCTTCCCCGGTGCCTGGGAGGCGACCTTCTTAGCGCCCTTGATGACCTGGGCGATCACCGAGACGATGACGATGATTACCCAGATGATCTCGATACTGGCGAGAACCGTCATAAGACCTCTTAGATGTCGTCGCTTTCACCCTGTCCGGCGATATTGCGCCGCATCGCGGTGTCGGACTCGATGTTCTGCAGACGGTAGAAGTCGATCGCGCCCATGTTGCCACTGCGCAGCGCCTCGGCCAGCGCGCGCGGTACATCGGCGCGGGCCTCGATCACCTTGGCGTTCATTTCCTGGACCCTGGCGCGCATTTCCTGCTCCAGGGCGATGGCCATGGCCTTGCGTCCCTCGGCTTCCGCCTGGCGCATCTTCTTGTCGGCCTCGGCCCGCTCGGTTTCCAGGCTGGCACCAACGTTGGCAATGTCACCCATGCCGGCCACGCTGATGTCGGCGATATCGATCGAGACGATTTCAAAACCGGTTTGTGCATCCAGCCCGCTGTTGAGCACCTTGCGGCTGATCATGTCCGGGTTCTCGAGCACATCCTTGTAGGTGGCGGAAGAGCCGATGGCACTGACAATCCCCTGACCGACACGGGCGACGATCGTATCCTCGCCGGCACCGCCGACGAGACGCTCGAGGTTGGCGCGCACGGTCACGCGGGCCTTCACCAGCAGGCGGATACCGTCCTTGGCAACCGCATCCAGCCCCAGCGGGGTCTTGTCCTGCTGCGGGCAGTCGATGACCTTGGGCTGCACGCTGGTGCGCACGGCTTCCTCGACATCGCGGCCGGCCAGGTCAATCGCGGCAGCCCGCGAGAAGCCCAGCGCGATGTTGGCCTTGTCGGCCGCAATCAGTGCCCGGGCGACGTTGAGCACATTTCCACCAGCCAGGTAATGCGCCTCGAGCTCGTCGGTGGAGATGGCGATGCCCGATTTCATCATACTGATGCGGGCGTCCACGATCAGCGCCGGCTGGATGCGCCGCAGCTTCATTCCCACCAGCGACCAGAGCGAGACCTTGGCACCGGACATGAGCGCCCGGATCCAGACGCCGAGGAAGTGCATGAACAGGCCCAGAATGATCAGTGCCCCGAGGCCGATCAGCATTGCGAAAATCATGAGTACGCCATTCATGTGTGTTCCCCCCCCTTTTGCTTACGGCAATAATGCCGCCGTTTGTGAACCCTTGACCATCACGACATCTGCACCATAAAGCACGCATGGGGAAATTGCAGCAAAAAAAGTAACTGGGTATGCAGTTGACTCAAACAACCACAACCTGTAGTGATTTCGTTCATAAACGAGCCGCACACCCGGGGTACATGGCGAGAACAGGATGGCAACGATTATGTAGCCCAGTTGCGCCGCAACTGAGGCAAGCGGGACGCGCTTACGATTCCGCAAATCTCGGTGGACATGGCAAACAGCGGTGCTTACAACGCGTAAGCCACACTTGCGGCGCGAGTGGGCTACAGTACAAGGAGTCGATACTTGTCTTTGCAGGATTCCTTGCTAGAGTAGGCGTGGTTCCATTATCAAGGAGGCAGGCCGAATGCGAAAAGTACGGGTTCTGATCAATCCGAAATCCGGATTGCCACGATTATTCAATACCATGCGGCAGGCGCTGGACCGCTTCTGGGATGTCGACGGCATCGATCTCACCTACCAGTTCACGCAGAGCAAGGAGGACGGCATTGCCAAGGCCGGGCGCGCGGTTGCTGAGGGGGTTGACACGATCCTCGTCTCCGGCGGGGACGGGACAGTCAGCACGATCGGGCGCGTACTGGTGGATACGGATGTGGTGCTTGGTGTGATTCCCGGCGGCAGCGGCAATGGTTTTGCCCGGCATTTCGCGATTCCGTTGACGGCGGCCAAGGCGGTCGAATCCCTGGTCAACGCGACCGTGCGGCGGATCGATGTCGGCGTGGTGAACGGGAACCCGTTCTTCGTGACCTGCAGCATGGCCTGGGACGCGGCTTTCGTGCGGACCTTCGAGAAGTTCCCGATGCGGGGTATCCTGCCGTACGTGTTCGCCGGCGTGCAGGAGTTCTTCGAGTATGAACGGCAGGACATGCGCGTGTCGTTCGATGGGGGTGGGATCATCGACTTGAAGTGCCCGATGATCCTGACGGTGGCGAACCTGACGCAATTCGGGGGCGGGGCGATGATCGCACCGGATGCCGAGGATAATGATGGGAAACTCGAGTTTGTCGGTGCCCTGCAGAAGGATTTCCCGCTATTGCTGGCCAATCTCGTGCGGCTTTTCGATGGGTCGGTGAAGCGGATTCCACGCGTGATCACGCAAAGTGCCTCGAGAATGGTTATCACGCGCCCGAAGGCGGCCCCCATCCAGCTTGACGGGGAACTCGTGGAGGCCGGCACGCGGATCGAGATCGGGGTCAAGCCGCTGGCATTGCGGGTCCTGGTGCCGCAAAAAGGGCGAGGGTAGCGGGGTGGGTGGTATTGATATGCGGATGGTGCTCTACAACATGCGTTACGGGACCGGCGGCGGATTTTGCTACCCGTGGCAGGGGTATTTGCGCCATACGCGTGACCATGTCGAGACCATCGCCGATTTCCTGCACGGGCTGGCTCCGGATATCGTGGGGCTGGTCGAGGTCGATTCCGGTTCTTTCCGCTATCGCCGGTCGCACCAGGCTGAGCGTATTGCCGAGCGGCTTGGCCACTACCATGCCTACCGGTCAAAATACCATGACGATGCCTTCATCAACCGGATCCCCGTGCTCAACAAGCAGGGGAACGCATTCCTTACCCGCGACACGATTCAAAACCAGCAGTTCCACTACTTCGACAAGGGGGTCAAGCGGCTGGTGATCGAGCTGGAACTGGAGTCGCTGACCGTCTTCCTGGTCCATCTCTCGCTCAAGTTCCGGATCCGGCATCACCAGTTGCAGCAGCTCTATGCGATGGTCAAGGCGACCCGCAAGCCGCATATCGTGGCGGGCGATTTCAATCCGCTATGGGGCGATCACGAGACCGAGCTTTTCCTGGGGGCCACCGGGCTTCGCAACGCCAACCACGAGGGCCTGGCCACATTTCCTAGCTGGCGGCCGAAAAGGCAGCTTGATTTCCTGTTCCACAGCCCCGGAATCCAGATGCGGCACTTTGAAATCCCGTCTGTCCAGTATTCCGATCACCTGCCGCTGGTCTGCGACTTCACGGTTGGGTGATTCATCGAAACAAAATCGTGATCTCATCGAATGCTAACAATCACTCCCTACATTTGAACGCGTTTTCAATACGGAGTGTTGTTGTCGGGGATGGTCTTCGGCGGTGGCACCCAAGTACGAGGAGAAAGATATGAAAGAAAGCAGTTGCAAATGGATGGGGGCCGTTGCCGCCGCCGGGTTGTGCGTGGCATCGGTCAGCATGGCGCAGATGAAAGTGGATCCGAACCTGCCGGAGTACGTGCCGGTGGTCGGGGTCTCCGGCAGCCTGAAGAGCGTCGGGTCGGATTCGATGAACAACCTGATGACCCTCTGGGCCGAAGGGTTCCTGGGGATGTACCCGAACGTGCAGATCGAGATCGAGGGCAAGGGATCCTCGACAGCACCGGCCGCGCTGATCGCGGGGACGGCGCACTTCGGACCGATGAGCCGCGCCATGAAGGGTGCGGAGGCGGATGAGTTCGAGAAGAAGTACGGCTACAAGTCCACAGTGCTGCGCACGTCGATCGACGTGTTGGCGGTCTATGTCAACAAGGATAACCCGATCAAGGGGTTGACGCTTCAGCAGGTGGACGCCATCTTCAGTTCCACGCGTCGTGGCGGCTTCGCCAGCGAGATCCGCACCTGGGGTGAGGCCGGTCTTGACGGTGACTGGGCGAACCTGCCGATCAGCCTGTACGGACGTAACGCTGCTTCGGGTACATATGGATTCTTCAAGGAGAACGCGCTGTTCAAAGGTGATTACAAGAACGACGTGAAGGAGCAGCCGGGCAGCTCCTCGGTGGTTCAGGGTGTGGCCAGCGAGAAGGCCGGCATCGGCTACAGCGGCATCGGCTATCGCACGGCGGATGTGCGTCCGGTCCCATTGGCTAGCGAGGCGGGCAAGGAGTTCTACGAAGCCGTGGCGGAGAACGCCTACAGTGGCAACTACCCGCTGGCGCGCTTCCTCTATATCTACGTGAATGCCCGTCCGGGGCAGGAACTGGATCCGGTGCGCCGTGAATTCATCAAGTACATGTTCAGCCGTCAGGGCCAGGAAGACGTCATTCGTGACGGCTACTTCCCCGTTGACGCGAGCATCGCCCGCGAGACACTCAAGAGCCTGGGCATTGAAGCCAAGTTCTAAGTGAAACAAGCACCATCCTGCGCGGCATTAGCTGCGCAGGATGCTATTTTAAGGAGAAGATCATGACTAAGTTAATCTGTATTGGCGGCAGTGTCGCGGCGCTTGTGGTTGCGGTGGGATGCAGTACCACGGCCCAGACATGTAGTCCATCGCCCAAAGCAGCGCCGACTGCGGAGCCTGTCGCGGCGGTTGTTGCGAAGACTGCGCCGGCGGCTCCTGCCGTGGTAGCACCTGCGCCGGCGGCCAGTGAATTCGACAAGCCGGGCTTTGTCACGGCGGTTGTCAAGGGGAGGCTCTGGGTCTTTGCCAAAGGCAGCAAGGAACTGGAGGCTTACCAGGCCAGCGGCAAGACGCCGGCTGTGCATGTGACACGGGTGAAAGCCGGGCCAAAGGGCATGACGATCATCGCCCCCGATGGCGACGTGATCGTCAACTACATGGTGACCAAGCCGGGATTTCACACGATGGTCAAGGATGGCCGTTTGTGGGTCTTTGCAGAGGGCAGCAAGGAACTGGAGGCCTACAAGGCCAGTGGCAAGACCCCTGCCGTCCACACCACGCGCATCAAGGCTGGTCCGCTCGGGATGACGATCATCGCCCCGGATCTGGCCGTACTTGACGCCTATATGAAGTAGACTCAGGCTGTAGACGATGGATCGGTCAGTCCGAAAACCACTGGCGGGCGGGAATCGAATTCCCGTCCGCCAATTCCGTGAGAAACTATTGTGAGTGAAACAACCCGAACGTTTACCGGTCGCCAGCGCAACCGCAAGACAAGGCCCGGCGTAAAGGTCGCTGACCATGTTGCCCGCGTCCTGATCACGTTTGGCGGTATCGGCACGATCATTGCCGTCTCGACGGTCTGCATCTTCCTGGTTGCCGTGGCCTGGCCTCTGTTCACCAAGGCGCAGATCAGCGATGCCAAGCCGATCGTGCCGCCATGGGAGGATCAGCGCATCACGCCAGTCCATATCGCGATGGATGAGTACCAGCTCCTTGGATGGGCCATGTTCGAGGACGGCTCGGTCCAGGTGTTCCGCTGCGATACCGGGGAAGCGGTCGGTGAGCGCCAGCTGCCGTTGGGGAATGAGCGGTCGTTGACGGCCCGGAGTTTCAATACCGACGGGAATGACGTTTGTTTCGGCTACCAGGATGGGCACGCCCAGCTTGGTGAGATCAAGATCGATATCACGTTCCTGGGTGAGCAGCAGGTGCCAGAGCCCGTGAGAGCGGTCCCCGTCGGCGAGGTGGGGATGTTCGAGGGTTCCCTTTTTGCACACCCGCAGCCCGGGCAGTTCCGGCAGCATGCTTTCAAATTCAGCACGAAACCGGCTATCAAGCTGTCGGACGAGCCGATCCGGCTGCTCGGTCATTCCGTGCGGCAGACCGGTCCGGTCATCGTGGCGCTGGCCGGCGAAAGCCTGGCCATTTCCGTGGTCTCCGAAGTCCGCAATTTCCTCAGCGGGGCGGTCACGGCAACTGCCCGGCGCGTGGATCTGCCCTACGAGACGCGCAGTGGCGGCGGTGTCCCTGCCTATCTGATGCTGTCCGGCCTTGGCGACATCGCCTACCTGGCCTGGGAGGATGGCTACGTGCGCCGCTATGATACGCGGACGCTTGATAATCCCCAGCTCGTGGAGACGCTGGACATGGCACCGGGCGAGGCGAACCGGCTGACCATGCTGCGCTTCCTGATCGGGCGAACCACGCTGGTCAGCGGCGATGCCAAAGGCCGCGTCCAAGCTTGGTTCTGTGTGCCCGACGACACCAAGATTGATCGGACGACACTGGTCGCCGCGCATGACCTTGGCACGGCGGGCAGCGCCGTGACCGCCCTGAGTGGTTCCGCCCGTTCGCGCCTGCTGGCCGCAGGCTATGACGATGGCCGTGTGCGGCTCTTCCATGTGACGGCCAATTCCATACTGGTGGAAAGCGAGCGGCCTGCGGATCGCGCCGAAGCCCCGGTGCGGGTCATTGCGATCGGGTCTCGCGAGGATCAGCTGCTGGCGGCCACCCAGCGGCAATTGATCAGTTGGACCGTTGATCGCCGACATCCCGCTATCAACCTGCACTCCCTGTTCGCCAAAGTCTGGTACGAAGGCTATGCCGCGCCGCAGCACATGTGGCAGTCGTCATCGGGAACGGATGATTTCGAGCCGAAATACGGACTGGTTCCGCTGATCTTCGGCACCATCAAGGCGACCTTCTACTCGCTGCTGTTCGGGCTGCCGATCGCGCTGCTGGCCGCCATCTTCACCAGTGAGTTCATGCACCCGAGGGTAAAGGCCCGCGTCAAGCCGCTGGTCGAGATGATGGCCAGCCTGCCTAGCGTGGTACTGGGGTTCATGGCCGCCCTGGTGATCGCGCCGGTCGTCGAGAATATCGTGCCGGCGGTGCTGGCGTCGTTTGTGATGCTGCCGCTGGCGTTCCTGCTGGGTGCCTACTCCTGGCAACTGATGCCTCGTGCATGGGCGCTGCGCCTTGAGAAGCACCGCTTTGTCTTGATCTGTCTGATGGTGCCGCTGGGGGGGTGGGCGGCCTTGCGCTTCGGGCCGGTGGCGGAACGATTGCTCTTTGCCGGGGATTTCAGGCGCTGGATGGATGGCCAGATCGGTACAGGGGCCGGGGGCTGGTTCATGCTGCTGACACCGCTGACGGCCATCCTGACCGGATATCTTTTCAGTACCCTGCTGCGGGACCGGTTCCGGACCCTGACCTTTGGATGGTCGCGGGTGCGCGTGGCACAGATGGATGCGCTCAAATTCATCGCCGGGCTGGCCTGCTGGCTGGCGTTCACCGCGGCTGGGGCCTGGCTGCTGGCCGCGGCCGGATTCGACCCGCGCGGCGAGCAGATGCATCATTTCCTTGGTACCTACGTCCAGCGTAATGCGATGGTGGTCGGGTTCATCATGGGCTTTGCCATCATCCCGATCATCTACACCCTGGCCGAGGACGCTCTGAGCTCGGTGCCGGAGCACTTGCGCTCGGCCTCGCTCGGGGCGGGTGCGACCAAGTGGCAGACCGCGATCCGCATCATCGTGCCGACGGCGATGAGCGGCCTGTTCTCGGCGGCGATGATCGGCCTGGGGCGGGCTGTCGGCGAAACGATGATCGTGCTGATGGCCGCTGGCAACACGCCGGTCATGCAGATGAATTTCTTCAACGGCTTCCGTACCCTTTCGGCCAATATCGCCGTTGAACTACCGGAGGCTCCGGTGGGTGGCACGCATTACCGGGTCCTGTTCCTAGCGGCGCTCTCGCTTTTCGTGATGACCTTTATCATCAACACGCTGGCTGAGATGGTGCGGCAGCGATTCAGGAAAAGGGCATTCCAGTTATGAGCGACAAGAAAGACAGGCTGCCATC
Organism: uncultured Victivallales bacterium; assembly: GCA_964609395.1. Taxonomy (GTDB): domain Bacteria; phylum Verrucomicrobiota; class Kiritimatiellia; order UBA8416; family UBA8416; genus UBA8416. Next base: position 19,453 of record CAZSRU010000003.1, read on the forward strand.
CGCTTCGGGAATGCGGCGTGGTTCGAGTGATGGCAGCGCCACGCTGCTGGCTCATGGTGAACCGATGGTCTGGCTGACCGGCGGCGGGCTGGCGCTGGCGGTGGTGATGATCATCGGCTTGCTGGGATTGGTCATCTATCAGGGGGTCTTCACGTTCCTGCCCGTTCCCGTGGTCCGTACGGAGCTGCACGACGGCCGGGTACACATGGGCGAGGTGACGCGCCGTGAGAGCTACCAGCCGGCGGCATCGGTGATCGATAGCATGCCGGAGTCTATCCAGGAACGCGCTCGCGCCGAGGTCGCCGCGACAGACGGCTGGGCCAGGCGGCGGCTGGTGCGTACCGGCAACTACGAGCTTAGCGGCGAGCATTTCGACTGGGTCAGCGATTACGAGGTGGCACGGGATGAGTTCCCGGAATGGGCGCTGGTGATCGAACGGGTGACCTGGGGGCGTTTCTATGGCGAACCGGTGGCTTTCGAGCTAGAGCACCGGCTGGAAAAGGCAACGTATGCGGAAGCCCAGGCCTATGCGGGATTGCTGCATCCGGCTGCGGGTCGTGAGATCCGGTTCCGCGTCGGCGACGCCTTGCTGCCCCCCGAGGCCGTTGACCAGGCTGCGCAGGTGGATGCCTGTATCGAGATCTGGCGCGATCCGGCTGATGTGTGGCGGCAGTTCAGCCAGTATCACGGGGATGTGCGCAAGCGCCTGGTGCAACGGCAACGCCTGGAGAAAGACGACACGGGCAAGGTCAGTCATCAAAGCGAGGCGGCCCGTCTGGAATTGCGCGAAGCCGAACTGGCGGCTGAAAAGGCCGGGCAGCGCCATGGCCCGGATTCACCGCGTACGTCCGAGGCCCGCCGCCACCTGGAGGCACAGCGTGTCGCGCAGGCAGCGGTTGACGCTGAAAGCCTGGGTGAGTTCCAGCGGATCCGGGCCGAGATCCACGCCTTGAACCAGGAGAATGAACGCTACCGGATGGTGATGAAAACCACGTCCACGGCGGCAACGCCGGTCAGCTTGTCGGACATCGTACGGGCATATCCGGCCAACCAGTTGAGCCTGGGCGACAAGATCGGCATCTATTTCTCTCGCTGGGCCGAGTTCCTGGCCGATGATCCGCGCGAGGCCAACATGGAGGGTGGCGTCTGGCCCGCGATCTTCGGGACGGTCGTCATGACTCTGATCATGAGCATGCTGGTGGTGCCGTTCGGCGTGCTGGCGGCCCTTTACCTGCGCGAGTATGCCAAGGCCGGCCCCATGATCTCGGCCGTCCGTATCGCCATTAACAACCTGGCCGGTGTGCCCTCGATTGTCTTTGGCGTCTTCGGCCTGGGATTCTTCTGCTACCTGGTCGGCGGCACGATCGACCAGCTCTTCTTCGAGGCCAAGCTGCCGAGCCCGACCTTCGGGACCGGCGGCATCATGTGGGCCTCCTTCACGCTGGCACTGCTGACGCTACCCGTGGTGATCGTGGCCACCGAGGAGGCGCTTTCCGCCGTGCCGAGTTCCATGCGCGAGGGCTCCTACGCCTGCGGGGCCAGCAAGTGGCAGACGATCAAGCGCATCGTGCTGCCGCGGGCGATGCCCGGTATCATGACCGGCATGATCCTGGCCATGGCGCGCGGGGCGGGCGAGGTCGCGCCGCTGATGCTCGTCGGTGCGGTCAAGCTGGCCCCCGAATTGCCAATCGATAGCGTGTTCCCGTTCCTGCATCCCGAGCGCAGTTTCATGCACCTTGGCTTCCATATCTTCGACCTGGGGTTCCAGAGCCAGAACAGCGAAGCCGCCAAGCCGATGGTGTTCACCACCACGCTGCTGCTGATTTCGATTGTTGCCGGATTGAACCTTTTCGCCGTCATGATCCGCAACCGCCTTCGCAAGCGGTTCCAATCATCGGCATTCTAGCTTACGGAGGAGTAATACATGACAACGCAGACAGAAGCATATAAAAAGCCCGTGGATGTGGCCTCGCCGGCGGCGACCGGTAGCCGGCTGCAGGCGATTGCGCGTGGCGAGGCATTCACGCCCGCGATCCACGCTGAACTGGATCGCGAGCAGAGCGTGCTCGATGTCGACGATTTCAATCTCTGGTACGGCGCAGCCCAAGCCTTGTATGGCATCAATATGAAGGTGCCGGCAGGGAAGGTGACCTCCATGATCGGGCCTTCCGGCTGTGGCAAGTCCACGCTGCTGCGTTCGGTGAACCGGCTGAACGACCTGATCGACAGCGTGCGTGTCAAGGGAGACATGCGCATCAACGGCCAGACGATCTACCATAAGTCGGTGGATGTCATCGAGTTGCGCAAGCGCATGGGGATGGTGTTCCAGAAGTCCAATCCATTCCCGATGAGCATCTATGAGAACGTCGTCTACCCGCTGCGGATCGACGGCGAGCGCAACAAGGCGGTACTGGACGAAGTTTGTGAGCGCAGCCTGCGCGGCGCGGCGCTGTGGGACGAGGTCAAGGACCGGCTGCAGGAAAGCGCACTGGGTATGTCCGGCGGCCAGCAGCAGCGCCTGTGCATTGCGCGGGCCATCTCGGCCGAGCCCGAGGTGCTGCTGATGGACGAGCCCTGTTCGGCGCTCGACCCGATCGCGACCAACCATATCGAGGACCTGATCCACGAGCTCAAGGGTGAGTACACGATCCTGATCGTCACGCACAACATGCAGCAGGCCGCGCGAGTCAGCGATTATACCGCGTTCATGTACCTGGGCCGCCTGATCGAGTACGGGCCGACCGCCACGCTCTTCCAGAAACCGCACCTGCGCGAGACCCTCGACTACGTCACCGGCCGCTTTGGTTGATGACGCGGTGGGAATCGGTATCCTGCAATACCCTGCAATTAAAGCAATCCATTCTTTTTGCCTTCTTTTTGCCGCAGCGGCGAATTGAACTGGTTATTTCCCTGCTTGCTGGTAGAATATCCGCTTTACGTTAAAAGTCCCGGTTGTGCCGAGAATTGCGGAGTGGATGGATGAAGTGTGAGTTTTGTCATGTACACGAGGCCTGTGTCGAGGTCCAGCAGATCACCGACGGCAGCTTGCGCGAGGTGCATATGTGCGCTGGATGCGCTGCCGCCAAGGGGCTCAAGTCGCCGGTGGATCTGGCGGGACTGCTGATCAGCGGCGGCCTTTTCCCGCTCGGCGGGGACGAGCCGGATCTGGCGGTTCCCGAAAGCACGGCGGGCTGCCCGGTCTGCCATATGCGGGAGGCGGATTTCCGCAAGACCTCGCGGCTGGGCTGTGCGCATTGCTACGAGACTTTCGCGGTCCTGTTGAAGCCGATGCTCGAATCCATGCACCGCGCGACGGTCTATGAGGGCAAGCAGCCGGTGCGCGAGGATGTGCGCGGCGAACTCAACGGCCTGAAGGCCAGCCTGGCCAGGGCCATCCGCGCGGAGGCCTACGAGGAGGCCGCCGGGCTGCGCGACCGCATCCGGGTGCTGGAACTGGCCGATGCCTGCCTGGATGGCGATACGCCGGAAGGGGTGCCGGTATGAGGGCAGGGATGGAAACAAGGCCGCTTGATCTGCCGGTGGCCAGTGCGGCCGGCAAGGTGGTGGTCAGCAGTCGAATACGCCTGGCGCGCAACCTGCACGGCAAGGCGTTCCCCGGCTGGGCCGGTGCGCGGGAGCGTCAACGCGTATTCGAGGCCCTGAGCCAGTTGCTGATGGATGAGGGGCAGCTTGTGAACCCGGTCCTCTTCCAGATTGATGCGCTTGATCCGCTCGAACGCGATATCCTGCGCGAGCGTCATCTGATCAGTGCGGAACTGGCGGCAGGGGGGGCCGGGACGGGTTGCGTGCATGACGACGCGACCGGCTTGGTGGCGATGATCAACGAGGAGGATCACCTGCGGTTGCAGGCGCTGCGTCCGGCGCTCGATCTGGAGGGTGCGTGGCAGGCGCTTACACGGCTGGAAGCGGGTCTGGAAAGGCATGTCGCGTATGCCTTCTCGCCCTCGCTGGGGTATCTGACAGCCTGTCCCAGCAACGTGGGCACGGGGATGCGCGCGAGTGTGATGCTGCACCTGCCGGGACTGAAGCTGCTGGGTGAGGTCGATCAGGTGGTGCGCGGGCTCAACCGCATGGGGCTGGCCGTGCGTGGCGCGTTCGGCGAGGGATCGGAGGCGTCCGGTAGCCTGTTCCAGATCTCGAACCAGGCCACGCTGGGGGTCAGCGAGGACGGCACCCTGCAGCGGATCGCCGGAGTCGTGCAGACGCTGGTGTCGCTAGAAGGCCAGGCGCGTCAGCGCCTGCGTGAACTGCCGATGCCGCGACTGCAGGATCATGTCGGCCGCATTTTCGGGGTGTTCTCGCATGCCGCGATGCTGACGGCCGGCGAGGCGATGGATATCCTCTCGGGGTTGATGCTGGGCATCGAATCCGGTATGATAACCGGCACCGATGGCGGCAGCCTTGAGGACATGATGTGGACCGTGCAGCCCGGGCATCTTCAGCGGGAGGCTCGGCGGGCGCTTTCGGTGCTGGAGCGCGATGTGTTCCGGGCCGGCTATCTTCGCGGGGTTTTGAGTAACGTGCAACGAACAGGATAAACATGAGCAACTTCAATAATTTCACACCGCGCGCGCAGCAGGTGATCAACTTGGCGCGCAAGGAATCGGATCGGTTCAACCACCCTTATATCGGCACGGAGCACCTGCTGCTCGGGCTGATCGTGCTGGGTGAGGGCGTGGCCGTCACCGTGCTCGAGCGCCTGGGTGTCTCGCTGGAGGCCGTGCGGCTCGAGGTCGAGAGCGCGGTCGGCCAGGGACCGCAGACCAAGGTCGAGGGCAATGTGCCCTTCACCCCGCGCTCGAAGAAGGTCCTGCAACTGGCGCAGGCCGAGGCTCAGGCACTGAACCACACCTATGTCGGCACCGAGCATATCCTGCTCGGGCTGCTGCGCGAGGGGGAAGGGGTCGCGGCACGGGTGCTGATGAACCTGAAAGTGGACATCGAGGCGGCGCGCCGGGAGGTCATGCGCGAGCTGGACCCCAATTTCGAACCGTCCGAGGCCGATGAGGCTGAAGCGGGCGAGGCGCGGCCCAAGGAGATCAAGACACCGGCTCTGAACGCTTTCGGACGCGACCTGACGGCGCTGGCGCGCGAAGGCAAGCTCGATCCGGTCATCGGCCGCGAGTCCGAGCTGGAGCGGGTTGTGCAGATCCTGTGCCGCCGCAGCAAGAATAATCCGGTGCTGCTGGGCGAGGCGGGTGTCGGCAAGACGGCCGTGGTCGAGGGCCTGGCGCAGATCGTCGCGGCGGGCAATGTGCCCGAGAGCATGCGCGACCGCAAGGTGGTGACGCTGGACATGGCGCTGATGGTCGCGGGCACGAAATACCGCGGGCAGTTCGAGGAGCGCATCAAGGCGGTCATGGACGAGATCCGGCGGGCCGGCAACATCATCCTGTTCATCGACGAGCTGCACACGATCGTGGGTGCCGGCTCGGCGGAAGGCACGATGGATGCCTCCAATATCATCAAGCCGGCGCTCTCGCGCGGCGAGCTGCAGTGCGTCGGGGCCACGACGCTCGACGAGTACCGCAAGTACATCGAGAAGGATGCCGCCCTTGAACGCCGGTTCCAGACCGTGCGGGTGGAGGCCCCGACGGTCGAGCAGACGATCGCGATCCTGCAGGGACTGCGCTCGCGCTACGAGGAGCATCATGGCGTCCGTTACGATGACGATGCACTGGTGGCGGCGGCGCGGCTTTCCGACCGCTACCTCTCCGGTCGCCATCTGCCGGACAAGGCGATCGACATCATCGACGAGGCGGGAGCGCGCGTGCAGATCCTCTCCTCGACCCGCTCGCCCGACCTGCGTGTGCGCGAGGCGGAAATCGAGGCGGTGTGCGCGGCCAAGGAGGCGGCGATCAAGGGGCAGAAGTTCGAGGAGGCGGCCACGCTGCGCGACCAGGAACGCGTGGAACGCGAGAAGCTCGACGCGACGGTGGAGGAATGGAAAGCCTCGCGCGACAATGAGTCCCGGCGCGTAACCGAGGACATCATCATGCAGACGGTCTCGAAATGGACTGGCGTGCCGTTGCAGCGGATGGAAGGGCGGGAACTGGCGCGCATGCTCAGCATGGAGAAGGATCTCGAGAAAATGGTGATCGGCCAGCAGGAGGCCGTCAGCGCGATCTCGCGGGCGCTGCGCCGCTCGCGTGCCGACCTGAAGGATCCACGCCGGCCGATCGGCTCGTTCATCTTCCTCGGACCGACCGGGGTGGGCAAGACGATGCTGGCCAAGTCGCTGTCCGAGTTTGTCTTCGGCGACCGCGAGGCGCTGATCCAGATCGACATGTCCGAGTACATGGAGAAGTTCAACGTCTCGCGGCTGATCGGGTCGCCGCCGGGCTACGTGGGGCATGACGAGGGCGGGCAGTTGACCGAGCGCGTGCGCCGCCGTCCCTATTCGGTGGTTCTGTTCGACGAGGTGGAGAAGGCGCATCCGGATGTCATGCACATGCTGCTGCAGATCCTGGAGGAGGGGCGGTTGACAGACAGTGTCGGTCGCCAGGTGGACTTCCGCAATACCGTGGTGATCCTGACCACCAATCTAGGCCACGGGAACGGCACGATGGCCGGTGGTCTCGGGTTCGGTGAGGTCACGGAAAATGCCAATTTCGAGCAGCTTCGCAATCGCATGCTCGAGGCGGCCAAGCGCGCCTTCAAGCCCGAGTTTCTGAACCGGATCGATGAGCTGATCGTGTTCCGTGAACTGACGCTGGAGAATGTGGAGCAGATCCTGGAACTGGAGCTGGACAAGGTTCGTCAACGCCTGGCGGGTCGCGGCTGGCAATTGCACCTGCTGAAGGACGCCAAGGCGTTCCTGATGACCAAGGGGTTCAACCGCCAGATGGGTGCGCGACCACTGCGCCGCGCGATCTCGCGCTATCTCGAGGATCCGCTGGCGGAGGCGATCCTGCGGGGCGAGATCAAGGGCGCCGGCGTGATCAACGTCTCCGAGAAGGAAGGCGCACTGAAATTCGCGCGGCGCGTAAAAGCAGCAAAGGAACCGGCGGCGTAGGAAAGACAGTGAAACAAAGCACCGATCTCAAGGGTGAATACGCCGATTACCTGAGCGACGAATCCCGCCGTACGGGTTGCGCGGACGCGATCATGTTCGCGGAGTGCGAAGCCGATATCGTGGAAGTCCTGCGGCAGGCCGCGGAGGAGGGGACGCCGGTCACGGTCCAGAGCGGCTTGACCGGGATCACCGGCGGCGCGACGCCCGATGGTGGCTGTATACTCAATGTCAGCCGCATGTCCCGTGTCCTCGGCATGCGCCATGACCCGGCGGCGGATCGCTACTTCGTGCGGGTGCAGCCGGGATTCACGCTCAAGGCGCTGCACGAGGCCCTCGTGCACGGCGGCGACTTCGATACGGCGGGCTGGAACGTGGAGTCGCTGGATACGCTGGCGCGCTATCGTCAGGGCACTCCACACGTCTTCCCGCCGGATCTGACCGAGGCGGGGGCCTGTCTGGCTGGTGTGGTGGCCAATAACGGTTCCGGTGCCCGCACCTTCCGCTATGGCCCCGCGCGCCCGCATGTGTCCGCCCTGCGCGTGGTGCTGCCGGGAGGCGAGGTGCTGGCGCTCCATCGCGGGGACCATTTCGCACAGGGGCGTGAATTTCATTTTGAATCCGCATCAGGCCGCACATACAGTGGCCGCTTGCCGACCTACCACATGCCTACAGTCAAGAACGCGGCAGGCATCTATGCCGCCGATGACATGGACCTGATTGATTTGTTCATCGGCTCCGAGGGTGTGCTGGGCGTTTTTGCCGAACTCGAACTGGCACTGACCCCGCTACCGGCCGTCGCCTGGGGGATGACGGCCTTCCTGCCCTCCGAGGAGGCGGCTCTGACGCTGGTGGAGCGGGTGCGCGATGACCGGCAGGGGCATGTAGCCGCGATCGAGTTCTTCAGCGCGGAGGCACTGGACCTGCTGCGTGGGCAGCGGGCTGGCAATCCGGCGTTTGCCGCGCTGCCGGAGCTGAAGCCGCATTGGCATACCGCTGTCTATGTCGAGTTGCACGGCGACACCGAAGCGGCGGTCGAGCAGGCGATGACAGGTCTTTGCGAGGTCTTGGCCGATAGCGGCGGGGATGCCGATGACACATGGCTGGCCACCAGCGCGCGCGCGATCGAGACGTTCAAGGGCGTGCGCCATGCGGTGCCCGAGGCGGTGAACCTGCTGATCGGCGAGCGCAAGCGGCAGTATCCGGAGTTGACCAAGCTGGGGACCGATCTGGCGGTACCGGATGCCTGCCTGCGCACGGTGATGCGGATGTACCATGACGACCTGCGCGCGGCGGGGCTCGAGTATGTGATCTTCGGTCATATCGGCAACAATCATCTGCATGTCAACATCCTGCCGGCGAACCCCGACGACTATCTGCGCGGCAAGGTGCTTTATCTCGACTGGGCGCGTCGTGTCGTCGCCATGGGCGGGACGGTCTCGGCCGAGCACGGCATCGGCAAGCTCAAGACGGCGATGCTGGAGATCATGTACGGACCGGAAGCCATCGGGCAGATGCGCGCCGTCAAACGCGTGTTCGATCCACAGATGCTGCTCAACCGCGGTACGCTTTTTCCGTATACCGCCTGAATAGGAGGGAACAATGCCGGAACTGCCGGAAGTGGAAACCGTGGTCAGGGGGTTGCGCGAGGCGGGCGTGTGCGGGCACCGTATCCGCGGTGTGCGCGTGTCCTGGGAGCGGACGCTCTCCGGACTTTCCACGGCGGACTTTACCGCCGGTGTCCGCAACCGCCGGATCGAGGCGATCGAGCGGCGGGCCAAATATATCGTCATCCGGCTGCAGTCGGCCTGCTGGCTGCTGGTTCACCTGCGCATGACCGGCAGCCTGAGTGTCAAGTCTGCCGAAGAACCGCGCGATGCCGCTGAGCGTGCCGCCCTGATCCTGGACGATGGCCGCGAGATCCGCTTCCGCGATACCCGCAAGTTCGGCCGCTGGATGCTGACCGATGCACCCGACGTGGTACTGGGGCGACTGGGACCGGAGCCGCTTTCTGATGCGTTCACGGCGGCGGTGTTGCGATCAGCCATGCAGTCGCACAACCGCATGCTCAAGCCCCTGCTGCTGGACCAGCACGTATTAGCCGGACTCGGTAACATCTATGTCGATGAGGCACTCTGGGATGCCCGGCTGCATCCCTGCCGCCTGTCGCGGTCGCTATCGGCGGCCGACTGCCGTCGCCTGCATGGGTCGATCCGCCGGGTGCTGCAACGCGGCGTGGACGGGATGGGCACGACCCTCGGGGATGGCATGACCAATTTCTACAGCGTGGCCGGACGGCGCGGCCGCAACCAGGATGCACTCAATGTCTTCCGTCGCCACGGTGAAGCCTGCCCCCGCTGCGAAGGCACCCTCGAGCGCATCACCGTCGCCCAGCGCAGCACCCACCTCTGCCCGTGCTGCCAGCAGCCATGATTGGGGCCGAGGGAATCGAGGGAATCGAAAAATTCGACGAGGGGACGTCATTCCCGGCGGCGTAGCCGCCTCGATGACAAAATCGATTCTCTCGATTCTTTTCGATTCCCTCGATCAATTGCCGTCGCTGGCTCACCCCGCCTGCTATACCGCCACCGGGTGCTCGGCCAGCTCGCGGGCGATGACTTCCTTGGCCAGTTCGCGGTAGGCGATCGAGCCGGTGCAGTGCGGATCGTACTGGATTACCGGGCGTCCGAAGCTGGGGGCCTCGCTGAGACGGATGTTGCGCGGGATGACCGTCTTGTAGACCTTTTCGCCGAAGTGGCTCTTGACCTCCGCCACGACATCCGGCGAGAGGCGTGTGCGGGCATCGTACATCGTCATCACGATCCCCTGGATGTCGATCATCGGGTTGGCGCGGCCCTCGCGGAGCTGCTTGATGATATGGGCGATCACGCTCAAGCCCTCCAGCGCGTAGTATTCGCACTGGATCGGCAGCAGCAGGCTGTTGGCCGCCGTCAGGGCGTTCATGGTCAGCACGCCGAGCGAGGGCGGGCAGTCGATGATGATGAAATCGTAGCCGCCGCCGCGCACGAGCGGCGCGATGGCCATGTTCAACCCGTGCAGGTAGCCATCCATGCGGGCGACATCGATCTCGGCACCTGCCAAGTCCAGTTCCGAGGGGATGATGTCGACGTTCTCGGCGACGGTCTTCTGGACGAGCCCGTGGACGGCGCGCTCGCGCAGCAGCACGCGGTAGAGGCTGGTACCGGTCTGGCGGGGCAGGCCCAGCCCGCTGGTGGAGTTGGCCTGCGGGTCAAGGTCGATCACCAGGACCCGTTTCCCCAGCTCGCCGAGGCAGGCGGCCAGGTTGATGACGGTCGTGGTTTTGCCGACACCGCCTTTCTGGTTCGCGACCGCTAGAATGCGTGTTGCCATGATACTGACTCCTGAGGGGGGAAAAGGGTTCAATCCTTGGCGTGGGCCTTGACGAGGGCAAAGAAGCGGTCCTCGTATTCATGGAAAAGCCCCATGTTGTTGAGCCGAGCCCCGAGCTCCTTGATCTGCGAGGGGTCGCGGTTGGCAGCCTTGAAGGCGGCGTCAATGTCGTTGCGCACGCCGCGCGGGACACCGCGTTCCTGCTCGAAGAGCTTGCGGTTCTGCATCTCGCGGATGTTGAACAGCGCGGAAGACTGGATCACTTCCCAGAACAGCCGCACCAGGCAGACATCCCAGGGATCATCCACGCCAACGACCACCGCGCTCATCGGGTCATTGGCGGCGGCAACGGCCTTTTTTACCCGTTCGACAACGGGTTCCAGCGCGTCGGTGACGAGATTCTCACGGTAGGATTCCTGCTTGAGGCGGTAGCCATACTGCAGCACGCGGATGTCCTGCTCGTGCTCGCGCAGCCATTCGACATACTGGCGCGCCTCGTCGCCGAAGCCTTCCATGGCGGTCTGGGCGTAGGCGTCGGGGGTGATGATCTGCGGGCGGCCAGCCTCGAGTTTGCCCTCGCGGACGCGGATCTTGCCGGTATCATCCATCAGCTCGCTGATCAGATGGTAGTTCACAATCGTATTGCCGAAAGTCTCCAGGTGGCGCGAGGGCATCACCTTGACATCCGTATTATTGACGGCATACCAGAAATTAAAGGAATCGTGCTCTTTTGACATGATCGGGCGAGTATGCCGCATTTTAGCCCGCGTGAGAAGTCTTTTTCATCCCGCGCGCAAAATTGTCATCAGGGGGTGGCTTCGCGGCGCAGGGTGATGGTCATGAAGAGGGCGAGCAGGGGGTGGACGGGGCGCAGGAGGTGGCGGTCGGCGAGGGTGGCGGCGGGGTACAGGCAGTCGGGCAGGAGCTGGCGGCAGGTGAACCCGCCGCTGAACAGGTAGCGCAGCGGGGTGTGCCGCGTGATGGCCTGGATGCGTAGCGCGGGGAAGTCGCGCTCGAACCGCTGCCGGTCGCGGCAGAAGATGATCCACGGCATGGCCTGGTTGCTGGTCGAGAGCGGTCCGCCGGGGGGCAGGGTCCAGCCGGCCGCCGGGTCGAAGGGCTCGTGGTGGAAACGGGTGTAGATAAAACGGCTGAAGGGCGTGTTGGCGGGTTCGATCATCACGACAGTGCCGCCGGGTCGCAGGCAGCGTGTGCATTCGCGGAAAAAGGCGTCCGGGTCGGGAATGTGGTGCAGGGTGTTGATCATGCAGAAGCAGTCCACGGAGCGGTCGTCAAAGGGCATGTCGGTGGCGCTGAAGCAGAGGTCGAGGCCCGGTACGGGCATGATATCGGAGGTCTGGGCGGCGGGAATGATGTCCTTGATGAACCCGCCGCCGCTGCCGATCTCGATCACGACCGGTTGCGCCACCGGCGGCAGGCTGTCACGGATGACGGTGTAGTATTCACGGTACAGTTCGCGCAGGAAACGTTTGCGGCGGATGATCGAGGCATGCAGCAGCGTCGTCGCCGGATCGTCAAGATCGGTATCCTCGTTCTTCTCGGGGGCCAGCAGCCGTTGTTTCAGTGACATCGTTCCTACTTCTTCAGATGAATTTGATCCGCCGGGCGGCGAAGCAGAGCATGCGCAGCAGGATCACCCCGTGCGACCAGCGCGAGATATTGGTCTCGCCGTAGCGTCGTTCGCGGTAGCGGATCGGCACTTCCACGATCTTGAGCCCCATGCGCGCGGCCCCGAAGATGAGATCGAAATCGCCGAACGGGTCGAAGTCGCCGAAGACATGGCGGTAGCGCGCCAGTTTCTCGTAGTTCCTGCGCGTGAGCACCTTGGTGCCGCAGAGGGTGTCGCGGAACTGCTGTCCGAGCACGAAGGAGAAGGCGGCGGCGAAGAACTTGTTGCCGATGATGTTGCAGAAGCGCATGGCCTCCTTCTCCATGGGATAGACGAGCCGGCTGCCGTTGATGAATTCGCCCTTGCCGCCGCGGATGGCGTTGTAGAAGCGCGGTAGGTCTTCCGGCGGGACGGTCATGTCGGCGTCGAGGATCATCAGGATGTCTTTGGTCGCCATGGCAAACCCCTTGCGCACGGCGTCGCCCTTGCCCTTGCCCTCCTGCTGGCCGGTAAGAATGGTGCGCTCGCCCGCATACTTCTCCGCGAAGCGCTGGATCGCCCCCCAGGTGTCGTCCGACGAGCCGCCCTCGATGAAGATCAGCTCGTCATCTGGTCCCATCAGCGGCGTGCGCCGGATGATCTCCTCGATGTGGCCTTCCTCGTTGCGGGCGGCAACGACCACCGAGACGCTCGGGCGCGCCGGCAGGGCCTCGGGGACCGGCATCGGGCGGACGATGGCGATGTTGACGAGATTCAGGTGGCGGATGCCGGGCAGGGCGGAGAAAATGCGGTTGAAGAGCCACGCCAGTCCCGGCACAGGCAGGGGGAAGAGCACGCGGCTCTCGAGCCGCACGAGCTGGTAGTCGCAGATCAGGAGCATGTTGTCGAGATCCGCGCGGGTGATCCAGTTGTTCTCCGGCAGCTTGCTGCGCCAGCCGAGGGCTGTCGCCAGTTTCAGCAACGGACGCCAGAGGGTGCTGTAGTAGAGGATCGCCATGCGGGTCTCGGGGGTGGTGAGCGCGCGCAGCTTCTCGAGCAGGCCCTGGATATCGCCGTCCTGCTGCAGCGTGCCGTTGAGCAGCACGTAGTCGGGCTTGAAGGCCGTGAGGGCCTCCAGCGTGTCCGCCGGGCGTTTGATGGCCAGGTAGTCCGGGTACTGGGCACCGATGATGCCGTTGGGCGGGTCGATCTCGGCCACGCGGTCCTCGGGTTGGATATAGAGCGACAGGTAGCGGTGCAGGAGTTTGTAGAGATAGGCCTTCATCCCGGATTCTCCCTGCGGGCGCTCGGGGACGGTGGCAATGAAGCGTTCCGCCAGTTGGTGGTAGCCCGTGTGTGCCAGCGTCTTGAGTTCGTCGACACGCGCGGTCCAGGCGGATCGGCGGGTGGTATCGTCCGCCTCCAGGCGGCGGACATGCCCGAGCAGCTTGTCCGGCGAGAAGTCGGCCAGTTCCAGGATGGATTCAGGGGTGCCCATGAGTTCCATGAAATGGCGCACCTTCGGGGCGTAGGCCAGGCCGATGCTGGGGACGTTCATGGCTGAGGCCAGTATCAGGGAATGCAGGCGCATCCCGGCGAAGTAGCGCATGCGTCCGGCGACACCCATCAGCTCCCCGGCGCTGTAGCGGTCGTTTCCCAGCACGGTCACGCGCTCGCGGTGGCGCATGAAGGTCAGCACGGTCTGGGCATAGGCGACATCCATGATCTGGGTGAGGATCAGCACGATGCGGTAGTCGGTCTCTTCAACGAGCTTGTCAATCGCTTCGGCCAGGTGGCGCGTGAAGGATTCGCGGTTGACCCCCTCGCCGTCGCGCAGCCACTGGTCGACATAGCTGTTGATATTGATCCCCAGCAGCTGGCTGTCGCTCTTGTCCAGCGCGTTCTCGGCCAGGATGGCATCGACTCGCGCAGGCGGGGCGGGCGGGGCGACAAAGGCGGCGTCGGCGAAGATCTCGATCCGCTCGGCGGGGATGCCGATGGATTCGAGCAGTCGCTTCGAGTCCGCCTCACGTACCCAGAGCGCGTCGCAGCGCTCGCAGACCAGGCGGGCGAGTCGCTTGCCGAGCGGGGAGTCCAGAGGGCCGATGCCGACCAGGAAGGCGATGACCGGTTTGCGCAGCAGTCGGGCATAGGGGATGACGACAGCCAGCAAAATCAGGAAGTTGAAGAGCGGGTTGAGCAGCTTGACGTCGAAGATGATCCCGTCGGTGATCAGCACCGCGTCGCAGCGGGCGATGGAACGCAGCGTGGTCCAGCCGATGAAGCGCAGGCTCAGGTTCCAGGGCATCATCGGCACCGGGCGGACCACGGCCGGGTCGAACCGGCTGGTGAGGTCGCTTGCGCACGGCACGGGGACCTCGAACGTGGTTCCAGGTGCCGTCGCCAGCACGTTGTGGACAATCGAGGAGAGAATGGCCGCATCACCGGCATTACGGCCCGAATTCGACCCCAGTACGCATAGTTTAGCCATCACACGCTCCGTTTCGTTTAAAGCAGGTTCTCGCTCTTGTACCACTGCGCCGTGCGCCGGATACCCTCCTCGAGGGATACTACAGGCTGATAGCCGAGGATGCGTTTGGCCTTTGAGATGTCAAACGCCCGGCTCTTGGTGAAGAAGTCCACCCGTCGCCGGTAGATCGGGGGATTGATCCCGAAGGGGATGCAGATACTCTCGACGATCGTTCCCAAGAATTGGACGGGCCAGGCCGGCACATGCAGGCGTGGCGGCGGAACGCCGAGGGTGGAGGCGATCATGGCGAACAGGGTGTTGAGCGGGACATACGACTCGCCCGCCACGATAAAGACATCGCCATCGGCCTCGCGGGTATCCATCGCGCGCATGAAGCCTTCCACCAGATCGTCGATGTAGACGGTATGGAACATCGGCTTGCCGCTGCCGAATACGACCAGCCGCCGCTTGGCGATCATGCGGAAGAGCTTGAGCAGCCGCAGGTCGCCGGGGCCGTAGATCGAGGCGGGGCGGACGACCGTGCCGCGGATTTTCCCGGATCGGAAAGCTTCCAGCGCCGCCTTCTCGCCTGCGACTTTGCTGCGCTGGTAGATGTCGCCCGGATTGTAGGGGGTCGTCTCGTCGGCCGGTGGATTCTCGATATGCCCGCAGACGCCGATCGTGCTGCAGTGGACGATCTTCTCGACTCCCGCCCGGGCGGCGGCCTCGATCAGGTTGATCACGCCCTGGCGGTTGATGAGGTCATACTCGGCGTCCGGTGCATTGGCGCGCCGGAACATGGCGGCGATATTGAATACCGCCCCGCAGCCCGCGACCGCGCGGTCGCAATCCTCGCGGCTGCCGATATCCGACTCGATCACCTCGATCCCCGCCGCCGCGAGTTCCTGCGTGTCGCGGTTGCCGCCGGGGCGTATCGTGCCCCGGACGCGGAAGCCTTCCGCCGCCAGCCGCATGGCCAGGGCCTTGCCGGTGAAGCCTGCCGCCCCGGTCACGAGAACCGCCTTGTTCTTATCCATCGTCCTGCCCGTCGTTAAGTTGCTTAAGATGAGCTGGCAACGTACACAACACCGCCCCCGAAAGTCCAGTATATTCGGGTCATCCGCAATTTCGGGTTCGCCTGAACACGGCAATCTGCTATCGTCTGCGAAATGGCGAACGGAAACCATAATCACCTGACAGAGGGGAACCTCTCGCGCGGTATCCTGCGGCTGGCGATCCCGATGCTGGTCAGCTCGCTGCTGCAGAATGCGCAGAGCCTGATCGACCTGTACTGGATCGGGCGGTTGGGTGCGGATGCGGTGGCGGCACTGGCGATCGGCGGCACGGTCCTGATGATGCTCTTTCCGCTGGTCATGGGAATGGCGGTCGGTACGGTGGCGATCGTGTCACGCCGCATCGGCGAGGGCGATGCGGTCGGCACCTCCTGCGCCGCTGGTCAGTCGCTGAGCGTGGCCATGGGGCTGGGGCTGGTCGCCGGTGTTGCCGGCTGGCTGTTTGCCGGCAAGTTCCCCGTCCTTCTAGGTGCCACGCCCGAGGTTGCAGTCCTGGCCGAGGAGTATCTGGAGATCCTGTTCCTGGGCAGTTTCACGGTCTTCGTCCTGTTCGTGGGCGGGCATTCGATCTTCCAGGCCGCGGGCAACACGGTGATCCCGATGGTCCTGATGATCGCCGCCAACGTGATCAACCTGGTGCTTGACCCGATCCTGATCTTCGGTCTCTGCGGGGCACCGGCCCTGGGTGTCCGGGGGGCGGCCATCGCCACGGTGATGTCCCAGGCCATAGCGGCTGGCGGGGCGCTGGTGCTGCTGCGCCGCGGGACCGGCGGTATCCGGCTGCACCCGCGGCACATGCTGCCCCGGCCGGCCATCGCCCTGAGCATCCTGCGGATCGGCCTGCCGGGCACCGGCCAGATGCTGGCCCGCAGCCTGATGGCGCTGGTGCTGATGCGGATCGCCGCCACGGCGGGGACCGATGCGATTGCCGCCTTCGGTGCAGGCAACCGTCTGCAGCAGTTGATTCTCATGCCGGCCTTCGCGCTCGGGAACGCGGCGGCCACCCTGGTCGGCCAGAACCTAGGTGCGGGACGCCCCGGCCGCGCGGCGCGCGGCGCGTGGATCGCCACGTGGATGGATGTTGCGCTGATGGTGCTCTTCGGCGGGCTCCTGGCACTCTTCGCGCCGCTGTTGATGGGGGTATTCACGGTCGATCCGGCTGTCATCACCATCGGGACGGACTTCCTGCGGATCACCTGCGGCTTCTACGTGTTCGTCGCTCCCTCGATCGTGCTGGGGCGCGCCTTCCAGGGGGCTGGCGATGCCCTCACTCCCATGATCCTGACTCTCGTCAGTCTCTGGGGTATCCAGGTTCCTCTGGCGATCGTCCTCAGCCGCGTGATCGAACCCTCCACCCATGGCATCTGGTGGGCCATCGCGATCGCCGTCACCATCCACGGCATCCTCGTCACCCTCTGTTTCCAGCGCGGCCACTGGAAAAACCGCGTGATCTGAAAAACATGACCGTGTGATTGACGGGAGCAATCAAGTGCTGTAGATTCAACAGGAATTATTGCATGACCTGCGGAATTTGGATTTTTCCTGATAAGCTCACGGCTGAGCGCTCTGCGGTGATGCGCTTGAGATTGAACTTTAGGACTGACAAACATGCCGCCATTGAACATTCCTGGATTTGAGATCCTCGAGAAACTCGGCGAAGGCGGGATGGCAACGGTCTGGAAGGCACACCAGCTCTCGCTGGATCGGGTTGTCGCCATCAAGGTGCTTTCCTCCCGCATGACGAATGATGCGGGGGACGTGCAGCGTTTCCAGGCGGAGGCGCAGCAAGCCGCGAAACTCAAGCACCCGGGTATCATCCAGGTCTATGACGCCAACGTCCTCGACGGCGTTTACTATTTCATCATGGAGTACGTGGCTGGCTACACCGTCGGCGAGTGGGTCCGGCGCAAAGGGGTGCTCACGGAGGCGAATGCGCTGCTGGTGGCCGAGGCTCTGGCTGATGCCCTCGATTATGCCTGGCGGTCGGCAGGCATGATCCACTGCGACATCAAGCCCGATAATGTTATGATTGATGGAGACGGTACCCTCAAGCTGGCCGATCTGGGGCTCTCCCGCTCCTTCCGCGGGAAAGACGGCGGTGAGTCGACCGGCGAGATCATGGGCACCCCCGCCTATGTCTCGCCGGAGCAGGCCGTGGATGCGCCCGATCTGGATTGCCGCGCCGATATCTACTCGCTAGGTGCCATGCTTTACCATCTTGTGACGGGCAAAATGCTCTTCGAAGGGGAATCCGACGAGCGGGTGCTGGAACTGCAGTTGAGCGGGACCATGGCGGATCCGGCGACGCTGAACCCGAAGCTTTCTCGCCCCATGTGCAGGCTGATCGAGAAGATGCTTTCGAAGGATAAGGTACATCGCCAGGCGGACTGGAGCGCGGTTCGCGCCGACCTGGCGTTGGTGCGTCGCGGGCGTCCGATTGTTCCGCCGCTGCCGCCGCCAGGGGCGAGCACGGTTGCCCGCGAGGCGCTATCCGAGCCCAGTACGCCCGTCCTTCCTGCCCATCGCCCCACGCAACGCCCTGGCCTACCCATCGGCCTATGGTTGGCTCTGGGGGTGGTGGGGCTGGCCATTGTTGCCTTTTTCCTCTTCCAGCTCTCATCCCATAACCATTCTCCCGGGAGACCGCAGCAAGCCGTCAGCCACACCTCCCCCGAAGCCGTGAAACCGGCTGCACCGCAAGCCGAGCATGTGGCGGCCAAAGAGGCCTTCGCCAAGGCTGAGCAGCAGGCCCTGCGGCTGCCGTTGGCCTTCGATCAGAACATCGACCTGTTCCGCCGGGTGGTGGACATCGCCCCGCAAAGCCAGGCCGCCCGCCAGGCGCAAGCGCAAATCAGCCGCCTCGAAGCCTTGCGGCGCACCCGCTGCGGCGAGGTGCTCAACCAACTCCGGGACGCGGCGGCCCCCTTGCTGGAGACCGGACAATTCGAGCAGGCCTCGCAACAGTATGAAACCTATGCGGGCGAATTGGCGCGCGAGACGTTGGCGAACCGGCAGCGAATCGCCGACGATCTGCGCCAGCGCGAAAAACAGGCGCAGGAGCTGCTCCAGCAGCAGGCCCGGCAGGCGCAAAAACAGTACGAGGCGCTGCTCGATGAGATCGTCAAGACCCTGACGTCCAAGGGGATCGCCGAGGCTGTCGCAACTACCACAATGGCCGAGGACGCCCCGCAGTTGAACTCGAAGAAGGAGGAACTCCATGCCTTGGTGCAGCTCCTCAATGGGGCCGCACAACTCAAGCGCCGCGTCATGGACTCATTCACCCCTTCTGTCGGCAAGGAAATCGATGTCAGTTTGAATAGCGGAACCAAGCGGCTGCTGATCCGGCGCGTCCGGGATGGTGTGGTAGTTGGATCGCAAACCTCGAAAGTCGGACCAAGACAGATGACCGTCGATGTCTCGTTTGAATACAAGGACCTCGCCAATAAGGAGATTCTCGCCCGCTTGGGCGCGGATGATGATCCGCAAGTGGCCTTGAAGAAGGGGCTCATGGCCTTGGAGGCCAAGGCGTACGAGCCCGCACGGCGCTTCTTCAGCAAGACCTCACCGCTGCTGGCCGAACGTCTGGTGGCCGTGGTGGATCAGGTGGAAGTATCCACCGTCGCCGAAGTTGCGAAAACGGCTTTTCTCAATCTGTGCGCCGGAGCCGGTTGGTCCGTCAATCTCGACGAGCGCACGGAATTTCTGGCAAGGCTCGAACAGGAACAGTTGCCGGCGACGAAAGGGCCGCAGATCCTGGCCATGGTCGAAAGCTATCGCGCTCAGCACGGCAACAGCAGCTTCGGACGCGAGGTAGCGCCGCTGCTGGCCGCCATGGAGCAGGCGGCGCAACGCGAGGCGCCCGAGCCCGAACCGCTCATGCCGGCAGCCCCCCCCCGTCCCGTGGTGGATGCCAAACCTGCCGACCCCCGTCTGATTCAGAACAGCCTGCTGCAATGCAATCCACAGCTTGGCGTCAGCCAGATCGAGATTCTTGCCAATGAGGAGGGGATCGTCCAGGATATCTCGATCATCTCCGAGGGGCTCGAGGATATCAGTCCCTTGGACGCGGTGCATACGCGCACCCTTGCCTGCAGTGCCGTTAGCAAGTACAACCGGCGTACGGATGTGCCCAAGTGCAAGCTCGCCGATCTCTCCCCCCTGAAAGGCGCCGACGGCCTGGAATCGCTGTTTCTAGGACAGGCCCGCGTGCAGGATCTCACGCCGCTCAAGGGGCTCGCCCTGCGCCAGCTCACCATCCGCAGTTGCCCCGTTGCCGACATCAAAGCCCTGCGCGAACTCCCGTTCCTCGAAACGCTGGAGCTTCGCGACACCAATGTTCGCGACTTGACGCCCCTCGCCGCGCTGCCTCTTCTCTCCCTGGATATCAGTGCCACGACCATTACGGAACTCAACGTTCTAGCCCGCTTGCCCCTGCGACACCTGGACATCAGCGACACGCAAATCCTGAATCTGGGTGTTCTCACCGCCATGCCGCTGGAGCGACTGGACTTAAGCGGGACGCGCATCTTTGATTTTTCGCCCCTGCGAAAACTCTCTTTACGCTCGCTGCGCCTCGATAATACACAATTCAAGGACATTTCCTTGATTCGTGCCATGCCCTTGGAATACCTTTCGATGGCCAATACGAAAGTCAGCGACATCAGCAGCCTGAAGGGGGGCTCGCTCGTCAATCTCTCGCTGGCCAACTGCACGGTGAGCGACCTGTCCCCCCTCGCTGGCATGAAACTTAAAGAACTGAATGTCAGTGGCAGTCGCGTCGAGGATGTTTCGGTCCTCGCCAATATGCCCCTTGCCGTGCTGAATCTTTCCGGCACGCGGGTCCGTGACATTTCCGCGCTGGCCAATATGCCCCTTGCCGTGCTGAATCTTTCCGGCACGCGGGTCCGTGACATTTCCACGCTGGCCAATATGCCCCTCGTCCGGCTGCAGATCAACAACACAGCCATTAGCGATTTGACTCCGTTGATCGGTTCCCCGATTGAGCATCTGGAGGTAAGGGGCGCCGAAATCCGCGATTGGACGCCGTTGGCACGCTTGCCATTGCGTTCCATCACCGTGGACGATAGCCACGGCACTGTCCGCCAGGTCCTGCGTCAAATCCCGACCTTGAAAACGATCAACGGCGA
This sequence comes from uncultured Victivallales bacterium, assembly GCA_964609395.1. Taxonomy (GTDB): domain Bacteria; phylum Verrucomicrobiota; class Kiritimatiellia; order UBA8416; family UBA8416; genus UBA8416. The sequence goes on from CAZSRU010000003.1 coordinate 40,157, forward strand.
ACCGCTCTAAGCCTGATGCACCCCATGGCATTGGCCTGGGACCGCATCCATCCTGACACGTCCGGACATGCCGTTATCGCGAAATGCTTTCTGGATGCTGTCGGTTGCCAGATGTAACCGCTGCGCAGAGCCCTGTCAGACTCAACAACAATCACGATCAGCAAGCGCAGCAATTCGCGGGTTGAACTTTATGTAAATCTTGCTAGGATGTGTGCTCATGGTGTTAATCAAATGACCGGCTGGCCGGTTTTTGCAGGGTTTTGAAAGAGAAGGGCCTTTTGCCATGGCATGGGAATATTCGGAGAAGACCAAGCAGTTGTTCATGGATGCGGTACACGGGAAGCCGGGCACGCATATGGGCGAGATCGAGAATGCGGACGGGCTCGGCGAGCACGGCTCGCTGTCCTGCGGCGACGCGATGCGGTTCACGTTCCGGGTCGAGCGGCATCCGGACGATCCGCGGCAGGACCGGATTGTCGAGGCGCGGTACCTGACGTTCGGGTGTACCTCTGCTATCGCGGCTTCGGAGGCGCTCTGCATGATGATCGAGGCGGCGAAATGCTCGCCGATCGAGGCGCTAAGGATCACCAATGCCGATATCGTGACGTTCCTGGGCGGGCTGCCGGAGCAGAAGGTGCATTGTTCGGTGATGGGGGCCGAGGCGCTGGAGGCCGCCGTCTTCAACTGGGCGCAGAAGCGCGGCGTGGACCTGAAGGCGCTGGGCGTGGATGTGCATGCCGACGAGGTGGACGAGGGCCGCATGGTCTGCAAGTGTTTTTCCATGACCGAGCCCTATATCCGACGCAAGGTTCAGGAACTTGGCCTGAAGACGATCCCCGAGATCACCAACGCGATCAAGGCGGGCGGGGCCTGCATGGCTTGTCATCACAAGCCCGGCGGCCTGCAGGATATCCTGAACGATATCTGGGGCACCCCGCAGACTCGGCTGAAGGAGGCGGCGGGGCTGGGCGGGGGCGGCAGTTCCGGCGAGGCACCCTCGCCGTACCAGCTCGGGCGGCATGTGGACCAGGTGATGGAGAGCGAGATCCGTCCGATGCTGCGCAAGGACGGAGGCGATGCGGAGATCGTGGATATCAAGGACTTCGCGGTGTATGTCCGGCTGGCGGGTGCCTGCGCCGGTTGCGCGGGGGCGATGACCACGCTCAAGCTGCTGGTCGAGAAGACGCTCAAGGAGCAGATCGACGAACGGATCCGCGTGGTGGCGGTCGGACGGTGAATGGGGCAATGATGAGCAAGATCATCTATATGGACAACAACGCGACGACGTCCGTGGCGCCGGAAGCGTTCGAGGCGATGAGACCGTTCCTCGTCGACCAGTATTTCAATCCCAGCTCCATGTATGAAGCCGCGCGCGGGCCGGCTCATGCGATCGCGGCGGCGCGGGCGTCTATTGCCGCCTGCCTGGGCGGTGTCTCGCCCGACGAGATCGTCTTCACCGGCTGCGCGACGGAAAGCAATAACATGGCGATCTTCGGCGCGATCCGGGCCAATCGGGGGCGGCGGCATATCATCACCACGGCGGTCGAGCATCCCTCGGTGCTGGAGGTTTGCCGCGAGGCGGCGCGCGAGGGCTGCGAGGTGACCTTTGTCGGGGTGAACCAGCAGGGCGAGATCGATACCACGGAATTCATCCGCGCGCTGCGCCCGGATACGCTGCTGGTCTCGGTGATGCATGCCAACAACGAGACAGGCGTGATCTTCCCGGTGGCGGATCTGGCACGGCTGACCAAGGAGACGGATCCGGCGATCCTCTTCCATACCGATGCCACCCAGACGGTTGGCAAGCTGGATATCGATCTGAAAGGCGAGCTGTCGCAGGTGGACATGCTCGCGTTCTCGGGGCACAAGCTTCACGCCCCGAAAGGGGTGGGAGCCTTGTACCTGCGGCGCGGCACGGCCTGTCGGCCGTACTTGTGCGGCGGGCACCAGGAGCGCGGCCTGCGGGCCGGCACGGAGAATGTCGGCCACATCGTCGCGCTGGCCAAGGCCTGCGAGCTGGCGTTGGACGCCCGGACCGACGAGACCCGCGTGGCGGCGCTGCGCGACCGGCTGCAGGCGGCGCTGTGCGAGCGTATCCCCTGGCTGGAGGTCAACGGGGCGGGGGCGCCGCGGCTGCCCAACACGCTGAACCTGGCGTGCCACAGTATCGAGGGCGAGGCCATCCTCTACCAGCTTGACGAATTCGGGATCTGCGCCTCGAGCGGCTCGGCCTGCACATCGGGCTCGCTGGACCCGTCACACGTGCTCAAGGCGATGAAGGTCCCCTTCACGGCGATGCACGGCTCGGTGCGTTTCAGTCTCAGCCGGTATACGACCGAGGCCGAAGTCGATACGCTGATCGAGGTGTTTCCGGGGATCGTACAGCGGTTGCGGCGTCTGTCGCCGTACTGGGACGCGGCCGCCGGACGGCCACAGGAGGTCCGGTCATGAGCGACGGTGTCGGCAAGGTCGAGACCCGTGTGGCGCGGATCGCGTTGCCGCATGAAGGGTTTACGCTGGAGCGTGGCGGCGTGCTCCGTGAGATTGAGATCGCCTACGAGACTTATGGCGACCTGGCGGAGGACCGGCGCAATGTGATTTTCATCTGCACGGCGCTCTCCGGGGATGCGCATGCTGCCGGGTATCATACCGACCCCGAGAAGGATCCCGGCTGGTGGGATGCGATGATCGGCCCCGGGCGCGGGATCGATACGCGCTACTACCATGTCGTCTGCGCCAATATCCTCGGCGGTTGCAAGGGCACGACGGGGCCCCGCTCGAATGATCCGGCGACGGGGAGTCCCTATGGCGCGCGTTTCCCGGAAATGACGGTCGCGGACATAATCGAGACCCATTGCATGCTGCTCGGGCATCTCGGGATCACACATCTGGCGGCGGTCGTCGGTGGTTCGTTCGGGGGCATGCAGGTGCTGGAATGGGCCGTGCGGCGTCCGGCGATGATGGACCGCTGCGTGTGCATCGCCACGGCCGCCTCGCTATCGGCTCAGGCGCTTGCTTTCGACAGCGTGGCACGCAACATGATCACATCCGATCCGGACTGGTGCGATGGCGATTACTATGGCAGGGGGGCGGGGCCGGCCAAGGGCCTGGCGCAGGCGCGGCAGCTCGGGCACATCACCTACCTCTCGCAGGATATCATGAAAAGCCGTTTCGGGCGCGAGCGCCGCGTGGATGGCGGAGAAGAGGAGGGCGGCGTGGGTGCGCCTTCCGAGTTCCAGGTGTCCAGCTACCTGGAGTACCAGGGCATGAAGTTCGTCAACCGCTTCGATGCGAACTCCTATCTGCGTATCATGCGGGCCATGGATGACTTTGACCTGACGACCCGCTATCCGGGCGGCCTGGAGGAGGCCTTCGCACCGGTGGCGGCCAAGATGCTGGTGGTGGCGGTCAGCAGCGACTGGCTGTTCCCGCCCGAACAGTCCAAGGAGATCGCCAACGCGCTGCTGCGGGCTGGCAAGGCGGTCTCGTACTGCCTGATCGAGGCTCCCTACGGGCATGATGCCTTTCTCGTCGACATCGATAACCTGGTCTCGGTCGTGCATGCCTTTTTGCCGTGGGTGGGTGCGGACAGGGCGGCCGGGAATGCCGATCCGGCGGGTGTCGCCGTGCCGTCTGTGGCGGCGACGGGGTTGGAGGTCAAGTTCGCGACGGGCGCGGAGCGCGAGGTGATCGCCCGCATGATCGCGCCTAAGGCGCGCGTCCTGGACATCGGCTGCGGGCATGGCGAGCTGCTGGCGCTGCTGGATGAGCGACGCGGGGCATCGGGGATCGGCGTGGATATCGATCTGCAACAGGTCGTGCAGGTGATCAACCGGGGTTACGACATCTTCCAGGAGGATATCGACGGGGGCCTGGCCATGATCCCCGACGGGGCGTACGACTGCGCGATCCTCAGCGAGACCCTGCAGGTGGTCCAGCGTCCGCGCCTGGTGCTGAACGAGATGCTGCGGGTGGCGCGCGAGGGGATCGTCAGTTTCCCGAACTTCGGGAATTACGGCCTGATCTGGCAGTTGCTGCGTTCCGGGCGCATGCCCGTCGGCAAGGCGTTGCCGTTCCAGTGGTACAACACGCCGAACATCCATTTGTTCACCCTGCGCGATTTCGAGTTGCTGTGCCGCGAGGATTCGATCCGGATACTGGAGACCGTCGCCCTCAGCGACGCTCTCCTCGGGAAAGCCCTGCTGTCGCTGGGGTTGCGCAATCTCGGGGCGGACCGGGTACTGGTGCGGGTGAGTAGGTAAAGCAGAAATCAGAAATTGGGAAAGTAGAAAGCAGAGATTGTTGGTGGTAGCCCAGTCGTGCCGCGACTGAGGCAGCGGGGTAGCGCGTGCGGGTACGCAGTCCCCGTGCGTACGCCAATTAACCGTACGCTGACAACGCGGAAGCCGCGCTCACGGCGTGAGCGGGCTACAGGGGGATAGGTGAAGCGGGAAGATTAAGGCGAAAGATTAGCCACGGAGAGAACGTCATGCAAATGAAAAAAGAGCTGGATGCGATATTGCCGGATGTGATGAAGGGGCTTTCCGCCTGCGAGGGCTGCCCGATTCATTTCAGTGGCGGTCGGCACGGGCTGACCGTGGCCGGTCAGCAGGCCGTGATCGAGGTGCTTGACGACCTGATCGCCACCTTCTTTCCCGGTTGCCACTTGCGCCGGGCCACCGCCGGGGCCTACGGTGCCGAGGCCATGGCATCGCTCGAGAAGACGGCCATGACCCTGCGAGAGCAGGTGCGCCAGGCCTTCGAGTACCAGTGCGCGATCAACCAGTGCAAGGAGGATTGCCACAAGTGCGACGAGCGGGCCATCCGGACCGTCGGTGAGTTGATGCGGGCGCTGCCGGAACTGCTGCGCGTGCTGCACAAGGATGTCCAGGCCGCCTACGAGGGCGACCCGGCCGCGCGCTCGACGATGGAAGTGGTCATGAGCTACCCCGGCGTGTTCGCCGTGACGGTGCACCGGATTGCGCATTGCCTTTACCGCCTCGAGGTGCCGCTGATCCCGCGCATGATGGCCGAGTACGCGCATTCACGGACCGGTATCGACATCCACCCCGGAGCGACCATCGGCGAGGGCTTCTTCATCGATCACGGCACCGGGGTTGTGATCGGCGAGACCTGCGAGATCGGTCGCAACGTGAAGCTGTACCAGGGGGTGACGCTGGGCGCGCTGAGTTTTGTCAAGGACGAGGACGGGCATCTGGTCAAGGGGATCAAGCGCCATCCGAACGTCGAGGATAACGTGGTCATCTATGCCGGCGCGACCATCCTCGGTGGCAAGACCACCATCGGTGCCGGAACGGTCATCGGCGGCAACGTCTGGTTGACGCATACCGTCCCGCCCGGCTCCAAAGTCTACAACCAGCAGCCCAGCCCGCTCATCCGCGAGGTCGATGGAAGCTGGAAGACTTCCGAAGGTCCCTGGAACAACACCGGTGACGGGATTTGAACGGCTGTAAGGGTTTTTGAACACGATTTGCCAGCTTGACTTTCGTTCGTTTCATGGTATTCTAGCGGCTTTTATTGAGGAATTAGTGTTGATTGAAAGAGGATCTCGCTTATGAAAATGGTGTATCAGCCGTCGAACAAGAAACGCGCCCGTAAAATCGGTTTCCGTGCCCGCATGGCGACGGCCAACGGTCGCAAGGTACTGCAGCGTCGCCGGCGCAAGGGCCGCGCGCAACTAATCGTTGTTTGATCGCGTTGTCGGTTATGTCTGTTATCGGACCGTCTTCTGCTGCGCCGCGAGAATCCGCGTCGTTCAGACGTACGGTCCGATTGCTTTTGAACCGCGACTTCCAGCGGGTCTTCGAGGACGGGCGCTCGATCGCGGGCAAGACCATGGTGATCTGGGTTGCCCCCGCTGGTGGTGACGGCTCCCGTATGGGGGTAGTGGCCAGCAAGCGGACGTTCCGCCGGGCGGTGGATCGCAACCGCGCCAAACGGCTGATCCGCGAGGCGTTCCGCAAGGAAAGGCACCGGCTGCTTATCAACGGCGATCTGGTGATCGTGGCGCGGCGACGGGTGCTGGAGGCGGGGGGCGCGGCGGCGCAGGCCGAATTCGTGAAGCTGGTGCGGGCCCTGGGGATGACGGGAGACAAGGATTAGGGTATGCGCGGCTTTGGGCTGTATCGGCTTCCGGTTCTGGTCATCAAGGCCTACAAGATGTGTGTGTCGCCGTATCTGGGGCGGAATTGCCGGTTCGCGCCGAGCTGTTCATCCTATGCGATCGAGGCTCTGGAGCGGTTTGGCTGCCTCCGGGGAAGCTGGTTAAGTGTAAAGCGGATTTGCAAATGCCATCCGTTTCATCCGGGCGGATTCGACCCGGTGCCGGATCATGATGATAATCCTATTGGAGAATGAAAAATGAACAAGACAGAACGCATTGCGGTAGCGGTGCTGATCGGATTGCTGGTTGCATGGTCGTATTTCGGGCGCCGCCTGATGCCGTCGACTCCTCCTCCGCCAGTGCCGGCGGAGACCATTGCGGGTGAGGCGACCATTGACGGCGCGACTGCCCCCGCCGCGACCGGTCTGCCTGCCGGGGATGCGCCGGCACCGGCTCTTTCCGTACCGGGGACGAACGCGGCACCGGTCTCATTGCCTGCGACGGCAGAGATGACGCCGGTCGTCCGGTCCACGGAACCCGTCGTGGTGGAGGTTACCAACGCGGTCATGCGCCTGCGTTTCACGTCGTGGGGCGGGGGACTGGCATCGGCGTCGCTCATCGACTTCCGCAGCACGGTGGATGCGGACAGCACTCCGGTCATCTTTGATTTCGCCGACCGCATCGCCCTGAGTTATACCGGATTGCCGGGGCTCTCGGAGGCGGATGATTTCAGTGTCGAACCGGTTGACGGCAATGGTGTTCGTATGTCGCGCCAGGCGGACAGCGGGCTGGTGCTGGAGCGGACCGCCGTGCTGGAAGAGGGCTATGCGTTCACGATTACCGATCGCCTGATCAATACCGGCTCGACGCCGGTTTCCATTAGCGAGGCCAGCCTGCAGACGGGCTCCATGCGGATCATGGAAGCGGGGCCTGCCATGCGCGGGATGGATTATCTGGGTGTCGATGCCCTGCGTAGCGGTGATGACAAGATCGAGCGCGTCGGCAAGGCGCTGCCGGGACTTTTCGGGGTGCGGGGCGGTTGCTCGCGGGCGGATTTGACCGTGGCACCGATGGCTGCCACGATTGACTTGCCGCTTCCGCTGGCGTGGGTGGCCGTAAAGAACAAGTTCTTCACGCAGATCCTGGCTCCAGTGGAGGGCGGCACGTCTGCACGCGTGCGGGCGATTCGTGCGGATATACCTGCCGACTTCGCACTGGACACGGTTTCCGCCTCGCTGGCGTTGCCGGCGGCGGTCATCGAGCCGGGCGCGACTTTTGAGCGGCAGACCCGCTATTATGTCGGCCCGAAAAAATATGCGCAGTTGAAAGCGGAGGGCAATCGCCGCACCGAGATCATGGATTTCGGACGGTTCTTCAAGCCGGTCTGCAAAGTGCTGCTGCCGCTGCTCAACGGCATCGAGATGGTGGTGCCGGGCGGATATGGCATGGCGATTATCATGCTGACGATCATCGTCAAACTGGTCTTCTGGCCCGTGACCCACAAGGGCACCGAGAGCATGAAGCGGATGCAGAAGCTGCAGCCCGAGATCAAGAAGCTGCGCGAGCGTTACAAGAGCGATCCGAAGAAGCTACAGGAGAAGCAGATGCTGCTTTACCGCGAGCACAAGGTCAATCCGCTGGCGGGCTGCCTGCCGATGCTGATCCAGATCCCGGTGTTCATCGGCCTGTTCACCGTGTTGCGCAGTGCCGTGGAGTTGCGGTTCACCCGTTTCCTTTGGATCCGCGACCTGAGCGAGCCGGAAGGTCTGCTGGTTGGCTTGCTGCCGTTCCCGGCGGGCGGGTTGAACATCCTGCCGCTACTGATGACGGCCACGATGGTGCTGCAGCAGCGCCTGACCCCGAGCGTAGGCGACCCGCAGCAGCAGAAGATGATGGCCTTCATGCCGGTGATGATGCTCTTCATCTTCTACAACATGCCGTCGGCGCTGGTGCTGTACTGGACGGTGAGCCAAGTGCTTTCCATCCTGCAGCTCGTGCTGCAGCAGCGCAAGGATCGCCTCACGGCACTGGCTGTTGTTCCGGCTTGACGTCGCGCGACATGAGGGCCTCGACCGCCTGAAGCGGAGAGGCACCCTCGTGCAGGATGCGGCAGACCTGTTCGGTGATCGGAACCTCTATACCGTGTTCCGCCGCCAGTGCTTTGGCATTGGCGGCGTTCCAGACGCCCTCGGCCACCTGCTTCATGCCGCCGGTAATCTGCGCCAGGCTCTCGCCTCGGCCCAGCCGTTCACCGACCCCGCGGTTACGGCTGTGCCGGCTGGTGCAGGTCACGATCAGGTCGCCCATGCCGCTGAGGCCGGCGAAGGTCTCCGGCCTGCAGCCGAGCTCGGCTCCCAGTCGGGAAATCTCGCTCAAGCCGCGCGTGATCAGCGCGGCGCGCGTATTGTCGCCGAACCCGAGTCCGTCGCTGATGCCCACGGCAATGGCGATCACGTTCTTCAGTGCCCCCCCGATCTGGACGCCGGTAACGTCGTCGGCGGTATACACCCGGAAACGGCTGTTGTTGAAAACCGCCTGCAGGGCCGCACTATCCTCCCCGCGTGGCGAGGCCACGACGACAGCGGTCGGGATGCCGCGAGCGACTTCCTCCGCGTGACTCGGACCGGAGAGCGCGGCTGCACAGGGGATACCGAGACACTCGCGCGCGATTTCCGTCATCGTCCGGTGCGTCTCGCGATCCAGGCCCTTGGTCACGCTGATCACCTGGGCGGACGGGGCGATCAGGCCCTTGAAGCGGGATGCCACGTCGCGGTAGAACTGCGTGGGGACCGCCATGACGACGACCTCCGCCTCGCGGGTGGCCTCGCCCGCATCCGTGGTCCAGCGTATCCCGGCCGGCAGCGTGACGCCGGAGAGGTAGGTGCTGTTCATGCCGGTTTCGCGGACCGCGCGGATATTCTCCTCGAACGGTCCCCACACCGTCACCTGATGGCCGTTCTGCTGTAGCACCATCGCCAGCGCCGTACCCCAGCCGCCATCCCCGATTACCGTTGCCTTGATACCCATCACTAACCCCTGTCATAATTCGTTTGTAAAACCGTATTATCGAAACCCCGTTTGAAATTCCTCATGGATGCGGACTGCACAGTATGGAAAATCGAGCCAAGTCGCAATCCAAAAGGCAACTGATTGCGGGTAAAGTCGAAAGTCGAATTTGGGAAAGTCGAAATACAACGGGAAGCAGATAAAGCGTATTGTGTACGGGATGGTTGTATTGTAGAGTCGGCGGCGTTCGGCAGGGGTCCGGCTTGACGCTACAGGAGAACAGCGATGAAACCGATTGACAATGCGAAGGCGCGATTGCTGGGTAAGACGGGGTACCGCTGGAGTTTCCGGCGGGTGGGCGGGGTTGATCAGGTCCTGCTGCGCAACGGCGAGGATATTGCCAACATCCCGGAGCTGGACCAGAAGCTCTGGCTGGCCCTGGGGATGCCTACGCGCGGTATCGCGCTGGATCCGCGCACGGCGGATCTGCTGGATACCGATGGCGACGGGCGCATCCGCCCGCCGGAACTGATTGCCGCGATCAAGTGGTGCGCGACAATCTTCGTGGATCTCGGCTGTATCATCGAGGGCGGCGACCGTGTTGCGCTGGCCAGCATCCGTGACGCCCGCATCCTGGCCGGTACCCGGCGGATCCTGAATAACCTGGGCCGGGCGGATGCCGAGGCGATTACGCTGAACGATGTCGCCAATCAGGGGGCGATCTTCGCCAACACGCGCTTCAACGGCGATGGGGTGGTCCCGCCCGGTTGTGCCGAGGATCCGGCGGTTGCGGCCGCGATCACGGATATCATCAAGACCGGCGGCGGCACGAAGGACCGCAGCGGCAAGGATGGACTGGATGCTGCCGGACTGGATAAATTCCTGGCGGAGGCGAAGCGCGTCCTGGACTGGTCGCGCCGCGGACGTGAAGAACCCCCAGCCTATCCGTTGGATCCCGGGGCGACGGCACGGGCCGCGGCCGCGCTCAGTGCCGTTCGGGCCAAGGTCGATGATTACTTTGCGCGCTGCCGGGTGATCGGGTTCGACGAACGGGCCGCCGCCGTCCTGAACGGGGATGCCGCCGACTACAAACCCTTCAATGGCCAGATGCTGAGCGCCTCGGCATCGGAGTTGTCGGCGCTCCCGCTGGCGCGGGTGGCCGCGGACGCGGCCTTGCCGCTGGTGGACGGCCTCAACCCTGCCTGGGCGGGGGCGATGGCGATCCTGCGGGATCAGGCGGTCGCGCCGCTGCTTGGCGGTGATGCCCAGGAATTGAACGCCGAGGGCTGGTCGCGACTACAGGGGGCACTCGCCGCCTACGAGGCCTGGCAGGCGGCGAAACCGGATTCACCTGTGATGACGCTCGCCGAGGACCGCCTGGAAGCACTGACCGCCCCCGCGCTGGTCGAGGCGATTCGCGGGCTGATTGCCAAGGATGCCTCCCTGAAGGAGGAGAACGACCAGATCGGCAAGGTCGAGCAGATGATCCGCTTCCATCGCGATCTTTATGAAGTGCTCACCAACTACGTTAACTTCGCCGACTTCTACGGTCAGACCTATGCCGTCTTCCAGGCGGGGAGTCTTTACCTGGACGCGCGGGCCTGCCATTTATGCATCGAGGTGACCGATGCGGCGCGGCATGCGGCGATGGCGGGGCTTTCCAATGCCTACCTGGTCTACTGCGATATTTCCCGGGCCAGCGAGAAGCGCGGCATTGTGGCCGTGGTGACGGATGGCGATTCGCAGAACCTGGGCGTTGGACGCAACGGCGTGTTCTATGACCGCGACGGCAAGGACTGGAGCGCGACGATCACCCGCGTGGTCTCGAACCCGATCAGCATCCGCGAGGCCTTCTGGCTGCCGTACCGCAAGCTCGTCAGGCTGGTCGAGGAGCAGATCGCCAAGCGGGCGCAGGCGGCCGAGGCCGCCTCCATGGCCCGCATGGATTCGACGGCATCCACGCTGGCAAGCGCCGACCAGGCAAGGCCGTCCACCGCCATAACCCCGGATGCTCCGAAAAAAATCGAGCTCGGGGCAATCGCCCTGATCGGTACGGTGATCGGCGGTCTGAGCGCACTGGTGGCCGGCTTCCTGCAGGTACTCTTCGGGCTTGGCTACTGGCTGCCGCTCGGGTTGCTGGGTGTGATCTTGCTGATCTCGGGACCCTCCATGCTGCTGGCGGCGATCAAACTCAAGCAGCGCAACCTGGGTCCGATTCTCGATGCCAACGGCTGGGCGATCAACACCCGGGCGCGGATGAACCCGGCCTTCGGCGCGGCCCTGACAGAGCTGGCCCGCCTGCCTCCCGGCTCGGAGCGGTTCCTTAAGGATCCGTACGCCGCCAAACGGTTCCGCCCCTGGCGGACCGCCCTGCTGCTGGCCATACTGGCCGGACTGATCTACGTCCGGTGGAGAATGTGTTGAATTAATATTGAAGAAAGTTGGGTCGAGAAGCGTTTATAGTTTAAAAGGGAGGAAGACTATGAAGAAGGCGATTGTGTGTGCGTTGCTGTTGCCGTTGCTGTCGTTACGGGCGGCTGATGGGAATGATCTGGAATTCATGGAGGCGTTCGCCTGGGGGGATCGCGCGGCCGCCCTCACCCAGCTTGTGCCCGATACCGAGGACTATTTCTTCTACCATTGCCTGAGCTATCAATTGTCCGGGGATCGCGACGCTTTCCAGAAAACGCTGGATAAATGGGTCTCGCGCAACCGCAACAACTGGAACGAGCGGATGCTTGAAATGCGTCGTCGGCAGATGCTGCTGGATATGGATCGCTCGCCCGAGGCGGTCTGGGCGTTTCTCAAGCAGGATGCCGGTCTGTCCTTCAACCACCGCGCCCGCCATGAGCAGACCAGCCAGCGCCATCCCTCGGTCATCAAGCCGGAACAATACAGCATTGACGCCTTCTGGCGGCAGCACGGGAATTCCGAACTCGATAAACTCACCGACCGCGGTCTTGAGCTGCTCCCCGATCCGAATGCCAATCCGGATCAGCGCCGTGCCTTCCTGCGTCGATTGACGCTGCCGGATTATTCCGGTCTGGTCAAGCTGATCCTGGCCGATCTTGACTATAAGGAGCAAAACGGCAACATCACGGTCTTCGGCCAGATGCCGATCCATGGCAAGCTTACGACCGATCAGTTGGTGGAGCTTGTTGCGCAGCGTCCGGCACTGCTGCGCGAGGCCGACTATATCAATGCACGGCTGGTGCGGATGCCGCCGCCGGATGCCGACCTGGCGAATGATTCCCCTGCTGCCGTGGCGTACCTGGAGAGTCTGTGGGCCTTTGTGGAGCCCCTTGAGCCGATCCATAACTCCCTCAAATCCAATATCCTGTATCAGCTCCTGTCCCATCAGCGCAAGCTGGGGGTGTACGATGCGGTCCGGTTCCGTGCCTATCTGGACCTACCACGGCAATGGGGCTTCATCCTCCGTGACCGGATGGCGCGCCTGCAGAAGGAACGGGCCGTGTGGGTGGATGTGAATTACCAGCTCGGCGGATCGATCAGCCTGCCGCCGATCGGGAACGATGAGCCGTTGATTCGCGAGTTCCTGATCGAACTGCTCAAGGATGCCGAGGATTCGTCGCGCTTCCAGGACATCTTCGAGGCCCGCTGGCTGGATTCGGTTTTCGCCGAAAGCAAGATCCTGCATGGCGTCGGCACCCCGGCGCAGTGGTCCTCGCGGCTTGGTCCGACAGCTTATCGCTCCCTGCTGGATCGCATTGAACTGGACTTCGCGCCGCAGAACCCCGCCTACTTCAAGCCGGGACAGCCCGTGGAACTGGCGGTGGACCTCAAGCGGGTGGACCGCCTGCTGGTCAAGGTCTTCGAGATCCAGACGTTCAATTACTACACCACCCGCCGCGCGGCGATTGACCAGGCCGTGGAGCTTGACGGCATGATCGCCTCGCACGAGCGCACGCTCGAGACGGCGGCCGATCCGTCGCGCCGCACACGCCACCGGATCGCGCTGCCGGAAATCAAGACGCGCGGCGTCTATGTGGTGGAGCTGATCGGGAATGGCGTCAGTTCGCGGGCCTTGCTGTATGTCGGCCACCTCGAGGCGATCAGCCAAGTGACTCCGGCGGGACTGGCCGTCATGGTTCTTAATGATGCTGGCGAAACGGTCAAGGACGCGGCCGTATGGATCGACGAACGCGAGTTCACGGCCAATGACAAGGGGCTGGTGCTGCTGCCGTTCACGGACACTCCGGGCACCCGTTTCGCCGTATTACGCGCCGGCGATTTCTGCAGTGCGCAGCAGATCGAGTTGCAGGATGAGGAGTATGCATTTTCCGCTGGTATCCATCTCGATCCCCAGAACCTACCGCGCCAGCACCGGGGAACGCTGATCCTGCGTCCCGATTTCCGCATTCATGGCATACCTATCGACCCGGCGCTGCTGGGAGAGGTCAAGGTCACCCTGACCGCTGTCGATGCCAAGGGCGTCAGCACGGCCCGCGAGTACAAGGCCACTTTCGCCCGCAATACCGAATGGTCGGAATCCTTTTACGTGCCGGATGCCCTGCGCAGTCTTTCAGTCGCCGTCGAGGCCAAGCTGAAACGCAAGCGGGATCTTGAGGAAATCACACTGAACGATCAACGGACCGTGGAGCTTAATCCGGCCCGCCGCGGGGATGCGCTTAGTCAGGTGTTCCTGGTGCCTGCCGCCGATGGATGGCGGCTTGAGGTGCGAGGCCTGACCGGCGAGCCGATCGGGGCGGTTCCCTTGAGTCTGGAAATGTATCATCCCGGGTTCAACCATTCCGTGACAATCCATGCCAGCACCGATGCCGCTGGTGTGGTTGCCCTTGGACCGCTGACGGCACTTTCGCGGATTTCCGTTTCCGGACCGGGGAACCTGCGGTTGGATCGATCTTTGTCGGGGGCGGAGGTGGTGTGGCCTAGCCTACTGCACCTCAAGACGGGCGAAGCTGTCTCCCTGCCGTATCCTTATGACCGCCAAGCGGATCTGCGCCAGATTTCGCTTTTCAAGCAGCGTGGCGGCGCGGTTCTTGGCGGTGGCACCTCGATAGCTGAGCGGATTCGAATGATCGGGACGGAGGCGATTCTGTCTGATTGCTCGGCGCTGGTCACGCTCAAGGACGGGGAACTGCGGATCGAAGGCATGGAGCCGGGGCAATACGAGCTCGTGGCGCATGAGAACGATCGTCGCATCTGGCTGGAGGTTGCCGAGACCGAGGCCCGTTCCGGGTATCTGCTGGGGAAGACCTCGCGTTGGCAGCAGACGGGCAATCGCCTGCCTTCAGCGGCCGAGGTGTCGGAAAAGGACGGCAACTTGCACCTGCGCCTGCGCAACGTTACAACCGGCACCCGCGTGGCGGTACGGGCCGCGCGCTATGTCGATCCGGGATCGGCATTTCCCGAGGGCTATGGCTTCACCTCGCCGGTCAAGCGCGACATGCTGCCTCCCTATGCCCAGTATGCCAACGGACGCCGCATCGGCGATGAATACCGCTACGTGCTGGAGCGTCGTTCGCTCGAGAAATTCGCGGGGACCCTGCTTGAGCGTCCCGGCCTGATCCTCAATCCGTGGGAGCTGCGTGATACCACGGCCGAGCAGGAACGGCTGAAGGGCGATCAGGCTTATGCGTCCGGACGGCAACAGGTGGCTGCTGATGCGATGATGGAGGGTGCAGCCATGATGCGCTATGGCGGATCAGTCAGCCGGATGGGCGGGCGTGCCCCCCAGACCGTTGACATCGGGTACGACTTCCTGCCGCAGGGCAGCCAATGGGTCGTGAACGCCGTGCCTGACACGAATGGCGTGGTCACGATCCCGCTCGGCGACGCACCGGAACATACGGCGCTGGATATCGTCGTGCTGGACCGGTTCGGGCTCAGCCGGTTCCGGCATCTGAGACCGTACCAGTCCTTTAAACCCACCGATACGCGCCTGCTTAGCGGTATGAAGCCGGACGAGGCCTTCAGTCGCCAAAAGCGTATCCGGGCGCTGGCCACCGGGGAGAAGGTCACGTTTGCCGACACGGCTACGACACGTTACCGCGCCATCAGCACCCTGGGGCAGGCCTTTGACCTGCTGCAGGTTCTCAACGGCGATGCCACGGTGCCGGAGTTCGCCTTCCTCAAGAACTGGCCCACCCTGGATGAGGCTGCCAAACGCGAAAAGTACGGCAAATACGCCTGCCATGAACTCAACCTCTTCCTGCAGCAACACGATCCGGACTTCTTCAAACGGGTCATCAAGCCTGCCCTGGCCTGCAAGAAGGACAAGACCTTTGTAGATCGCTGGCTGCTGGACGCGCTGACCGCCGAGGATCTGCGGCTGGATCGCCTGCAGCAGCGCAATGCGCTGGAACTGGCCTTGCTGGCCAAGCGCGGCGGCGATGCCAGCCAGATGCAGGCGGCCTTGCGGGAGGCGTGGGAACTGCTTCCACCGAACCCGGACGCCTTTGCGCGGCTCGTTCGTACCGCGTTGCAGTCGGGGGAGCTGGACAAGCCCGTTAGCGGTTTTGGATCTGCGGAAGGCGAAACAATAGACACGGGTGAGGCGGTAAATTCGCCGGTCATGATGAAGGCAGCCATGGCACCCAGGCCTGCGGCGGCGCGGCGCATGCGTGCAGAGTTGTCCGATTCTATGATGCTGCTGGAAGCTGCCCCTGCGCCTGCCGCTGAGGCGGCACCAAGCTTTGCGATGGCCGAGCCGATGGCGGATGCGGATAAAAAGGAGGCGGAGGAGACCGTGCTATTCGATATGGAGGGGGTAGCATTTGGTGGCGAAGAAGTCCGCCTGTACCGAGCCTTGCCGGCGACCAAGGAATGGGCCGAGCAGAACTACTACCGTGTTCGGGCCAAGGATGATCTGCCCGCGCGTCTCCCCGCGAATGCGTTCTGGCTGGATGTAGCTGGAGGCAAGGCGCTGTCCGGTAACCTGCTGGAGGCGCATCGCAACCTGACTGACGTGATCACCGCCCTGGCGTTCTGCGGACTACCGTTCGAGGCAGAGCCCGTCGCTGAGACGACCGGTACGAACGGCCTGACTCTTGCGGCGGCCTCTCCCGTGCTGCTGGTCATGGAGCAGGTCCTGCCCGCGCCGGTGGCGGCGGATGACCGTCCGCTGCTGATCTCGCAGCAGTTCTTCCGTCCCGATGACCTCTACCGCTTTGAGGGCAACGAGCAAATCGAGAAATTCGTTGCGGGTGAATTCGTGCGCCGGGTGGTGTATGGCGGACGCGTCACCCTGACCAACCCCACGGCCTCGCGCCGGGTGCTCAACGTCCTGCGTCAACTCCCCCTGGGGGCGATCCCGCTGCGTGACGGGGTGATGACCGATGACGGCGTGGTGCGGCTTGAACCGTACACCACCCAGAAGATCGAGTATTTCTTCGTCTTCCCGTTCGCGGGTCAGTTTGCCCAGTTCCCGGCCCAGGCCGCGGCGGGCGAGACCGTGGTGGGCAAGGCCGAGGCGCGCCAGTTCAACGTGGTGGATGAGCCGACCGAGGTGGACAAGACCTCCTGGGCTTGGATCTCGCAATATGCCCCGGCCGACGACGTGCTGGCATTCCTCAAGGCGGAAAACCTGCGGCGGCTGGAGCTTAACGAGATCGCCTGGCGGCTCAAGGATCGCGGCTTCTTCACCCAGGTGACCGATCTGCTGACGGCACGGGGCCTGTTCCACGACACGACATTCTCGTATGGCATCTTCCACAAGGACGCTGACCGCACCCGCCTCTGGCTGGCCCGCAGCAGCCTGGCTGGGAGGGTGGGCCCGGTGCTGGATTCCCCGTTGCTGCAGGTCGATCCGGTGGAGTCTAAAGTCTACGAGCATCTGGAATACGATCCACTGGTCAATCCGCGGGTACACCAGGTGGGCGAGAAGCACAAGATCCTCAACACGGCGCTCGATGCCCAGTACCGGTCGTTCCTGAGGACGGCGGCCTACCGGGCCAATTGGCCTGCCAGCGAACGGCTGGGGCTGGTCTATTACCTGCTGCTGCAGGATCGGCTTGCCGAGGGTTTTTCTGAACTGGCGAAGATCGACGACAAGGATCTGTACGACAAGGTGCAGGTGGATTACCTGCGTGCCTGGGTGGCGCTGCGCCAGCTTGATGTCAAGCGTGCTGCAAAGCTGGCTGAAGCGTACCAGGATTATCCTCTGCCGCGCTGGCAGGCGCGTTTCCGTGCGCTGACCCAGGCGATTGCCGAAGCGCAGGGGGCGGAAATCGCCGAGCTTGATACACCCAACCGGCAACAGGATCTCGACCGGCAGGCGGAGCGGACACCGTCCCTGGCGCTCAAGGCCGAGACGGGTAAACTCTGGCTGACGGCGCATCATGTCGGGCAGGTCACGCTGAACCTCTACCCGATGGACATCGAGCTGATGTTCAGTCGCAAGCCATTCCTCGCGGAAGGAGCGACGGACTTCGCGGTGATCCGTCCGGCCTTGTCGCAGACGCTCAAGATCAAGGCCAACGGCGAGCCGGAAGAGCTGACGCTGCCGGCGGCCTATGCCAAACGCAACCTGATGGTTGAAGTCGTGGGCAAGGGGCGGCGTGCGGCGACGGCCTGGTATGCCAACCAGTTGCGTGTGCGCGTGATCCAGGATTATGGGCAGATCGATGTGCGCGGAGCGGCGGATGGGAAACCCTTGCCAACGACGTATGTCAAGGTCTTTGCGCGGGGGGCGGACGGACGCGAGCAGTTCTGGAAGGATGGCTACACCGATCTGCGGGGACGCTTCGATTACCTGTCCCGCAATGATCGCAAGCCCGAGGAGGCCGTGGAATTCTCCATCCTCGTCCTGCATCCGGAGCTGGGCGCGGAAATCCACAGCGCAACGCCACCGGCGAGGTGACCGGAAAATCGTGATCCGTAATCGTCGCCCGTAATCGCTCGCCGGGTCGTATATTGGTCGGTTGACGATAGCGGGCGACGATTACGGATTACGATTAATACCTGGAGGGCCGGGTTCAACCCCGGCCGCGCGTTGCAAGCCGCTCAAATTGCCGTCGCGTTGGCCAGCAGGTAGTTCTCGGCTTCCGCGCTCCAGAGTCCGTTGCTCGCGGCGACGATCTCGCCGAGTTTGCGGTAGAGCGGGTTGTTGCTGGCCGCCAGGTCATCGAGCGCGGTCAGCGGCATGCTTATACCGGTGTAGACCAGCTTTTTCCCGCCCGGGATCTTGGGCAGGTTCAGCGTGGTCTCGATCACGGCATCCAGTCCGCCCACGTGGGTGATCATCACCGACGGGTTCAGACGGCCTTCCGCCATCAGCTTGAGCGACTCGCGCATATCGTCCGTATTGCCGCCGCTGGTGCCGACCACGTGCGTGGCGGCGTAGTGGACATTGTAGAAGTTGAACTCCGCCTTGAACTCGGGATCCGTCGGGCCGGCGAAGAAGTTCAAGCAGCCGTCGAACGCCAGCAGTTTATCGGCCTGCTCGACGACGGGGCGTACCGGCGCATAGACGAACACGTCGTTGAAGCCTTCAGCGCCAGGCGTGAGGGATTTCAGATAGTTGAGGTCCTTGCCCGGCTCGCTGGTGTTGACGTAGACGAGCTTGACCCCGTTGGCGGCGGCCTCCTCGACGGTGAAGATCGTCGCGGCCCGGGCGAGGCGCGCGTTGTCGATATCCGTCACGACCAGCAGTCCCGGTTTACGGTCGGCATGGATCGCGTAATCGATCGCGCCCAGGCCCATGGGGCCGACGCCCGCGAGGATCGCGGTCGCCCCGCCCTCGACGATGCCCATCTCGTGCACATAGCTGCCCGGTTTTGTATGGTAATTGGCATGATACCCGCCGACGATGCAGGACATCGGCTCCGCCAGTGAACCGTGGAAGAATGCCTCGCCATCGAACGGCAAAAGGCACTTGAGTTCCATCACGGTGGAGGGGATGACGATGTACTGCGCATCACCGCCGATATAGCGGTATGAATAACCGGGGGCGGAAAGGATACCCACCGGACCTTGCGGGTCGTTCAGCGCCGGCTGGATCGAGAATTTATCGCCTTCCTTGAATTGCGAGGCCCATTTCGCGCCGACTTGCACGAGTTCCCCGCAGAATTCGTGGCCGATGATGATCGGGTTCTCGGCGACATCGCCCGGGATTCGCTTGTGTCGGGTGCCCTGGGAAGCCGCCTTGTAGGACGACATGCAGATGCTGTCGGACACGATCTTCGCCAGGATCTCGCCATCCTTGATGGCGGGAAGCTCGAATTCCTCGAGCCGTAGGTCTTTTTCGCCGTATAGCCGGATTGCTTTGGTTTTCATAAATGGTCTCCTTATATTCGTATTTGTTCTATTAACTTACCAGTCAATATACACACACAGAAGTCCACTGTAAACCACAAAAAACCACATAAAACAAAACCAGGGGTGGTGGTGGGTAAAGTCGAAAGATCGAAATTCAAACAACATCCAACGTCCAACGGAAGATGGGAGCTTTGGAAGCAAGATGCCCGCCACCTTGGGGTGGCCTTTCAACCTTTCCATCTGGCTTAAAATGCTGCGTACGGGGTGGAACCCGGCCATGGGTTGTTTTTTGTGTTATCGGTCTGAAAGTTTTGGCTTCTGTCTTTTGGTTGTTGTCTGTAGTCTATCCCGACATCTTTGAGAAGGGGCGGGAATGTGGGCTCTGTATAATATCTTGTTTGCGATCGGGTATCTGGTGTTGCTGCCGATGTTCCTGCTGCGGATGCGGCGGCGCGGGGGCTACCGGCAGGACTTCGGAGAGCGGTTCGGCTGCTACACGCCTGCCAAGCGGGCGGCGTTGGCCACGGGCGGGCGGATATGGGTGCACGCGGTCAGCGTGGGCGAGGCGCTGGTGGCTCTGTCGTTCATCCAGGCGGTACGCGGGACGCGGCCGGATGCGCGGTTTGTCATCAGTACCACCACTTCCACCGGCCACGCGCTGCTGGCGGCCCGCAAGGCGTCCGATGACCTGCTGATCTATTATCCGCTCGACTTCCCCTGGATCGCGCGGCGGGTGGCCCGGCTGATCCGCCCTTCGATGCTGGTGCTGACCGAATGCGAGCTCTGGCCGAACCTGCTGCGGGCGCTTGACCGGCTGCAGGTGCCCGTGGTGGTGATCAACGGTCGTATATCCGAGTCCTCCTACCGGGGCTATTGCCGGGTGCGGTTGTTCTTCCGCCGGGCGGCGGTCTGGGTCCGGCATTTCCTGGTGCAGACCGGGACCGATGCGCAGCGGTTGGCCGATCTGGGGGTGCCTGCGGAAAAGCTGACGGTGACGGGGTCGGTCAAGTTCGACGCGCCGCTGGCGGGGGCCGAGACGGAGGCTCGCGCGTGGGCGATCGTGCAGGCGGCGGGGATGCAGGCGCAAGGGCGGTTCTGGGTGGCGGGGTCGACCTGGCCCGGCGAGGAAGCAGCCGTGCTGGCGATTTTTAAACGGTTGCGCGAGCGGTTCGGGGAGCTACAGTTGATCCTGGTGCCGCGTCACATGGAGCGGCGGCAGGAGGTCGTCCAGCAGGTGGAAGCCAGCGGGCTGTCCTATGTCCTGCGCAGTGCCATGCCGTCGGATACCACGACGGTGGCTGCGGCAGACGGGGAGGAAGCGCCAGCGGTGCTGGTGGCGGATACGACCGGCGAGCTTTTCGGCTATTACAGCATCGCCACGCTGGTGTTTGTCGGCAAGAGCCTCGGCGAGAATCATGGCGGCCAGAACCCGATCGAGCCGGCGGCACTCTCGAAGCCTGTGATCGTGGGGCCGAACATGGAGAATTTCGCGGGGGTGATCGACGAGCTGCTGGCGGCGGAAGCGCTGGTGCAGGTGCCTGACGCGGCGGCTCTGGAGGCGGTTTGCACGCGCCTGCTGGCGGACGACGCCGAACGTACCGCCCTGGGTGACCGCGCCGGGGCGCTCGTGGCCGCCCGCCGTGGTGGCATGGCGCGCACCGTGGCCGAGGCCCTTGCCTTTGGCCGGATTGCAGGCGGGCTCGCGAATTAACTTTTAAAGACGGGCGATTGCGGGTAAAACAAGAGCGTTTCCAGTGCGTTCCGGTTTTTACTTTCTCAACCCTTTCAGTTTCGAGGAATTATCATGGCAGGCGAATATGTATTCCAGTTGGAGCGGATCAGCAAGCAGCACGGCGGGACGACGATTCTTGACGACATCACCCTGGCGTTCTTCTTCGGGGCGCGGATCGGAATGATCGGTGGCAATGGCTCGGGCAAATCGAGCCTGCTGCGGGTGATGGCGGGGGTGGATAGCGATTTCATGGGCGAGCGGATCGTGGCCAAGCGGGCACGGATCGGGTATCTGGAGCAGGAGCCGCAGCTTGATCTCGGCAAAACGGTGCAGGACATCGTCAACGAGGGCGTGGTCGTGCAGCGGGCCAAGCTGGATCGCTACGACGAGATCTGCGGGAAGCTCGGCGACGAGATGACCGAGGCGGAGTCGTCCGCGATGAACGACGAGTTCGACCGTTTGCAGAACGAGATCGACAGCGAGGGCCTCTGGGAGCTTGATCACCATGTGGAAATGGCGATGGAGGCCTTGCGCCTGCCGGAGGCCGATACGCCGGTGAAGACGCTTTCCGGTGGCGAGAAGCGCCGGGTGGCGCTCTGCCGCCTGCTGCTGCAGAATCCGGATGTGCTGCTGCTCGACGAGCCGACCAACCATCTCGATGCCGAGTCCGTCGGCTGGCTGGAGGAGCATCTCAAGCGCTTCAAGGGTACGCTGATCGTCGTGACGCACGACCGCTATTTCCTGACGAACGTGACCGAGTGGATACTGGAACTGGATGCCGGGCGGGCCTTCCCGTACAAGGGCAACTACGAGGCATGGCTTGTGCAGAAGCAGATCCAGTCCGAGCAGCGCGGGAAGACCAACGCCTCACGCCGCAAGCTTCTCAACGACGAGCTTGAATGGGTGCGCATGAACGCCTCCAGCCGCCTGACCAAGAACAAGGCGCGCCTGAAGCGCTACGAGGAACTAGCCGGTCAGGAGTTCGACACGCGCGAGGAGGAACTGACCATCCGGATCCCGCACGGGCGGCGCCTGGGCAACCAGGTGGTCGAGGCCAAGGGACTGACCAAGGCGTATGGCGACCGCATCATCATGGAGAATGTCAGCTTCACCCTGCCGCCGGGCGGGATTGTCGGCGTGATCGGCGGCAACGGTGCCGGCAAGACCACGCTGTTCCGCATGATTACCGGCGAGGAGGCCCCCACGGCGGGCTCGCTGGTGATCGGCGCCAGCGTGGATATCGCCTACGTCAGCCAGTTGCGCGACGATCTCTCGCCGACTCATAACGTATGGGAGGAAATCAGTGGCGGCATGGAAACGATCGAGGTCGGCGGCAAGCTGATGAACAGCCGGGCCTACTGTTCGCGTTTCAATTTCCGCGGGGCGGACCAGCAGCAGAAGGTGGGTGTGCTCTCCGGCGGCGAACGCAACCGTGTGCACCTGGCGAAGCTGCTCAAGAGCGGTGGCAACCTGCTGCTGCTGGACGAGCCGTCGAACGATCTGGATATCAACACGCTGCGCTCGCTCGAGGACGGGCTGATCAACTTCGGCGGCTGTGCGGTGGTGATCAGTCATGACCGCTGGTTCCTGGACCGGATCGCGACGCACATCCTAGCCTTCGAGGGGGATAGCGAGGTCATCTGGTTCGAGGGCAATTACCAGTCGTTCTGCGATTGGCGCCGCCGTGAGAAGGGCGATGACTGGCAGCCGCACCGGGTGCGTTACCGGCCCGTGCGGCCGGTGTAGGGAATGGGATCGTTCAAGCGGGTCGTTTAAGGGTATCCGAGTAAGGGTGGCGTTTAAGTGTGGGGTTAAGTGTGTATGCACGTATTGAAGGTCTGCAGTCTGTAGTCTGCAGTCTTCTATAAGGAGGGCGCGATGGACATGACGCTGACGTTTCTGGGCGGGGCGGAGAATGTGACGGGATCGAGTCATCTGCTGGAGGCCAACGGGCAGCGGATCCTGGTCGACTGCGGTTTCTACCAGGAGCGTGCGCTTCTGCACCGCAACTGGGAACCGTTCGCCGTTCCGCCAGCCAGCATTGATGCCGTGGTGCTGACGCATGCCCATCTCGATCATTGCGGCCTGCTGCCGAAGCTCGTCAAGGACGGTTTTGCGGGGCCGGTGTACGCGACCGACGCCTCTGCCGATATCGCCGAGATCGTGATGCGCGATGCCGCCAAGATCCAGGCCGAGGATGCCGCGTTCAAGAAACGCCGTCACGAGCGCGAGGGGCGTGGGAGCCCGTTCGGCTACGAGCCGCTTTTCACCCCCGAGGATGTCGAACGTGTGTTGCCACTGCTGCAGCGTGTGCGTTATGGCAAGGAGCAGAAGATCGGCACCGGGCTGAATATGACGCTCAACAATGCGGGGCATATTCTCGGGTCCGCCTCGGTGTTGCTGGAGGCGACGCGGCACGGCACCTCGAGGCGGGTGCTCTTTTCGGGCGATGTCGGGCGTCCCGGCACGCCGATCCTGCGCGATTTCGTCCAGACCGAGGAGTCGGCGGACTATGTGTGTATCGAATCCACCTATGGCGACCGAGTCCACAAGCAGTCCGGCAGCATCTCGGAAACCCTGATCCGCGTGGTGAACGCGGCAGTCAAGGCCGGTGGCAATATCGTGATTCCCAGTTTCGCCATCGAGCGTACCCAGGAACTGTTGTACCGGCTGGGCGGGTTGCTCGCGAAGAACCTGATCCCTGAAATCCCGGTCTTCGTGGACAGCCCAATGGCGGTGAAGGTGACCGAGGTGTTCAAGCGCCATCCTGAACTGTTTGATGCCGCGACCATGGAGCGGATCGAGCGCGGTGAGCATCCGTGTGATTTCAAGGGGTTGCGGCTGACTCGGTCGGTCGAGGAATCCAAGGCCATCAACAACCGCAGTGGCACGTCGATCATCATCGCGGGATCGGGCATGTGCACCGGCGGCCGGATCAAGCACCACCTGGCGAACAACCTCGGGCGGCCCGAGAGCACGATCCTGTTCGTTGGCTACCAGGCTGAAGGGACGCTCGGGCGCCAACTGCTCGAAGGGGCGCACCGGGTGCGGTTGTTCGGGCAGATGCACGATGTCATGGCTCGCCTGGAGAAGGTCAACGGCATGAGCGCGCACGCGGACCGCAGCGAGTTGCTCGCGTGGCTGAAGGCCTTGAAGACGCCGCCATCGGAAGTGTTCGTGATCCACGGCGAGAAAAAGGCGTCCGCGGCGTTTGCCGAGACGGTCACCCGAGAGCTCGGATGGAAGAGCAGCGTGGCAACCTACCAGCGGGAGGTTGTTCTGGCTTGAGCTATTTCTGCAGGCTTGCCGTTGGCGTTGAATTCGGGCAGACTACAAAGCTTTTGAAAGTGATTAGATGAACGTGTTTTCAGGATCGGGTGATGAGCGATACAAGCGATAAAGCGAAAAGCGGCGAGACAGAGTGCATGCTGCGGTTCGAGAACGTGCGTAAGGCGTTCGGACCGGCGCAGGTGCTCGACGGGCTGTCGTTTGATATCCGCCAGGGTGAGATCTTCGTGATCCTGGGTCCTTCGGGAACGGGCAAGAGCGTCACTCTCAAGCACATGGTGCGGCTGCTGACGCCCGATGAGGGCAACATCTACGTCCGGGGCGATTGTGTAAACGCGGCTTCGGGGCGAGACCTCGAACGGATACGCGAACGGTTCGGTTATCTTTTCCAAGGCGGGGCGCTGCTGGCCTGGATGAGCGTGGGGGAGAATATCGCCCTGCCGCTGCGGGAAAGGACCAGGATGACCGAGGCCGAGATCAAGGCGCGTGTGGCCGAGGTGCTCGAGATGGTCGAGATGGGCGGTGATGGCGATAAGCGCCCCTCGGAAATCTCGGGGGGCATGCGGAAGCGCGCAGGGCTGGCCAGGGCGATCGTGACCAGTCCGGAGATCGTCCTCTACGACGAGCCGACATCGGGTCTGGACCCCGTCACCTCGCGCACGATCGATGCGCTGATCGCCCGGTTGCGCGACGAGCTGAACATTACCAGCGTGGTGGTCACGCATGACCTGCACAGCGCGTTGACAATCGCCAACCGGATTGCCATGCTGCAAGGCGGCAAGATTATTGAGATATCGACACCGGAAGCGTTCATACGGTCGGAACATCCCGAGGTAAAACGTTTCCTGGAGTCGCAGTTCATCACCACAAGCGGGGTATGGGAGGATAAGGACATATGAAGAAGGACTGGCGCGAGCGGGAATTGACCATGGAGGTCGTGGTCGGTGCTTTCCTAGTCATGGTATTCCTGGGGCTGGGCTACTTTACGATCATTCTCTCGAAAGAGGCGCTTTTCCGGAAGACTTCGGAGATGCAGGTGACGTTTCCGGATGTGATGGGCCTGCGGGTCGGCGACAATGTCGTGGTCCGAGGGATGCCGATCGGCAAGGTCAAGGCGCTGGAGTTGCTGGATGAGAACGGGGATTGCGCGGGTGTTTGCACGACGCTGTCGCTCGACAAGCCCCTGGTGATGCATGACGGGTACATTGCCAGGATCGTGACCACGTCGATCCTGGGCGGGCGGCAGATGCAGATCGACACCGGGCCGTCCGATGCGCCGGTGGTTGAACTGGAGCGGTATCGAGGCCAGGCACCGTATGACCTGATGGAGGATGCCGCCGAGATCGTCAATGCCGCACGGGAACAGATCATTGAAGGCAGGGTGTTCGAGAAAATCAGGAATGTGGCCGACCAGATCGATCAGATCGTGACGCGCGTCAATGCCGGGCAGGGGCTGCTTGGAAAGGTGCTCTCCGATGACGAGACGATCTACCGCGACCTGCAGGCCAGTGCGGCCTCCCTGCGGGATGTCATGCAGCGCCTGCAGGATGGTGAAGGGGCGATTGGCAAGCTGCTTTCGGGGGACTCTACACTCTACAACGATCTGGCGGCGACGATTGAGTCGGCCCGGCAGGTCGCCGAGCGGTTGAGCCGCGGGGAGGGGACGCTGGGACGGCTTCTCGCGGATGATTCCCTGTACAATGAGCTTGAGTCCACGGTCGGCGAGGTTCGGGCGGCCGTCGATGACTTCCGTGAGACGGCCCCGGTCACCACATTCTCCAGCATTTTCTTTGGTGCGTTCTAATGATTGAGAAGAAAGCCATCATACAGAACGCGCAGGGGATCCATTGCCGCCCGTCGGCCATGATCATCCGCTTCGTCAACAGCTACGAGGGGGATATCCTGGTGCGCACGGACCGAGGCGCGACCAGCCTGCGCTCGATCCTGGAGTTGATGTCGCTGGAATTGTATCCGGGCTCGGAAGTCACCATCCAGGTCAACGGGCCGGACGAGGCCGAATTCTGCCACGACCTGGTCGCCCTTTTCGAGACGCACTTCGATTTCCCCCCGATCGGGTAGCGCCCACCCGCATCTAATCCCCCGCTGAATATTGAAAAGGGTGCAAAGGGTTCAGCGTACTGGTATTGCAAGGGTCGGTGGGTGAGAGTCCAAGCGTGTCAATTAAGCCACAACTAGCTGTCGAATCGTTGTTTACCGAGAACGTCGCCGTTTTTCCTTGGAGGGAGAGCGTCCTCGCGAGCCGTACCGAGCAAAGGTAATATCGGTCGGGCAAGGGTGCCCGACTTACGGTAAAGCAGCCGAATCGGACGATAGTTCGATGGTCACCGGGCCGTCGTTGATCAGTTCCACTTGCATGCTGGCCCCGAACCGTCCGGTAGCGACCTTGGCGATTCCCGGTTGCCGGGCCAGTTCCGCGACATAGGTGTTGTAAAGCGTTTCGGCGATCGCCGGGTCGCCTGCGCGGATGAAGCTGGGGCGGTTGCCCTTGCGGGTGTCGGCATAAAGCGTGAACTGCGAGATGACCAGCGCCTCCCCGCCGATGTCCGCAAGCGAGCGGTTCATTCGTCCTTCGTCGTCCGGGAAAATCCGCAGCGTGGCGCTCCGCTGCGCCAGCTTCAGGGCATCTGTCTGGGTATCGCCCGTGCGCACCCCGACCAGCACGACGAGCCCTCGGCCGATCTGGCCGATGGTTTCGCCGTCAACCGAGACCGAGCCGCTGGCGGCCCGCTGGATCAGGACTTTCATGTGTCTATTCCTTTACCGGATGGAAGAGCATGTCGGGGAATGACCCGAACGGGATACCGTTGCGCAGCACGAAGGTGCCGGGGGCATAGTCCGGCGAATCCGGGGTGGCGGTATAGAAGCGGTTGGTGTTGCCAGAGGCGACAAAAATGCCGTCGCCGCCGATATCCTCGACGCGGCGCGAGCGATAGCGCAGGTAGGTCGGCACATAGATCTCGTCGTGCCCGCACCAACCGAGGCGATAGCCCCGGTGCAGCAGGCGGCAGGTCTCGCGCGAGTAGCGGGAGAGCGATAGGCAGGCCTTGGTCAGCGGTAGCGGGCGCCGGCAGAACCAGGGGCGTTTGAAGAGGCGCACCCAGCGACCGCGGCAGTCCAGCGGGCGCTCCTGGATAATGAGCGCCAGCAGATCGGCATCGTTCCGCGAGAACGCATCGAAGAAGGTATGCCAGTCGCCGGAGAAACGGACGTCGTACTCCACGCGCCAGAGATGCTCGTACACGGGATGCAACCGTGAGAACTGAATATAGATCATCGACATGTTACCGGGCACGAGACCGCCGCTCTCGTGACAGGCGGTCATGTCGTAATGCCGGGCGATCTGCTGCACACGGAACAGGAACACCTGCACACCTTGCGGAATGCGGGTGTGAAGCGGATTGAGTTCCCAGTCGGCGTGCGAATTGTCGTAGCACAACCAGACGTCGAAACCCGGCGGACAGGTCGCGCGCAGATGGCGCACCTCGTCCAGCCAGGCTTCGGTCAGGCTGTGCCCTGTCGAGAGTACGGCGGTTCCTGGCGACCTCATGCCTAGCCGAGGGCGAGGATGGAGAAGACCATTACGAAGATGGCGACCGTCTCGATGATGCCGAGGGCCGCCAGGTAGTTCGTGAATCCTTCGCCCGTCTCGGCCAGCGCGTCACTGGCGGCGGCACCGGCGCGGCCCTGCAGCCAGGCCGAGAGACCCAGGCCCATGCCGGCAAGCAAGCCGGCGATGAGCAGTCCCTGCCACGGGTGCCCCGCCTCGATCCTCGTCTTCATGGAGAACATCAGCACGATGCCGTAGATGGTCTGCGAAAGCGGGGCGCCGACGAACGTCAGGAGCATGAACGGGGCGGCCTTGCCGTGGGCATAGCACTTCTTCCATGCACCGATCGATGCCGCCGCCGCCGTGCTCGCGCCGAGCGCCGAACCGAACGCCGCCATCACCAGTGCCGCGATACTCCCCACCTGTCCCATAGCCGTGTTGAAACTGATTGCTTCATCCATGATCTCTCTCCTTCTGTTTTCGTTTAACCGTTTTGCCTATAACTTTGCCATTTTGTCACACTTGTCGGTGGACGACTACGGCGACGACTACGGATTACAATTCGATCTTGCGCATGCGTCAACCGTAGTCGTCGCCGTAGTCGTTTTCCGATTTCTAATCGCGTGCCAGACCGGCAAACGGCCGGTAGGGGACGCCCTTCCATTCGATGTTCTTGTGCATTGAGAATTCCAGCGTGTTCAGGCGCACCCCGTGTACCAGGATCCCGAGTGCGCAGAGGATGATGTTGATCCCGTGCCCCAGCAGCAGGATCAGGGCGAACAGCGGCGCGGTCCAGATATTGTCAATTCCGATGTCCGCCGCCATGCCGTTGAAGCTCTGCGCCACGGCCAGCGAGGCGATGCCGACGGCGAACAGGCGGATGTAGGAGATGATGTCGACAAAGCAGTTGACGATACTGAGCGGGAACATCGCATGCTGGATCCAGTCGTTCTTGAAGTCCTTTGGCGAGGTCATGAACAATAGGATCAGGACCAGGCTGGAGATAAATAGCGGCAGGAAAAATCCTGGGTATGGGCGACCGAGTACCATGTTCTGCGCGGTCAGGTACATCGACCAGACCAGTCCGATCCAGCCGATCTGCGCCAGTGTCTTCACGGCGGGGGCCAGCGCGATGGCATTCCAGATATGGGCGATGGTCAGATGGACGGCACCGATCAGGAAGCAGAGCGTGATCAGGTTGTTCTGCGAGTCAGCCCCGGTCAGCCAGCCGATCTGAAGGCGCTGCAGCGGTGCGGGCAGGGCCTGTGGCGCGATCCCGAAATAATTGCCGGTCAGCGCGCCCCAGATGATCGTGCAGACGCTCAGGATGCCGAAGAGCACGAAGGGGTAGGCGGGGGCTTTCGGCTTCTTCGCGCGGGCGACTAGCGTGGCCAGCAGGAAGATCACGCCATAGCCGGCGTCGCCGATCAGGATCGCGAAGAAGATACTGAAGAAGATCAGGAACAGTCCGCTGATGTCCGATTCCCGGTAGCCGGGCAGGATCGCCAGCATCTGCATGACCGCCTTGATCGGGGTGACCCACTTCGGCATCTTCAGCAGCGTCGGCACGGCATCGTCGGCGTCCGGCTCGTCGATCTTGAGTGCCCAACCGTGATCGGTGGCGGCACGGCGGATCGCCGGGACGGTGTCGGCGGGGGCGAATCCGCCCAGATAGGCGATACGTCCTTGCCGGCCCATCCCGTCATGCACGGCGGCAAACGACTCCACCTCGCGTCGCCGGTGCAGTTCATCCTCGACCAGGTGTTTGCAGGGGGTCAGGGCATGCAGCTCCTGCTTGATGGCCTCGATCTCGCGTTCATGCCTGCCGATGTCCGCATCCAGCTCGGAAAGCGATTTCACGGGCAGGTGGAACGGGACCGCCTCCAGCGCGAAATCGCCGTGGCCGATGGCGGCCAGGTGGGTTCCCTTCTTGTCGGTCGAGAGCACGTGCACCTGGACGCCGTCCGGTACGGCAAGCGTTGCCAGGTCGCGAGTGTGATAGAGTTTGACGACGATCCCCTTCGCGGCCAGTTCGCGGATGCTGGCGGGTGTGAAATCGCCAAACGGCGCCTGTGAATGGCGCGTATGGCGCAGGACATCGAGTTGCTCCGCGAGGTGGGTGCGTTGCCGGTGCAGGCCCGCCACTTCCTTAATCAGGCCGTCCGCGTCCAGTGCGGTCCTGCAGCAGGGGTGGTGGAACGGCGTTTCAAAGGCATGCAGCGTCTCGAGTGCCAGCCGGGCGGTTTCCACGGCACCGACGGCCGCTGGTAGGGTCTCGCCGGTCCCCTCCTTTTTCGGGACGACATGCAGGACGCCCAGCTCGCGCAACTGGTGCAGCGCCTGATGCTTATCTGCCTCCAGGCAGACGATTGAAACCTTTTTCATCGGGGTAATCATGGCCGTGCCTCCGCTGGGGGTTCGATGGCGGTTGCAATTGTACGCCTCTTCGCGAGTTTGCCGCGGGCGACGGCGGCGGTCTGTTCATCACCCAGATAGATCTTGATAGTGCGGATATTCTCGCGGCATTCGGGGATCTTGACCTTTTCAAACAGGTTGACCCGCTGCGCGGTCGTGCGCAATTCCTCGCTGATCAGGCGGCGCTGCTCGTGCAGGATGGTGGTCTCGGCCCGCAGGCGGATCAGCGCGTCCATCACCTCCTGGGCATCGTCGAGCCAAGGGGGGGTCGTGAACAGGTCGGGTTCGACGCGGTTTAGGGAGATCGACTGGAGTACCGGGATCGCCACACCGGCGATATTACCCGTGTCGGTCTCGATCTGCCTGAGCGTGACCATCAGTTCCTCCGGCACGGGTTCCGAGAGCAGCGCCACCCACTGCCTGAGCCCCTGCATGGCGGTATCGAAGGCGACCTGTTTCTCGTCGATGCGGAAGTCGATGATCTGGATCTCGCCCTGGAGCTGCTGCTTCTTGAGCTGCAGCATCGGCAGGAAGCGCCGGAAGCGGCGCAACGCCTCGTTCTGCGCCTTGAGTTCATTCTTGGTATGTTTGATCTTCGCCATGGGCAGATGCTCGAATCCGGTTTATCAGGCTTTTGCCGTTTTGCTGTCGGTGGTGATGGCGTCCGGCTTCTTCGGCCAGAACGCATCCAGGATCTTGGAACTGATGCCGGTTTCCATCGGCTCGAAGCAATCGGACAGGATCTCCCAGCCGCGGTCAAGGGCATGCTCGAGGGGGATGTTGACGGAAAGATCCATCATTTCCTTCTCGAACCGCTCCCCGTATTTCAGGAGCTTCTTGTCCCAGTTGCTCATCCGGAAGCCCATGGTCTGCTTCTCGAGGGTTTCGCGATAGCCTGCGAAAAGCTGGATCATGGTGTCCATGATCGTGCGGTGGTCCGCGCGGGTCTTGCCATTGACCTGCTGCTTGAGACGGCTGAGGGAGCCGAAGGGCTCGATACGACCGCCGCGCAGGTAGAACTGGCCCTCGGTGATGTAGCCGGTGTTGTCGGGTACCGGGTGGGTCACGTCGTCGCCGGGCATGGTGGTCGCCGCCAGGATCGTGATCGAGCCGGCACCGTCGAAGTCGACCGCCTTCTCATAGCGCGAGGCGAGCTGGCTGTAGAGGTCGCCGGGATAACCGCGGTTGGAGGGGATCTGCTCCATGGTGATGGCGATTTCCTTCATCGCGTCGGCGAAGTTGGTCATGTCCGTCAGCAGCACCAGCACGCGCTTGCCCTCGAGGGCGAACTGTTCCGCCACGGCCAGGCTGACATCCGGCACGAGCAGGCATTCGACCGTCGGGTCGGCGGCGGTATGCACGAACATCACACTGCGCGAAAGGGCACCGCTCTCCTCAAGCGTATCGCGGAAATAGAGGTAGTCGTCGTGCTTCAGGCCCATGCTGCCGAGGATGATCACATCGACCTCGGCCTGGAGGGCGATGCGCGCCAGCAGCGCGTTGTAGGGCTCGCCAGCGCGGGCGAAGATCGGCAGTTTCTGCGATTCGACCAGCGTGTTGAACACGTCGATCATCGGGATACCGGTACGCACCATGTTTCTCGGGATGATGCGCTTGGCCGGGTTGACCGAGGGGCCGCCGATATTGACATCGCCGCCGTGCAGGACTGGGCCCTTGTCGCGCGGGACCCCGGTGCCGGTGAAGACGCGGCCGAGCAGGGAGTCGCTGAATGGGATCTGCATGGGATGGCCCAGGAAGCGCACCTTCGCATCGGTCGCCACGCCGCGCCCGCCGGCGAAGACCTGAAGTGAGACCTCGGTGTCGTGCAGGCGGATCACCTGCGCCAGCGAGGTGCCCATGCGGGACGTCACCTCCGCCAGTTCCTTATATTTGACCCCTTCGGCGTGAAGGGTGATCAC
Source organism: uncultured Victivallales bacterium (assembly GCA_964609395.1). GTDB lineage: Bacteria > Verrucomicrobiota > Kiritimatiellia > UBA8416 > UBA8416 > UBA8416. Next base: position 72,448 of record CAZSRU010000003.1, read on the forward strand.
ATTGCCTGCGATCTTTTCCACGCGGTGATAAAGCTTATGCATCGTTCGTGACCTCCGCTACCATCGCCCGAAGTTGTTCTTCCAGCGCCTTGAATTTCCCGTCCTGCATCGAAACGCCGTTCCAGTCCTTGTGGAGCTGCGTGAGTTTATGAAAGAAATGCCGGGCCTCGTCCTTCTCCTTGAACCGCATGTCGGCCCGCAGGAACCCGGTCATGACGCCGAACACGTATTTCTGGCGGTCGCCGGGCGTGGCGGCATCCACCTCGTTGAAGGCATTCTGCTGCAGGTAGGCGGCATCAAGGTATTCCGACTCCAGGTAAAGGATGAAGTCCTCCATGGCGGTGCCTTCCTCGCCGACGACCTTCATCATCTGCCCGGTCTCGGTACCGCGCTTGAGCGTGGCCCGGGCAAACTCGACGTCGACGGCATCCACGACGCTCGGGTATTTCGACCAGCTATCGAGCGGATCGATCGCCGGGTAGCGGCGCGCGTCGGAGCGGGCACGGGAGAGCCCGTGGAAAGCCCCGACGACCTTGAGTGTCGCCTGGGTGACGGGTTCGTCGAAGTTGCCGCCGGCGGGGCTGACCGTGCCGCCGATCGTGACCGAGCCGATCGAGCCGTCCTTTAGGCGGACGATGCCGCCCCGTTCGTAGAAGGCCGCGATCACGGATTCGAGGTAGGCGGGGAAGGCCTCCTCGCCGGGGATCTCCTCCAGGCGGCCCGAGGTCTCGCGCAGGGCCTGCGCCCAGCGGGAGGTCGAATCCGCCATCAGCAGCACGTTCAGCCCCATCTGGCGATAGTAGTCGGCCACGGTGATCCCGGTATAGACCGAGGCCTCGCGGGCGGCCACCGGCATGGAACTGGTGTTGCAGATGATCACGGTCCGTTCCATCAGGCTCTTGCCGGTGCGCGGGTCGGTCAGCTCCGGGAATTCACGCAGCGTCTCCACCACCTCGCCGGCACGCTCGCCGCAGGCGGCGATGATCACGATGTCGACATCCGCGTTGCGGGAGGTAAGCTGCTGGAGCACCGTCTTGCCAGCACCGAAGGGGCCGGGGATGCAGTAGGTGCCGCCACGGGCCACGGGGAAGAACGTGTCCACCGCGCGGATGGTGGTGACCAGCGGTTCCGCAGGGCGGAGGCGCTCGGCATAGGCGCGGATGGGCATCTTTACGGGCCAGCGCTGCATCAGCCTGACTTCGCGGACATCGCCGCGCTCGTTCCTGAGCGTGGCGATGGTGTCCTCGACCGTGTAGTCGCCGGCGTTGGCCACCGAGGCGACTGTGTAGGTGCCGTCGAACAAGAACGGGACCATGATCCGGTGTTCAAAGATGCCTTCGGGCACGGTGCCGATCGTCTCGCCGGCGGTGAGGGTGTCGCCCACGGCGACCTTCGGGGTGAAAACCCATTTGCGGTCGCGGGGCAGGGCGTCGAGGTAGATTCCGCGCTGCAGGAAGAAGCCGCATTGTTCCGCCAGACGCGGCAGCGGGTTCTGCAGCCCGTCAAAGACCTGTGTCAGCAGGCCTGGTCCCAGTTCGGCGGAGAGCATCTCGCCCGTGAACTCGACGATGTCGCCGACGCCGAGGTCGGTCGTGTCCTCGAAGACCTGCATGTCGGCCAGCCGGCCGCGTACCCGCACCACCTCGCACATCAGGCGCAGGTCGCCGAGGCAGGCGTAGCCGACCTCGTTCTGGCTGATGGCGCCCTCGAACGCGACGGTCAGCATATTCCCGTTCACGCCGACAATCTTGCCGCTTGTCTGATTCGTCATAACTTAGCCTTCATACTGACTGCCGCCGGCGGCGGCTGTTGTTTTGCATCAGGGGTGCCGCGACCGTGTGCATCGACGCCGGTCGTGTTCAAAGCGTTGTCGATCCGTTTCAGTGCCGCTTCCGTGTCCAGTGCCGCCCAGCGCTGCGCGATGCGCAGCTTGACGGCATAGGCCAGCACGACGGTGACGGCGAGCGGATCCAAGCCAGCGAGTTCATCCAGGTGGGTCCAGCGCAGGCGGTCGAGCGCCTGTTCTCGGTCAAGAGGGCTCGTCAAATCGAAGGCGCTTTCCACGTCATCCTTGATGTAGGTATCGAAGCCCTTGTGGGGCCGGATGCTGTCCGCGGCATCGGTCCTGCGTCTTGCCGCCCGTGCGCTGGCCACGGCGTTGCGGAGCTGGATCTCGCGGTCCAGCCAGAGGGCGGTAAACGGGTGGGCGGGCGCCTCGCCGCCCAAGTCCAGATCTCGGCAGAGCAAGGCGGCAGCCCGTGCATCGGCCGCGCCGAGATATTCCTCGCAGAGCGCCTGGAATGTTTCCGGCGTGATCGACGGATTCTGCAGGAACGTCAGTGCAGGCAGGCTGGCGATGAGATAGACGCAGTTCATTTCGTGGCGGTTTTCCCCATGTGCTGCAAGGCACCGCTGACGATCCTGGCGAGTTGCGGCCGGAGCAGTTGTCCGATGGCGCCGGTCAGGGCCTCGCCAGTGAAGTCATGTTGCACACCGCTGTCCTTGAGCGTCACCGTGAAGCCGGAAATAACGCTGCGGCTGCCGCGGATGGTCAGCCCGCCCTTCATTTCCGTAGCGAAGGCCTTCATGAAATAGGCGGTGACCGCCTCCTGCTGCGCCTCGCTGAGCAGGACCTCGATGGCCGTGGCCCCTTGCGCATCCGAGTAGGCCCGGATCGCCTCCTGGATGAAACCGGGCAGGGCATCGGCATTCATGGCTGCATCCACCTGGCGGGTGACGATCCCCTGCAGGGTCTCGGTGACGGCCTCGCCGACCGAGAGGATCACATCCCGCGCGGCCTGGCTGATCGCGTTCTCGCTGCGCTGCTGGAAAAGCCCGCTGTCGGCCTCCGCCTTCGCAAGAAGCGTCTTGGCCTGGTTCTCGGCCTCGGCCACGATGGCTTTCGCCCTGGCCTTCGCGTCCGCTGTGATCTGTGCCGCTTCCGTCTCGGCCCGGTCGATGCCGTCCTTCTGTATACGGTCCAGTAATCCCTGAAGTTCCTCTGCCATAATCATTTCCTTTCTAAAATACCTCGTCCGGCAGCGGCCCTAGTTCTACCGTGCCCGCTCCCTTGGATTTGGCGACCACCAGGTTCTTGCCGAGTGCCCCCAGGATGTCCTGCAGCGTCCGCTTCTGATCCGCGGTGGTCACCAGTGCCAGGGAACCGATGGTCACGTTGATGCCGCCATCCCCCTGGCCGACCGCCTGCTCGCTGACCGCGTTAACCAGTTGGCCCAGCTTCCCGCGGATCTCGCTCTCGGTCATGCCTGAAAGGTAGATCACGAACTCGTCGGCCCCGAAGCGGGCGATCACATCCATCTCGCGTACACAACCCTTGACGATGGTGGCCACCTCCGCGAGCAGGGCGTGGGCCTGGTCGATACCGTGGGTCTCGATATAGCTGCGGAAGGCCTCGACGGCGATCAGCGCCAGCCCGACCCCGTAGCCATGAGCCCGTGCACGTTGCAGTTCGACGCCGAGAGCCGGGATGAATGCCTTGTACTGGAGAACGTGGGTGGCATCGTCGAGCTGCGAGAGTTTCTTGCTGGCCTGGATCAGGTCGAAACGCTCGATCATCGAGCCGATCAGCATCCCGATCACCTGTAGGTGCAGCAGATCCGATTCGTCGAAGACCGCATGGTCCGCGCGGTCGCAGAAAATGTAGCCGACGCCGCGCTGGTTGCGTACCACCGGGGCGATCACGGCCGAGGTGAAATCGTGCTCCAGCTTCAGGCTCTGGTAGACTACGGAATCGCGGTCCACATCATTCAGCAGCAGGGGGCGCTGCTCGAGCACCACCTGTTCCGCCGTCGGGCTGGGTGCCGCCTTGTGGTACTGTTTGACGTAGGTGTAGCTGATCTGGCGCGAGATCTTGATGCGCAGCTCGCCGGTGTCCTCGTCGATCAGGATCACGGCGACGCTCTGCGAGGGAAAATAGGATTTCATGCTGTCCATGATGACGTGCAGCCCCTCTTCCAGGGACAATGCGCCATCCGCCTTGCGCATGACATGCACAAGCCATCCGCCAAGCGATGTTCTGGTCATGAATTAATCCTTTCTCGCGTCGTTTTCCTCCATAGGTGGTGGGCGATACAGGACTCGAACCTGTGACCCCTACCATGTCAAGGTAGTGCTCTAACCAACTGAGCTAATCGCCCGCGGAAGGTTGAACGCCTGTTCCGTAAAGGAAATGACGTTCTTCAGCGTTGGGCGGGACTATAGCGTTGACGGGGGGCTGTGTCAACCCGTTTGCTTTTAATTGCAAAAATAACCGCCGTAACCGCCGTGCGGTGAAGCAGAAGGCTTGTAGCGCCTGCTGTACGGTTCTATCCATCAAAACGTATTGCGGGGGGCACGACCCCGCTGCGGTGCTGGCACCGAATCGTGCCATGATGAGAATTCCAGAATTGCGAATTCGGGCTTTCCGCGGTCGGGGCGGGTGTGGTAGAATGCCGGGCGTGAAGATGCGTCGTATAGTGATTCCGGCAGTGTTACTGGCGGCGGTGATCGGGTGGCGGATCGGATGGCGGCCTTTATGGCAGGCTCGATCAGCGCCAATCCCATCGCCTGCCGCCGGTGTGGAGCAGTCGGCTGCGGCGGTCCCGGTGGCTCCCCCCGGAGCCGCCTTGCCGCTGGTCCTGCCGCTCAAGGGCGGGCCGTCTCGCGCGCTGTCGGGAGGCGTGCCCTCGGCAGCCGCCAGTCCGGCCACCGCGCCAGTGGCGGCTGGTGAGACGTATGTACGCGAATACCTGGCGGACGCGACCGGCAAGTTCGGTGTCCTGCGCGTGGAGGAGCGCTGGCGGCGGACGGCGGATCCGGCGGCGGGCGACCAGTTTCTGGGGCGGACCACGATGGCGGGCGATCATGTGATGGTACAGCTCCGCGAGGGGCGCACGCAGGCGGATCTTGAAAAAACGCTGCGTCGCCACGGGTTGCGGCTGCGGTCGGTACTGGCGGCTCCGCGCGGGTTCCTGGTGGCGGTCGAGGAGGCCGATGCCGGGACCGTGCCGTACCTGGTCCGGCTGCTCTCGGACGATCCTTCCGTGGGCATTGCCGAGCCGGATTACGTCTACACCATCAGCGAGACGCGTCCGGATGATCCCCGGTACGGTTCGCTATGGGGCATGGAAAAGATCGGCATGCCGCGTGTCTGGGATTCCCTCACCGGGACCGGCGGCGTGGTCGTGGCCGTGTTCGACACCGGCATGGATCTCATGCACCCCGATCTGGCGGCAAACCTCTGGATCAATCCGGGCGAGATCGACGGCAACGGCTTCGATGATGATGGCAATGTCTATACCGATGACGTCAGCGGCTGGGACTTCTACGATGACGACAACGACCCGAGTGATGCGCAACAGCACGGCACGCATGTCGCGGGCACGGTCGGTGCGGTCGGCAACAATGGCATTGGTGTGACCGGGGTAGGGTGGAACATCCGTCTGCTGCCGATCAAGTTCTTCGGTTTGAACAGCGCGGGACAGCTTGAAGGATATGCCTCCGATGCCACGTCGGGCATGTATTACGTGATTGATCTGGCTCGGCGCGGTGTACCGGTGCGCGTGACCAGCCACAGTTGGGGCGGGACGAGTGAATCGCTGATGCTCAAGGATGCCTTCCGGATCGCGGGCTTGTACGGCGTCCTGCATGTGGCGGCGGCAGGCAACGGCTACGGGGTCGAGCGGGACAACGACCTCTACCCGCATTACCCCGCCAGCTTTGACCTGAACAACGTCGTGGCGGTAGCCAATACCACGGCCAGCGACGGGCTCAGCAGCGGTTCCTACTACGGGGCGGCATCCGTGGATCTCGGTGCGCCGGGCGAGAATATCCTGAGTGCGGTGCCGGGCGGGGGCTACGGGACCAAGACCGGTACCTCCATGGCCACGCCGCATGTCGCCGGGGCACTGGCCTTGCTGTTCGACCTCTATCCCGGCATGTCCTGGCAGGAGGCGCGCGCACTGCTGTTTGCCGGCGTCGAACCGCTCGCCTCGCTCAGCGGGCGCTGCACGACCGGCGGACGGCTGGATGTGTACAAACTCTTCGCTCAGATCGACACGCGAATCCTGCACGAACCGTTGCAGAACAGCGAGACCGGGAACACCGCGTTCCGGGTCGAGGCCCTGCTGCGGCCGGGCGTCTCCTTCGTGGACACCAATCGGGTCCAGGTGCTCTGGAACATGAGCGGCAGCACCAACACCTTCACGACCAATCTCATGACCCATGCCGGCGGCAACCGGTTCGAGGCCTGGCTGCCGGGCAAGCCCCAGGGCACGGCGATTTACTACATGATCCGCGTGGAAACGCCCGAAGGCGCGGTCTCCACCCATCCGGCAGACGCCCCTGCCTCCCTACACCGGTTTGATATCACCTATCCGGTGCCGCTTTCCGTGTACGGCTATCCGGGCTACTACGGTGTGGTTTCGCCTGCCTACGGGGCTGGCACCGCCGCCTGGGGGTCGGTGGTCGAGGCCACGGCACCGGCCTTCACCGTGCCGTCCGGCGGATGGCGTTGGCGCTGCGACGGCTGGGACGGGGCAGGCTCCGTTCCGCTCTCGGGCAGCACGAACCGGGTGGTGTTCGAGATCCGCGAGCAATCGTACCTGCTGTGGTGGTGGCGCGAACAGGTCGCGCTGACGCAGGTATCGGATCCGCCCGGGATCGTCAACTCGGTGAGCTGGACCGACGCGGGTGTGGCGGCCGGTACGGGGAAGGCTCCCGAAACCGCGCTGGTCGGTGGCGTGCTGTTCGCCTTTACCGGCTGGGAAATCGATGGCGCCCGATTCCCGGATCAGTCCGCCCCGTCGCTGAATCCGGCTATCCCGCTGACCCGTCATGTCCCGCAGACGGCCGTGGCCCGTTACCTGCCGGCCAACCAGGATTCGGATGGCGATGGCCTGCCCGATTGGTGGGAGCTTTTCTATTTCAATCACCTGTCGCATGACGGAAGCGCCGACCCCGACGGCGACGGGTTCACGAACTCGCGTGAATTCGCCGATCAATCGAATCCGACCGACGGCTCGTCCGTGCCGGTGGGACCTGTGATCCTGCACGAACCGCTGCCCGCAACGGTCGGTTCGCCGACGCCCTGGCGGATCGAGGCGTCGATCACGGATCGTGTCGAGGTCGAGATAGCCATCCTGCACTGGCAGCGCAACGGCGGGGCCTGGAACGAGCGGCGAATGGCGCTGGATGGCGGGCTCTACGTGGCGTCGATTCCCGCGCCCGACACGCCGGGCGATGCGTTCGCGTACCGGATTGAAGCCGTGGACAAAGCCGGGAACGCGAGCGTCTCCCCGACGTTCGCCTTCACGGTGCGTTACCCGCTGCTCTCGTATGCGCCCGGTTCGGCAACCCTCGCGACCGGCATGGGGGGCTCGGCGGTGCTGCGGGTGACGGTGACCAATGCCGGCAATGCCGACCTGGTCTGGCAGACGGCGAATGCACGGCATGACGCGGTTGATGCCGACCCGGCGGGATGGACGCACGGCGGTTTGTCGAGCCAGTGGCATGTCTCTACTCGCGAGTCGTACTCCGGGCCCTTCTCCTGGTTCTGTGGCGATGAGCAGGGGGCTGGCTACAACAATTGGATGGATGCATCGCTCGATACCCCGCCGGTTCTCCTAGGGGGTGATGCGAGGCTGCGCTTCATGCACTGGGCCGAGATGGAATACGACGGCCGCCCCGGTTTCGCGAACTATTACTGGGATGGCGCGGTCGTCGAGATCTCGCGGAATGGCGGGGTTACTTTCGAGTCGATCGCGCCGGTTGGCGGCTATCCTTACCGGATCACCCCCAACGATGACTCTCCCTTCGCGTATCACCGTCCCTGTCTCGGGGGGATGACCGGCGGATGGGAGGCGGTCGAGTTCGATCTGGCGGCTTATGCCGGCGAGACGGTGCAGGTGCGTTTCCGCTTCGGGACGGACGGTTACGTGACCTCGCGCGGCTGGTTCGTGGATGACATCACCTTCTCGTGGGGAACGCCCTGGCTGGTGGCACCGGCAGGCGGCAGCGTGGCTGCCGGGACGAGCGCGGTGGTGGAACTGCGGCTGGATGCCGGGGCACTGGCACCGGGGACGTATCGCGGCGGCTGGACGGCGGTCTGCAACGCGCCGGGATTCGCCTGGTTCGGCGTGCCGGTCACGCTCCAGGTTTCGGCGGAAACCACGATGCGACTGGATACGGAGGATGCGGGGCAGTTCGTGCTGACCTGGCCCAGCCAGGCAGGGCGGACGTATCACTTGTCGTCCGGGACGGGGCTTGTGGACTGGGCCGGCGTCCCCGGTTTCACGAACATGCCGGGCCAGACGGGCTTCATGTCCTACACCGGCACGATCGAATCCCTGCCGAAGAAGTTCTACCGCATCCAGGAAACACAGCCGTAGGCTGGGGTAAAGTCGAAATTTGGAAAGTCGAAAGTCGAAATCGCCAGACCTCCCGCTCAGAACAGGCTGAGTTGCGGGTCCGAGGGGTGGGCGTGGTGGCGGGGTTCCCTGTCGGTTTGCACGGTCTGCGTGCCCAGCATGGCCAGCAGCGCGTCCTCGTCGATCACCTGCACCCCCAGTTCGGCGGCCTTGGCGGTCTTGGCGACTCCGGTGTTCGCGCCTGCCACGAGATAATCCGTGTTTCCGGAGACCGATGCGGCCACCGTCCCGCCGCAGGCCCGGATGGCGTCGGCGGCCGCCTCGCGGCTCATGGTCGCTAGGGTCCCGGTCAGCACGAAGCTCTTGCCTGCCAGCACGTCGCTGGCGGCCCCGGCGGCCGCCTCCGGCTGCAGCCCGAGTGCCGCGATGCGCCGGAGTGTTTCCTGTCCGCGTTCGGACGCGAAGAAGTCGATGACCTGCCCGGCGGCATCGCGCTTGATGACCGTCAGCAGCTTGATCTGGCGGATCCCGTCGCGGCGTTCCTTGACTTCGCGCTGCTCGAGCTGGCCGGCGGTTTCCAGCCGGCCGGCGATTTCAAGCATGCGGTCGTGGATCGTGCCGAGCTGTTGCGTGCGGCGGGCGAAATCGTCCTTGTCGGCAGGGGGATTGACCCGCGAACGCGGATTGATCTCGACCGCCTGCGTCTGCAGATCGTCCAGTTCCAGGATATCACGCAGGATCGGCGAATCCGCAATGGCGTTGATCGACGCATGCGCCTGGGCGATCTGGCGGGCGACGGTCTTGCCGACCTCGGGAATGCCAAGGGCATGCAGCCAGCGGTCCAGCGGCATCGAGCGCGCCCGTTCCAGCGCGTCGATCACCTTCTGCGCGTTCTTCTCGCCGAACAGGCGCGGGGTTTCCGATGTCCCGAGGTTGAGCGCACCCAGTTGCTGCACCTTGAGCGTGAACAGGTCGAAGGGCGAGGTGGCCATGCCGGTCTCGACCAGCTTTTCGGCCACGGCATCGCCGAGCGACTCGATGTCTAGGCAGCCGCGCGAGGCGAAATGCAGCAGCCAGCGCACGGTCTGCGCGGGGCACTGGATGTTCTCGCAACGCAGGGCGACTTCGCCGATGTGCCGGTGTACCGTGCTGCCGCAGGCGGGGCAGTGCGCGGGCATTGTGAAGGGGACGGAATCGGCCGGACGCGCGGCAATGATCACCTCCACGACGGCGGGGATCACCTCGCCGGCTTTCTCTATTTTTACCCGATCGCCGATCCGGATGTCCTTGCGCGCGATCTCGTCGCCGTTGTGCAGTGTTGCGCGGCGGATTTCCGATCCCGATACCGTAACGGGCTCCAGTTCCGCCACCGGGGTCAGCACGCCGGTGCGCCCGACCTGGATGGTGATCGAGGTAATAACCGTTTCCGCCTGCTCGGGCGCATACTTGTAGGCGCGCGCCCAGCGCGGGCTGCGGGCGGTCACGCCGAGGGTTTCGTAGAGCGAGCGCTCGTTGATCTTGATCACGGCCCCATCGATCTCGAAGGCGAAGTCGTGCCGCTGGCGGTCGAGCGCGTCGATCGCCTCGAGGACGGCATCGGCATCGGTACAGCTCAGCGCCAGCGGTGGGGCGGGTATGCTCCAGTCGCGCAGTTGCGCGAGCAGGTCCGCGTGGGTGTCGAAGGCGATGCCCTTGAGTTCGCCGGTGCCATAGAGCACGGCGTCCAGCGGACGGGTGGCGACCACGCGCGGATCAAGCTGTTTGAGCGAGCCAGCGGCGGCATTGCGCGGGTTCTTGAAGGGCGGCAGACCCTGCTCGACCTGCTGCTGCGTGAGCCGCAGGAAACCGCTTTTCGACATGTAGACCTCCCCGCGCAGTTCCAGCACGGGGATGGCTTCGGCGCCGGGAATGTGCAGCGGGATCGAGCGGATGGTACGGATGTTGGCTGTGACGTCGTCGCCTTCGGTGCCGCTGCCGCGCGTGGCCGCACGGCGCAGGCGGCCATGCTCGTAGCGCAGGGTGAAGGCGACCCCGTCGATCTTGGGCTCGACGATGAACGAGAACGGGGTGTCTGGATCAAGCAGCTTCGGCAACGACGCCATCCAGTCGCCGATCTCGTCCTTGCTGTAGGTGTTGTCGAGACTCATCATCGGGACGGCATGACGCACGGTCTCGAATGCGGCCAGCGGTGACCCGCCGACCCGCCGGGTCGGGGATTCGGGCGATTCGTATTCGGGGTACTTCGCCTCAAGGTCGAGCAGCTCGCGGTAGAGCGTGTCGTAGTCGCGGTCGCTGATCTCGGGTGTGGCGTCCTGGTAGTAGAGACGGTTGTGGTGGTCGATGCGGCGGCGCAGGTCCGCGATACGGGCTTCGATATTATTCTCGCTCACGATTGCCGCCTTTCCTTTCCGCCCGGACAGGCTGGGAGCCTGTCTCACTTCTTGTCTGGGAGCATATTGCACGATTACCGGCACGGGTTCAAGGAAATGATGGTTGACGAACCGTTCAAATGTAATTACATTGTGATCATGAAAGCAACGCTTGTCAGAATAGGAAACAGCCGGGGTATTCGGTTACCGAAACCGGTGATCGAGCAGTGTGGTTTCGAGAACCAGGTAGAGATGGAGGTCCATAACCACGAACTGGTGATCCGTTCGGCCTCGAAACCACGAGAAGGCTGGGCTAGTGCATTCGCCCGGATGAGCGAATGTGGAGACGACGAGATCCTTGATCGCGTCGCAGAGACAGGAACGAAGTGGGATGAGGAGGAATGGGAATGGTAACCAACCGTTTTGATGTATTCCTCATCGCACTCGACCCAACGTGCGGAAGCGAAATATGCAAAACCCGTCCGTGTCTTGTTATTTCACCGAACGAAATGAATGATCACATCAGAACCGTGATTATCGCGCCCATGACCACCAAGGGCCGGCCCTATCCTTCTCGTGTCCCCTGCACATTCCAGGGCAAGACCGGGCAGATTGTCCTCGACCAGATCCGGACGGTGGATAAAACACGTTTGGTACGAAGACT